>CAYNRI010000019.1:1753-38843 GCA_964399575.1 uncultured Rikenellaceae bacterium
TCGCTTACCTTTGAAATGAAATTCTCTGCGAGGTTATATCCGACAGCAATTATTTTATCAGCATTTTTCAGAACATTTCTTTCATACCGTCTGTCAATTCTTCTGGAGATGCATGTAGGATAAAAAAGTTCGTAATAATAGATATCGGTCCAGGCATCCCTGAAGTCGCTTATCCATATTATACCTGGGAAGATCTGCTTCAGCTTCAGTCCGATCAGTTGTGACGAGTGGGGGGGGCTTGTTGTAATGACCGCACTGATTCTTTCTTTTAAAATAATTGAGACAGCTTCTTTTATAGCATGGCGATTCCATCCTCTTCTGGGATCGGGGATGAAAAAGTTGCCTCTTATAAAGCGTGATAGTACACCCTTGAGTGATATATCACTGTTATTTGCGAATCCCGCTGAAGGGATCTTTGATTTGTCTTTTTTATATAATCTGAACCAGTCGGTGGATTTTGTCTTGTATATCTTTAATCCCGGGGGAATATCTTTTTCAAGTGTATTATCGAGGGCAGGGTATGTTGCGTAAAAAGGATCAACTGTAAGAATCACTGGTTCCCAACCGAACCCGGGCAGATACTTTGAAAATTTTAACCATCTCTGCACCCCTGCTCCACCTGCCGGTGGCCAGTAGTAAGTCACGATGAGGACTTTTTTCATTTCAAAGCTTTTTTAACAAGCCTGCAATGCTGACCTTTTCAGCAATAATATCTTTTAACCGGGATATTTTTACTCTTTCCTGTTCCATAGAATCACGATATCTTATAGTAACGGAGCTGTCTTCTATTGTCTGATGATCAATTGTGATACAGTAGGGGGTTCCTATAGCATCCTGTCTTCTGTAGCGTCTTCCTATAGAATCTTTATCATCATACTGGCAATTGAAATCGAATCTCAGATTGTGAATGATCTTCTCAGCGATTTCAGGCAGGCCGTCCTTCTTTACAAGCGGCATAACTGCAAGCTTAACAGGAGCAAGAAACGAAGGGAGCCTCATAACAACCCTTGTATCAAGTGTTCCGTCATCCTTTTTCAACTCTTCTTCCTGAAGAGCTGCTGATACTATTTGCAGAAACATTCTGTCAACACCTATTGATGTCTCAATCACATAAGGTATGTATGATTCACCTTTTTCGGGATCGAAATACTGCATCTTTTTACCGCTGAAATTCTGGTGCTGTTTCAGGTCAAAATCGGTACGCGAATGAATCCCCTCAACTTCCTTGAATCCGAACGGGAAGCGGAATTCAATATCTGTTGCGGCGTTTGCATAATGTGCAAGCTTTGTATGATCGTGAAAGCGGTAGTTTTCTTCGCCGAAGCCAAGGGAAGTATGCCATTTCATCCTTATCTCTTTCCAGTGCCTGAACCAGTCGAGTTCGGAACCCGGCTGAACGAAAAACTGCATTTCCATCTGCTCAAACTCACGCATCCTGAAAATGAACTGGCGGGCAACTATCTCATTACGGAATGCCTTGCCTATCTGTGCAATCCCGAAGGGGATCTTCATTCTTCCGGTTTTCTGGACATTGAGGAAATTCACAAAGATACCCTGCGCTGTCTCTGGCCGCAGATAAACCTTCAAGGCTCCCTCTGAAGTGGATCCCATCTCGGTTGCAAACATGAGATTGAACTGTCTTACTTCTGTCCAGTTCCGTGTACCTGAGATCGGGCAGACGATCTCATTATCGAGAATGATCTGCCTTAGTTCATTCAAATCAGTGGCATTCATAGCTAAGGAATACCGTGCATTAATCTCATCAAGTTTCGACTGATTCGTCAGTACCCTTTGATTTGTCTGCCGGAATTTAGATTCATCAAAAGCATCTCTGAACTTTTCACGTGCTTTTTCAACCTCCTTACTTATCTTGTCCTCTATTTTCGAAATGTGCTCCTCTATAAGGACATCAGCCCTGTATCTTTTTTTTGAATCCTTGTTGTCGATAAGAGGATCGTTAAAAGCATCCACATGGCCGGAAGCTTTCCATATAGTCGGGTGCATGAAAATTGCAGAATCGATACCGGCTATATTCTCATTAAGCAGGACCATGCTGTCCCACCAGTATTTTTTTATGTTGTTCTTTAGTTCCACACCATACTGCCCATAATCGTATACTGCACTTAATCCATCATATATTTCGCTTGAAGGAAAAACATATCCATATTCCTTACAATGAGCTACAAGCTTCTTAAAAATATCCTCCTGGGCCATATAATTATTATTAGTTTGTAATTAACGGAAGGCAAAAGTAAATTAAAAACTTTGGTTTTACAATTCCTTGGTGCTGTGAAACAGGGCTTTTCTTTGTCCAGGCTCTTACCTTAAAGAACTCCTTTTAAACAATCCGTAGTTTATTATCGATCATTTCTATTTGTATCTTTACCGGGTATTCCCTAAATATTCAGTTATGAAAAAAAGGACTGATTTTCTGGTTATTGGTTCCGGTATTGCCGGGCTGACGTTTGCTCTCAAAGCTTCAAAATTTGGTAAAGTCACTATTGTTACAAAAGCCAGCATGGATGACACCAATACCCGCTATGCACAAGGCGGTATAGCTGCAGTATTCAGTGAACCGGATAACTTCGAAAAGCACATCAGCGACACTCTCATTGCAGGTGATGGATGCTGCGATGAGAATGTTGTCAGGATGGTAGTCAATGAAGCCCCTGAAAGGATCAAGGACCTTATAAAGCTGGGAGTGCCATTTGATAAGAAGGAAGATGGGACCTATGATCTGGCTAAGGAAGGAGGCCATTCGGAGCACAGGATTCTTCATCACAAGGACAAGACGGGAGAAGCCATACAGAAAACTCTTATGCTTCGGGTAAGAAAAGATCCAAATATTGAGATTTTTGAACATCATTTTGCAATTGAACTGCTAACCCAGCATCATCTTGGGGAGGTAGTCAAGAAAAACTATCCGGGAATAAAATGTTACGGAGCATATGTAGCCGACCTGGTAAACAAGAAAGTAATTGTCTTTCTTTCAAAGGTCACTATTGTAGCTACAGGCGGGATTGGTAATGTTTATCTTACAACCACCAATCCGGAAATTGCAACCGGAGATGGAATTGCTATGGTTTACAGGGCAAAGGGAACTATTGAGAACATGGAATTTGTTCAGTTTCACCCTACATCACTTTATGATCCAGGAGCGAGACCATCATTTCTGATAACTGAAGCCCTTCGCGGATACGGTGCTGTTCTGAAAAATATGGCCGGCGAGGATTTTATGAAAAGGTATGACAGCAGGGGCTCACTTGCTCCCAGGGATATCGTTACAAGGGCAATAGATAATGAAATGAAGATCTGGGGTGATGATCATGTCTGGCTTGACTGTACCCATCTTAGCGGGGAGGGTTTGAAAGATCATTTTCCAAATGTATTTGAACACTGCCTTTCAAGGGGAGTTGATATAAGAAAAGATATGATACCTGTGGTCCCTGTCCAGCATTATTCGTGCGGAGGTATAAAGGTGGATGTAGATGGTCAAAGTAATATTGACAGGCTGTATGCTCTCGGGGAAGTAGCATCAAGTGGTTTGCATGGTGCCAATCGACTGGCCTCCAATTCACTTATTGAAGCTGTTGTCTTTGCCCACAGAGCAGCACTTCACTCGGGCAATCGGCTATCCGACCTTTCTTTCGAAGAAAAAATTCCAAGCTGGGATTATAAGGGCACCACTCACCTGGAGGAAATGGTTCTCATCACACAAAGCATAAAAGAGGTTCAGATGATAATGAGTAATTATGTAGGAATAGTAAGGTCTAACCTGCGACTGGAAAGGGCTTTGGTGAGAATGGAGATCCTATATCAGGAGACAGAAAGTCTTTATAAACGTTCACTCATTTCCAAAAAAATTTGTGAACTGAGGAACATTATAAATATCGGATATATTATTATAAAGCATGCAATGAACCGTAAAGAAAGCATCGGACTGCATTATTCAATTGACTATCCTAAAAGGGCAAATACAAAACCTTTACCTCCAGTCAGTCAGATTGGCCTCGAACATTAAAACATTGAAATATGAATCATCTTGAATCATCATTCTCCGGGAAAAATGCTTTCTGGAGATATCTGATAATGGTACTGGTTATTTTTGCAGCAACAAATACGATCGGAGCCCTCCCTCTGCTTCTGGCAATAGGAATTAAAGCCGTTTCAGACCCTGATGTTATAACCGAAATCTCGGCTGATCCTTCCAGTCTGGCTCCTCTCGGCCTTGATCAGAATGTCAATCTGATATTAACTGTGTTCCCATTCATAATCGGAATACTGGCTTTTTTTGTGCTTATTAAGCCTCTGAATAACAGGACATTTAAAAGTGTAATAAATGGCACCAGCTCTTTCAGATGGAACAGGTTCATCAGCTCTGCCCTGATCTGGCTGACACTTTCTGCAATCTATCTGTTTGTTTGTATTAAGACCAATCCTTCAAATTTTTCACTAAATAATGCAACTATTACTCTTTTACCTCTCATAATTGTTGCGTTTGTGCTGATACCTTTTCAGGCCTCATTTGAAGAGATACTGTTCAGAGGTTATCTGATGCAGGGATTTACAGTTCTGCTGAGGAACAGGCTCTTTTCCCTTGTCATAACTTCCGTTTTGTTCGGACTGATGCACGGGCTGAATCCCGAGGTTGAAACTTTTGGCTTCTGGACAATGATGCCTCAGTATATATTATTTGGATTGATTTTTGGAATAATTACTGTTCTTGATGACGGAATTGAGGCAGCAATGGGAGCTCACACAGCAAATAATATTTTTTTAATTGTCATGAATACTAACGAATCATCTGCATTACAGTCGGATGCACTTTTCAGGCAACACAATATATATCCCTGGACTGAATTCACTGCACTGCTTATAATGGGGATATTGGTTATTGCAATTATGAAGATACTCTTCAGATGGAAGACTTTCCCGGCGCTGTTTACCAGAGTTGAGAAGGATTTAAGGACAGATCAGATTGTATAGACTGCCGTTTTATCCTCACTTCTATAGTCTCCCCATTTTTGTCCTATTTCAACGATTATTGATTTTATATCTTCCTCTTCCTGGCAGGTCAGGAGTCGCAGCCGGGTCTCTTTGAAATTTGGTAATCCCTTGAAGTAATTCGAAAAATGGCGGCGCATTTCAAAAATAGCTTTTTTCCCTTCCTTATATTCAAGTGATCGGTTGAAATGATACAGGGCCAGATCAGCTTTTTCACTGACAGTCGGTTCAGGAAGTAATTCCCCGGTATTAAGGTAATGACGGATATCCCTGAAAATCCAGGGCCTGCCAACTGCAGCCCTTCCGATCATTATACCATCAACTCCGTAAGTGTCGAACATTGCCCGGGCTTTTACAGGAGAATCTATATCTCCGTTACCGATCACGGGGATTTTGATCGCGGGATTGTTCTTAACTGCACCTATCAGGGTCCAGTCGGCAGTACCTTTGTAAAGCTGGGCCCTTGTGCGTCCATGGATAGTAATAGCCTGAATGCCAGCATCCTGAAGCCTTTCAGCTACCTCTAAGATGTTTTTACTGTCTTCATCCCAGCCTAATCTTGTTTTAACTGTTACAGGCAATTTTACTGATTTTACAATTGCCGAGGTCATTTCAATCATCAGGGGTATATTGCGTAGCATCCCGGCGCCGGCCCCTCTGTTTGCTATCTTTTTGACAGGACATCCGAAATTTATATCAATAAGTTCAGGTTTTTCTTCTTCTGCAATAGTTGCTGCTTCTGTCATTGCATCAATAATATGACCATAGAGCTGTATACCTATTGGTCTTTCGAATTCATATATATCGAGCTTTTTAACACTTTTATCGCCGTTCCTTATAAGGCCATCGGACGATATGAATTCGGTGTACATAAAATCGGCACCATACTGCTTGCAGACCATCCTGAAAGACGGATCAGTTATGTCCTCCATCGGTGCAAGAAATAAGGGCCGGTCAGGCAGCACTATATTACCAATAGTCAAATCAGCAGGTTTTATTTTGTATCAGCGATCAATGCGGAATTGTTACAGTGGTGTCTTATCATCACCTGCCACAGTTTCAGCTAAGCTTAACTCACTTTTTCTTAAGACATATACAAGTCCATACTCCTCACACTCTTTTTTTCTTATGTCATCAGGCAGGGTACTGAAATGTGCTTCAATCTCATTCCATATCTGAAGTATTATTTCATCGGCTTCCCTTCTCATATCTGAAGTCCTCTCGCTGAAATCCTTTGCTTTTTTTATAAGGACCTGACGTGAGTTATTTACTTCAAGAAATTTTTCAAACCTGACTTTGGCAACAGCTATTGTTGGATTTGTAACGGGGCTTCCTCCTTTCTGCAATCTTAACTCTTCCCCTTCAATTATTCTTCTTCCCCAGGTTATAAGCTCATTCTCGGTATTCATCGCCGGGACCTTGAGTTCATTTGTCGGCAAGCCGTAATAAACCCTTGTTTCAACAGGGAGGTCCCCTCTGAAGACAGCCATATTCATAACCCTGATGAAATGCGTAATGTAAATTTTAGCTTTTTGGAAAGCATCAATGTAAATTTTACTTTTTGCATTCTGAGAGGCAAGTGCCAGTTTGTGAAGCTGAATATTATGCTCAAAAAGCGGAAGGAATTTTTGGAGCCTTATTAACTTTTTTGCTGAATAAGCCATGTTTGAGGGAGGTATTTCCTTTCCCCTCTCAAGAGCTTTTTTCATTGCTCTGATACGCGCCGAATCTGTGTTTGGTAATCTACGGTATGGCATTCTTGAAAATGTGTTTATAAAATGTTCATAACTGCAGCGAATATAATTAAATAATATTAATAAGTATTGCCATTCGCATCAGATTCTGACTGATAATTAAAATATTCAATTACATTGTATCAGGATTCAGGTTGTTGATAACCCTATTACTTAATTTTACGTATGATTTTTAAGAATTGTTTCATATTTTAAATGGATTAACTTAGAGGTTTGTTAATTAAAAAGCTATTGGTCATGTTTAGAAGCGATGTGTATGTAAAAAGAAGAGAGGCCCTTCACAATAGGATGAAATCAGGGTTAGCTGTATTCATTGGCAACACGGAGTCTCCTATGAACTATCCGGCGAATACTTATCATTTCAGGCAGGACAGTGATTTTCTGTATTTTTTCGGGCTTGATATTCCTGGATTTGCTGCAGTAATTGATTTTGATTCCGGAGAAGATCATCTGTACGGTAATGATTTTGATATGGATGACATAATATGGATGGGTCCGCAACAATCTGTAAAGGATCTTGCCCTGAAATGCGGAATTTTTAAGACAGACCCCCTGACTAAACTAGATGATGTAGTAAAAAAGGCTGTGTCGGGGAAAAGGAAAATTCATTTCCTTCCTCCATACAGGGGTGAGACCCGGATGACTCTCGGTACACTTCTCAGGGAGAACCCCTGTCAGATGAAAACCCTTGCTTCAAAGGACCTTATAAGCGCTGTGGTATCACTAAGGTCGATAAAGGAAAAGGATGAAATAGAAGAAATTGAGAAAGCCGTCGATATTGCTTACGATATGCATGTAACAGCAATGAAGATGTGCCGGGCCGGGATATCTGAGCAGGAAATATTCGGGAAGATCGAAGGTATAGCACACGCCAGGGGCAAAGGCACTTCTTTCCCGATAATACTTAGTGTAAATGGACAGACTCTACATAATCATGACCACGGTAATATTCTGAAAAAAGGCCGGATGATAGTAACTGATGCAGGCGCCGAATCTATGTTGCACTATGCTTCAGACATTACAAGGACCACACCGGTTGGAGGGAAATTCAGTGCACTGCAGAAGGATATTTATGAAATTGTTCTGAAGGCAAACACTGAATCGATTATGGCTTTCCGTCCGGGATTATCAAACAGGGATGTGCACATAAAAGCATGCACTGTAATAGCTTCCGGCCTTAAGGATCTTGGCCTGATGAAAGGAAACGTGGCAGATGCAGTCTCGGAAGGGGCTCATGCACTTTTTATGCCGCACGGGATCGGGCATATGCTGGGACTGGACGTTCATGATATGGAAGGCCTTGGTGAAAACTATGTTGGATATAACGAAAATGTAAAACGCAGCGATCAGTTTGGGCTGGCATTCCTTAGATTCGCTTTGCCTTTTAAACCGGGACATGTTTTTACTATTGAACCTGGAATCTATTTCATACCTGAACTGATTCAGAAATGGGAAGCTGAAAATAAATACAGAGATTTCATAAATTACAGAAAAATTGGCAAATACAGATCCTTGGGAGGGATCAGAATAGAAGATAATATTCTAATTACTGAAAAGGGACACAAGGTTCTTGGTACTCCGATCCCGAAAACGGTGGATGAGATCGAGACTGTTTGCAGATAAAGATATTTTATCAAATGAATCGTCTTTTTGTTGTAAGCGACATTCACGGATGTTTCCTTACCTTTTATGAGCTTATTGTAAGGGTGCTTGATCTGAAAAGGACGGACAAGCTTATCCTTCTGGGTGATTATATAGACAGGGGAGAGCAGAGCAGGGAAGTAATTGATTTTGTTGTTGACCTGTCTGAAAAAGGTTTTGATATTATTACCCTTAGAGGTAATCACGAGCAAATGCTTCTTGATGCATATCAGGATCAGAAGGATTTACCTTTGTGGCTAATGAACAACGGAGATACTACGCTGCTTAGTTTTGGGATAAGCGAAATCAGGGGTATAAAAAGGAAGTACTTTGACTTTTTTTCTGGCCTGGGCTTTTATCATAACATCGGAGATTGTTACTTCGTACATGCAGGATTCAATGATCTGATAAAAGATCCTTTTTCGGATGTTTACCACATGATTTGGGAATGCAGGCTTTCTTATCAGAATTATTTATTCAATGGGAAAACAATAATTCATGGCCATCGGCCCAAGAGTCTGGAATATGTAAACAAACTAATATTAAAAGGATCTCAGGTAATACCTATTGATACCGGATGCGTATACGGGCCAGAGTCCGGGTACGGATATCTTTCCGCACTGGAGGTAAATACCCGTGAACTTATTTCCATACCTCTTTGTTGAGATACTCGTTCTTTAAATTTAATATTTAGCGAGTATACTGTATGCAAACCATATTACCGGAGCCTGTCCGTGCAGATCACCGGTAGAGGTAGGCCGGTTGAGATAAAAATCAACGTTGTTGCTTTTCGGAGTACCTATACATACGTTGCGTATCCTACCGCCCTCGTTGATATACCCTGTCAGAGCATTCCAGGCTTTCAGATAAGCTTCCCTATAAGTCTTTCCTTTTAGAATGCCTTTCTTTGAACCTACTGTCATTGCATATCCGAACATAGCTGTTGAAGAAGTTTCCCTGTAGGAATCCTGATTGTCAATAAGCTGACACCACATCCCGTCTTCCGACTGATAAAGAATAAGGGCATCCATCATCTTCCTGTATCCTGAAGCAATTGATTGATAGTGCGGGTTTTTCTCAGGGAGTTCTGTAAGCAGCTCCGCCAGTCCGGCAGCAACCCACCCGTTCCCTCTTCCCCAGAAAAAAGGCGCGTTTTCTCCGTGATGGAACAAACCATTAGACTGCTGTAGTTTCCTGATATAGGTATCGGTTTCAAGTGCAGCTCTTTCAAGATATATCATATCACCTGTCACTCTGTATGCCTGGATCTGTAATGAGGCAATCATCCAGATATCGTCAATCCAGAATCTTGTCTGGTTTGTCAGACCGTCTGGAAGAGGATCTTCCCACTGCCCGTCGGCAAATGCAAGACCCTGATTCAGGAATTTATGTTCTTTATTTTGACGATATAATTCCAGGGGAAGTATTCCGTAAACATTTACATCAACATGATTTGCTGTATTTTCAATTTTTTCATCCAGGACTCTTGAATATCGCTCAGATAATTTCTGCAGTCTGTCCTTGTCATCAAGAAATCCTGCAAGCCTTGCTGCTCCGAAACCTGCACATGCTTCGGCATAATGTACAGCCCGTACATCACCTGTATTGTACATCATAAAGTCAGGCCTTGATAAAAGATCATCAATGACTCTTTTGCCGATCTGCTCGGGATTTTTATCAGCGGGGAAAGCCTTTTCCCCGGATCCTGATTCTGAACAACCTGAAAATAAAAATAAAATGATAATTAAAGTGAAAGCAATTCTCATGATTATTTGATTTTTTTAATTATTGAACTGATGCTAAAATAACTATCATTAAAAATACTAATTTTATCAATCTAAAATAAATAATATTCTTTCATCATTTTATAATAATCCTGATTCAAATAATCTGTAAAGATGAAAATGACAGTTGCAGAACTTGAGAAAATTGCAGCCACCTTAAGGCTGAATATAATTAAAATGGTAGGTGTTGGGCAGAAAGGGCACCTCGGAGGATCATGTTCATTAAGTGAAATAGTGTCGGTCCTTTATTTTAACAAAATGAAACATGATCCAAAGAATCCGAAATGGGAAGACCGTGACAGATTTCTTCTCAGTAAAGGACATGCTGCCCTGATACAATATGCTGCTCTTGCTGAGCTTGGATATTTCCCGAAAGAGGAGATTAATAATGTTAAGAAACTGGGTGCTATGTTGCAGGGACATCCTGATATGAAGACTACTCCGGGTGTTGAGGGAAATACCGGCTCATTGGGGCAGGGTCTTTCAATGGCATGTGGTATGGCTGCAGGACTGAAGATTGACAAGAAGGACAGCAAGGTTTACTGTATTGTTGGTGATGGCGAGATCGCTGAAGGCCAGATATGGGAAGCAGCTATGACTGCATCATATTATAAGCTCGATAACCTGTATGTATTCCTTGACATGAACAGACTGATGGCCACCGGACCAATAACCGAGCGTTATGACACAAATCCGCTTATCGACAAATGGAAAGCATTTGGATGGCATGTCTATGATATTGACGGACATAACATACAGGAAATAATAGACACCCTCGAAAAAGCAGAAAAAATAAAGGATAAACCAAAAATACTGATTGCCCGCACTATAAAAGGCAAGGGGATATCATTCGCAGAAAATGTTGCCGCTTTTCATAACGGTGAACTGACAAAAGAACAATTTGAAAGTGCATGTGCTGAGCTAAACAAAATTAATTGACGATACTATGAAGTTTCAAAATCCCAGACAGGTTTACGGAGAAACATTACTTGAACTCGGACGAGATAACAAGAATATTGTTGTGCTCGAGGCAGATCTTGGAAAATCAACAATGACTGTTCTTTTTGAACAACAGTTCCCGGAGAGATTTTTTGAAATGGGAATAGGAGAAGCAAATATGACCTCATTTGCTGCAGGACTTTCTCTTACGGGTAAAATTGCATTTACTAATTCTTTTGCTGTTTTTGCAGCAGGAAGATCATTTGATCAGATACGTCAGGGTATATGTATTCCAGGGCTTAATGTTAAAATAATAGGATCGAGTGCCGGACTTTCAGATTTTGGTGATGGTGCTACTCATCAGTCGGTGGAAGATACATCAATTATGTGTGCCATTCCAAATATGACTGTTCTTGTACCGGCTGATGGCATAGAAACAAGAAAGATGACAGAGAAAATTGCAGAGTATCATGGTCCGGTATATATGCGGATAAACAGACATGATTTGCCGGATCTATTTCCCGAAGAAACAGAATTTGAAATAGGGAAACCTTATCTGATCCGTGAAGGCAGCGATTTTGTTGTTTTTGCAAATGGCATAATGGTTTCAAAAGCCATGGTTGCCGCAGAACAACTGGCAAATGAAAATATTTCGGTGAGAGTCGTCAATGTGAGTTCTCTTAAGCCAATAGACGAGAAGGAGATAAAAAGGATGGCTCATGGGATGAAGGGTATTATTACTGCTGAGGAACACTCGGTTATAGGTGGACTTGCCAGTATTATCTCCTTCATATTGCGGGGTAACGGAACTCCCATTCTGACTGTTGGAATAAATGACAGGTTTGGACAATCAGCTCATAATTACGGAGAACTCCTGGAAGAGTACAATCTCACTCCTGAGGCTATTGTTAAAGCTGTAAAAGCTGTCTGAAATTTTTCACAATACAAGGAACAAGCAGTAATTGATGAATAACAGCAACAAATTATAAAATGTATTCCGGGGTTCATTTCTTTGCAGTTTTTAAAATATTTATGATCAAGTGTATACTATTTAACTCTAAAGGCTGATGTTATTATTGATTGTATTATTACTATGTATTTTTTTCATAGTTTTTTCTTCTACAAAGTTAAAGCTACATTCTTTTCTTGCTTTGTTGTTTGCTGCACTGGGTTTTGGATTATTCACAGGGATGCCTCTCAATCTCATTGTTGAATCGATCAATACCGGATTTGGTAATACTCTGGGTTATATTGGTATAGTTATAGTTGCTGGGACTATCATTGGTGTTTTTCTGGAATATTCCGGAGGGGCATACACTCTTGCTGACAAGATTCTGAAGATAATCGGCGAGAAACGTGTCCCACATGCAATGGCAATAATCGGGTGGTTTGTTTCAATTCCAGTATTTGCAGATTCGGGATTCGTTATTCTCTCACCATTAAATAAAGCTTTGTCAAAGAGGGCAAATATTTCTCTGGCCGGACCTGCAATCGCATTGAGTCTGGGTCTTATTTCAACCCATTGCCTGGTACCTCCCACACCAGGACCTATTGCTGCTGCAGGAATTATTGGAGCCAATCTGGGACTTGTTATTCTTTTTGGAATTATTGCCAGTATTATTGCTCTTTTTTTCGGATGGTTATTCTCAGTAAAAGTGGCAGCTCGGGTACATATTGATCCTAATCCCGAGATAACACAGGAAGAGATAGATATTAAAATGAAAGAAGCTCCTTCAGCATTTAAGGCACTGACTCCGATATTTTTACCAATTATCCTGATAGTAATGAAGTCGATCTCCGATTTTCCTACAAATCCTTTTGGCGAAGGGTCGGCAAAGACTTTTATCGGATTTGTGGGAGAACCGGTAATATCATTATTGATCGGGGTGTTAATTGCTTTCCTGCTGCCAAAGAAAAGACAAAAGGGGATGTATTCTGAAACCGGATGGGTGGGGAAAGCCCTGCAGGTTTCGGCGACTATTATTCTTATTACAGGAGCAGGGGGAGCTTTTGGGAAAGTATTGCAAAATTCAGGGCTGGCTGCCACAATAGGCGAAACAATGGCAGAAATAAATCTTGGGATGTGGCTGCCATTTTTTATAGCAGTGATAATCAAATCGGCTCAGGGCTCTTCGACAGTGGCCCTTATAACTACCTCTTCGTTAATTGCACCTCTCATGCCAGCACTTGGTTTTGATTCTGAAATAGCGAAGGCACTTGTTGTCCTGTCAATAGGTGCAGGAGCAATGGTCGTATCACATGCCAACGACAGCTTTTTCTGGGTGGTGACACAAATGTCGCATATGGATGTTAAAACAGGATATAAACTGCAAAGTGCAGGAACTTTTGTACTGGGTGTTTCTGCAGCGATAGCATTGTGGATAATGGGACTTATTTTAATGTAATATGAGTATCAGGAATTATACACAATATTTCATTGATTTTCTTCGTCTACCCCGGCCCCAAGGGGAGCGAAGAAAATCAATTTACTCCCCTTGGGGTAGGGGTAAATAAATTGATTTTCAAGCGATTTTGTAAATAGTATTAATAATTCCGGATACTCATATAATGTAATTAAACTAATGGAAAAAACAATGGGGAAAAATAATATGAAAGCTGTGGTGAAATTTGCTGCAGAACCTTGTTCAACGGAGATAAGGGAGGTGCCTGTTCCTGAACCGGGGGAAGAGGATGTTCTTGTTGAGGTAGCTTATACAGGTGTTTGTGGAACAGACCCCCATTTACATAAAGGAACTTCAGCATTTAAATTTGTCAGACCTTTTATCCTTGGCCATGAATTTGCCGGAACGATAGTGCAGAAAGGTGAAAAGGTAAGTAAATTCAATGTCGGAGACAGGGTTACTTCAGAGACTCATGCTGAATATTGCGGGAAATGTACATTATGCCGGCAGAATAATTATCATTTGTGCAGGGAAAGACGCGGATATGGATTTCATGTTGACGGGGCATTTACAAAATATGTTAAGGTGCCTGAGAGAATACTCCACCGTGTACCTGACGATGTTTCCTTCAAGGCGGCTTCAATTACCGAACCTTTCTGTGTTGCATACAAGTCTTTGGTAATCAACAGTAATGTTAAGCCCGGGGATACAGTTGTCATCATTGGCCCTGGGCCAATTGGGATTTTATGTGCGAGACTTGCACAATTATCGGGAGCAGCTGAGATAGTAATGGTCGGAACCAGCGGAGATAAAAGGAGGCTTGAACTGTCAAAGGACTATGGCGCTACAATAATAATCGATTCATCAAAAGAAGACCCCCTTGAAAGGATTATGTCTTTGGGCGATTGTTACGGTGCTGATCTGATACTCGATCTGGCCGGAAGTTCTTCCACTCTTAAGTTGTCAATGGATGCTGTCAGGCCTGCCGGACAAATAACAAAAATCGGATGGGGCCCTAAACCTGTGAATTTCAGTCTGGATCCCCTGATAGCAAAATCAGTCACTTTTAAAGGTCATTTCAGCCATACCTGGGATGTCTGGGAAAAATGTCTTGTGCTGATGGAAAAGAAAATCGTTGACCTGGAGAAGCTCATAACTCATGAACTGGGGATTGATCAATGGGAAAAAGGATTTGAGATGGTTGAAACCAAAGAAGCAGTAAAAGTAGTTCTGAAACCAATTTAACCGGAAAATATAAAAAATTATGTTTAAAGTAGGATTTATCGGCCTGGGTATAATGGGCAAACCGATGGCAAAGAACCTGCTGAAGGCAGGTTATCAGCTTTCTGTATTTGATATAAATGGCGAAGCTGTCAGAGAGCTGACAGTAGCAGGAGCGAAGGAAGGAAAATCTTCAGCAGATGTAGCTGCCCAATCTGATGTGATAATTACAATGCTTCCGAATTCTCCGGAAGTGGAACAGGTAATCCTTGGTGATAAAGGTGTCATTTCAGGAGCACGGCCGGGGACTATACTTGTCGACATGAGTTCAATAGCTCCCCTGGTGTCAAGGAAATTGTCGGATAAGCTTAATGAGAAAGGAATCGTAATGATTGATGCTCCCGTAAGCGGAGGAGAACCCAAAGCCATAGAAGGCACACTGGCAATAATGGCAGGAGGACCGGAAGAAACATTTAATAAGGTGAAAGATCTGCTTTCTGCAATGGGTTCGTCAGTTAAGCTTGTGGGTGATATCGGCAGCGGCAATGTTACAAAACTGGCCAACCAGATAATTGTCGCCCTTAATATTGCTGCCATGTCGGAAGCCATGGTACTTGCCACAAAAGCCGGAGTAGATCCTGAGAAAGTTTATCAGGCTATCCGGGGAGGTCTTGCAGGCAGTACAGTACTTGATGCAAAAATGCCGCTCGTTCTGAATGGAAATTTCAAGCCGGGTTTCAGAATAGAACTTCACATAAAAGATCTTATGAACGTCATCGATACGGCAAATGAAATTGATGTACCTGTTATGCTGACCCAAAAGGTCCTGGAAATAATGAAGTCACTTCGGGATGATGGTAAAGCAAAAGACGATCACGGAGGGCTGATACAGTATTATGAAAAGCTGGCAAAAACAGAAGTAAGAAAGAAGCAATAAAACCGGCTTCAGAAAGCTTTAAAATATTCGCGGTTCAACCTGGCAATATTTGTCAGTTTGATCTGCTTCGGGCATTCTGCTTCGCAGGCTCCGGTATTTGAACAGTTACCGAAACCCAGTTCATCCATTTTTTCAACAATGGCTCTTACTCTCTCCCTTGCTTCTATCCTGCCCTGGGGAAGAAGGGCGAACTGCGAGATCCTGGCTGATACAAACAACATTGCTGAAGCATTCTTACATGCTGCAACACATGCTCCGCAGCCTATGCAAATTGAGGAGTCGAATGCAGAGTCGGAGTTCTTTTTGCTTGCAAGGACAGAGTTAGCCTCGGGGGCACTTCCTGCATTGACAGAAATGAATCCGCCGGCAATCTGTATCTTGTCAAATGCACTCCTGTCAACAATCAGATCCTTTATTACAGGAAATGGTTTTGCCCTCCAGGGTTCAATCCGGATTGTATCACCGTCACTGAAATGTCTCATCGAAAGATGGCAGGTTGTTATGGCAGGAACCGGACCATGAGGATGCCCGTTAATATACATTCCACATGAGCCACATATCCCCTCCCGGCAATCATGATCGAATGCAACCGGATCCAGATCTTCTTCAACAAGCTTCTTATTAAGTGAATCAAGCATTTCAAGAAAAGACATTTCAGGCGATACATCATCCATTTTATATGTTACGAAAGCTCCTTTTGCCGAGGAACTCTTCTGTCTCCAGATCTTCAAGGTAAGTCTCATATTCTTTGATTTTTATTCCTGTTTTCCCTTACAATCTCATAAAAACGCCTTAATGCCTTAACGCCTTAATGCCTTAACGCCGTAACGCCGTAATGCCGTAACGCCGTTTATTTATAGCTCCTCACCTTCATTTCTACTTCTTCAAACTTCAAAACTTCCTTATGTAGTATTGGCTGCTTCCCTTCTCCGGCATATTCCCAGGCGGCTACATAAGCATATTCTTCATCGTTTCTGAGAGCTTCTCCATCAGTCGTCTGGTACTCTTCCCTGAAATGAGCTCCACACGATTCTTTTCTGTTAAGGGCATCAGTTATAAGCAAACGGGCAAGTTCAAAGAAATCGGCCACTCTTCCGGCTTTTTCAAGTTCCATATTCAGTTCTTTCCAACTACCGGGAATAATCAGATCCTTCCAGAATTCATTCTGGAGATCGAGTGTCATTTCAAGCGCTTTTTTGAGACCGTCTTCATTTCTGCTCATTCCCACGTGATCCCACATGATTTTTCCAAGACGTTTATGAAATGATCCTGCTGTTTGTTTTCCTTTTATGGAAACAAGTTTTTCAAGCCGTTCGATTGCATTTTTTTCAGCTTCAATAAATTCAGGACTTTCGGTAGAAATGCCGGGGATTCTGAACTGGTCGGCCAGATAATTGCTTATAGTATTTGGAAGAATGAAATAGCCGTCACCCGCAGCCTGCATGAGAGAGCTGGCTCCCAGCCGGTTGGCTCCATGATCTGAAAAATTTGATTCTCCGATTGCATACAAACCTGGTATAGTTGTCATTAGTTCATAGTCAACCCATAAGCCTCCCATTGTATAATGGCCGGCAGGATAAATCAACATGGGTTCTTTATATGGATCGCTGCCGGTTATTGTCTTATACATCTCAAAGAGATTACCATATTTATTCTCAATTGCTTTCTTTCCTTGTTTGTTAATGGCATCCCTGAAATCAAGATTGACTGCAAGCCCTGTTTTTCCGACACCGAAACCCGCATCACATCTTTCTTTGATGGCTCTTGATCCGACATCGCGCGGTACAAGGTTGCCAAAAGCAGGATATCGTCTTTCAAGGAAATAATCTCTTTCTTCATCAGGTATATTATTAGCCGGCCGCTTATCGCCTTTGGTTTTGGGTACCCACATACGGCCGTCGTTCCTGAGTGACTCCGACATGAGTGTCAGTTTTGACTGAAATTCATTCAGCTGAGGCACGCTTGTCGGATGGATCTGTACAAAGCTGGGGTTGGCGAAGAATGCTCCCTTTTTATAGGCTTTCCATGCGGCTGAAGCATTTGAATTGACGGCCAGAGTCGACAGGTAATATATTGTTCCATATCCGCCGGTAGCCAGTACTACCGCATGGGCCCCATAACGTTCGATTTCACCTGTTAAAAGGTTACGTGTAATTATTCCTCTGGCTCTTCCGTCAATTAGGACTAAATCAAGCATTTCACGCCTTGGGAACATCTTTACACTGCCTTTTTTTATCTGCCTGTTAAGGGATGAATAGCAGCCGAGAAGACACTGCTGGCCAGTCTGACCTTTGGCATAGAAGGTTCTTGAGACCTGTACTCCTCCGAAGGACCTTGTATCGAGAGTGCCGCCATAATCCCTGGCAAAAGGGACTCCAAGAGCCGTAAAATGGTCAATTACATAATTACTAACTTCTGCCGTTCTGTACACATTAGCTTCACGGGCTCTATAGTCTCCTCCTTTTATCATGTCATAGAATAACCTGTAAACAGAGTCACCATCGTTCTGATAGTTCTTTGCAGCATTGATGCCACCCTGGGCTGCAACAGAATGAGCCCTCCGGGGGGAGTCCTGGTAGCAGAAGACCTTCACATTGTAACCCAGTTCTCCGAGAGCTGATGCAGCGCTTGCCCCGGACAGTCCGGTTCCCACAACGATGATCTCAATTTTTTTCCTGTTGGCTGGATTTACAAGCTTAACAGAGGACTTGTAATTAGTCCATTTCTGGTGAAGAGGCCCTTCGGGGATCTTAGAAATCAATTTTTCCATAGTGTAAAATTTTCTATCTCAAAAGCCAGATCGTTAAAGAGATAAAGGCGAAGCCAGCGGGTATTATTATAGCGTAAATCCATGCAAGAACATTAACAACTGGAGTCCATACTCTGTGGTTAAGTCCTATAGTCTGAAATGCCGAGCTGAAAGCATGAAAAAGATGAAGCCCGAGTAATACAAAGCATGTCAGATATATATAATTATAAGCGGGTATCTTGAAAAGTGCATGGGCGACGGAGTAAAAATCATCAGGATTACCTGGTACAAACCCAAGCCTTATAAAGTAGAAATTAAAAAAGTGGAGGATAAGAAAAGTAAATACAGATGCTCCTGTCCATATCATGAATTTTGAGAAGGATGAAGTTTTTGTCCTTTGTCTGCTGGCATAGCCGACTGGTCGTGCCAGCCAATTCAGTATCTGGATATAGATACCGCTGATCACATGGATAAGAAGTGCTGCAATCAGCATTACCTCAATCACTTTTATGACAGGAAAAGTCGCCATGAAACGGGCAGCCTTATTGAAAGGTTCAGGATCGCTTTTTAGAAGCATCAGGTTTATGACAAGATGAACCGGAAGGAATAGCATCAGGAATAAACCTGCAAGCGCCATAACAAACTTTTTGGATATAGACGAAAACAGGATCTTATTCATTTATTAAAACAGGTTAACAGGTTAATTGTCAAAGTCAGGAGTTAATTATAAAATTAAGATTATTTAATTACAATTACAATTAAGAAAATTTGTCCGGCTGAAATTTTATACAATTACCTTTGCATAAAAATATTTAAATGGAGAATTTTTTTCATCATAGTTCAGGTAAAGTATTCTATACCGACAATGGCAATGGGGTACCTGTGATTTTAATACATGGTTATCTTGAAACTTCAGAAATTTGGAAGGAGTTTGCAGAGGGAATGCAAAAAAGATTCAGAGTCATAACTGTTGATCTTCCGGGTCATGGGAGATCAGATATATTAGGAGAAGTGCATTCTATGGAATTGATGGCTGATGCTGTTAATGGGCTTCTCATCAGTCTGGAAACAGAGTCTGTTTTCATGATAGGCCACTCAATGGGAGGTTATGTTACAATGGCTTTCGTTGATAAATATCCGGAGATGCTAAGGGGCTATAGCCTGTTTCACTCACATCCCTTTGCAGATTCGCCGGAAGCTGTTGCTAAAAGGCAGATGGAAATAAGACTTGTGAGATCGGGGAATAAGGGCAAGATGTTCCCGCAGAGTGCTTCAAGATTATTTGCTGAAACAAACCTTGAGAAATTTGCAGTTGCTGTCAGGCGATCAAAAGAAATTGCAGAAGATGTTCCTGCAGAGGGAATTATTGCGGTACTCAGAGGTATGATGGAGAGACCATCAAGAGCGACAGTAATTGAAGAGGGCAAAATTCCATGTCTTTGGATACTTGGAGCACGAGACAATCATATAAATGCTGAAAAGATGCTTGCCAGGATTAAATTACCTTCGAATGTCAGAGTTGAGATATTTGAAAACTCTGGGCATATGGGTTTCATTGAAGAAAAGGACAAGGCACTTGACCTTCTTACAGAATTTATATCAGGAATTTAATCCAGGGATTTCTGAACACTGTCATTCAGGAAATTGATGGCATATTTAAGTGTATTATCAATCTGTTCCCATACAGGGTAAGCACCCTTGTTATCAAGGATATTACGTGCAATATATCCCTTGAGCTGAACAAGAATGTAATTTCCTGATATTCTTAAACCTTCAGGATCAGGCCTGACGGAATTTGCATTGGCAAAATCGGCAAATCCGGTCAGCAGTTTCTGCTTGTCAAGATATTGTTCGAGTTCTTTTGGATTTGTATATCCATTGAGCTTTTCGCGGTTATTCTCAGTATATTTCAAGGCATACTGGTAAATCAGAGGTCTTACTCTAAGAAAATAGGGAGATATCATTGATGTGTCATAGGGTACAAATTTGTCAGGCATTATACCTCCTCCTCCGTAAACTATTCTTCCGCTGTTTGTTGTGAACCTGAGAGAATCGGGAAAATGTATGCTGTCGGAAGACTCAAATTCATGTCTGTTAAACCTGTTATTAAGATCTTCGTAGTATTCCTCAAATCCGTTATTATATGGTTTCTGTATGGATCTTCCGGAAGGAGTATAATAACGGGCGACAGTAAGTCTCATCCCCGAACCGTCGGAAAAAGAGACAGGTTCCTGGACCAACCCTTTTCCAAATGACCGGCGTCCAATTATTGTGCCCCTGTCATTATCCTGAAGGGCACCAGCCAGTATTTCGCTTGCTGAAGCGGAAGTTTCATCAATGAGTATAACCAGGTTCCCGGATTCAAATGCACCGTTACCTCTTGCCCTGAATTCATTCCTTGGCTGGTTTCGGCCTTTTGTATAAACAATAAGCTGACCTTTTCTGAGGAACTGTTCCGCGATTTCTATCGCGGCTTCCATAATGCCTCCCGTATTGCCTCGGAGGTCAATTATCAGTTGCGTCATTCCTTTCCCCTTTAGTTCAGAAAGAGCTTTCATGAATTCATCATAAGTGGAAAGAGCAAAATTTGTAATTCTTATGAATCCCGTATTCGGATTAATCATATATGCTACATCAAGGCTGACAAGAGGTATCTTGTCACGCGTGATATTAAATGAAAGGAGGCTATCCTGGTTCTTACGCTGGATCCTGACTTTAACTTTTGTACCGCGCGGACCTTTAAGCATTGACATAATACTTTCATCACTTATTCCTCGGCCTGCTATTAATGAATCATTTACATAAATAATTTTGTCACCGGCAAGTATTCCGGCCTTTTCAGAAGGTCCATTGGGTATAGTACTGATAATAAGTATTGTGTCGCTGAGAGTGCTGAATGAGATTCCTATACCTTCAAAATTGCCCTGAAGAGGTTCATTGGCTCTGATAAGATCTTTGGCAGTTATGTATACTGTATGCGGATCGAGTTTTTTAAGTATTGCCGGGATTGCAGTCTCCACGAGTTCATTACGGTTTACTGAATCGACATAATTGGTTTCAATTATATTCAGGATATTGTTTAATTTGTCACTGCGTGGTCTTATGCTTGTATGCTGTGGTTCATTATTATGTTTTGGAAGATAGAACCCGATAAGAATACCGCAAACGATTGAAAAAGCCATTAAAAATGGCAGGAATATATTACGACGGGAATTACTGTTGTTCATAAATGTCTTTTTCTAAATCAATATATACTATCTCAATGCCTGCCCGCTTCAGAAGCTCAAGGCCATCTGACAGTCTGTATTTATCGCAGTAGACGACTCTCTTTATACCCGACTGAATTATAAGCTTGGCGCATTCCATACAAGGGGAGGAAGTGACGTAGAGAGAGGAATTCTCGCTTGAATTATTTGATTTTGCTACTTTGGTTATCGCATTGGCTTCTGCATGAAGCACATATGGTTTCGTGACATTATCTTCATCTTCACAAACATTTTCAAACCCTGCAGGAGTTCCATTGTAACCATCTGAGATTATCATCTTCCCTTTCACTATCAAAGCCCCTACCTGCCGTCTTTTGCAATAGGAATTTTTTGCCCAGATAAGAGCCATCTCAAGATATCTCTTGTCGAAGGTCATCTGTTTCTCACCATACGGTTTTATACAATCATGTGCCGCCATGTTCCCTTGTCCGAAATTTATTAAAGTGAACAAAGTTAAATAATTATAGAATCCTTCCTCTTAAAAGCCCGGAAAATTTTAATTGAGGTCTTTCAGTCTATAATACTCCCGGAAAAATGGTTCATTTACTGGTTCGATAAAATACTGTAAGATCAGCTAAATAACTTAGTAATGATTTGGTATTTTCTCAGATTATATTCGTATGTTTACTACATAAATCATAAAGTTATGAATAAGTCTCATAAGTTCGATGAGTCGCTTCAGGAACTTGCATTCTACTCAAAAGTAATATCTCATCCTGCCAGGCTGGCTATATTAAAATTCCTGGCAGAATCAGAAACAGGTATTTCGGGTGAAATATCAGGATTTCTGCCTCTGAGCAGGACAACTGTTTCACAGCATCTTTCTGAACTCAGGAGAGCCGGATTGATTGATTATGAGGTTAATGGCCTGAAAATAATTTATAGTCTGAACAGAAAGGCAATAAAAAAATTCAATAAATCTTTTAAAAAGTTCTTTTCATTTATTAAAGAATCAACTACAGACAGGTAATACAGATAAAATGATCTTGACTAAAAAGATCAATAATATTTAGCATAAGTGAATTTCATGATAAAAAGAGAGTTCAATGAAAAACGAAGAAAAAGTTGTTAATTACCACAGAAGAAAATACAATTGTTCCCAGGCAGTATTTACTGTCTTCGGTCCCGATTTTGGAATATCTGAAAATGATTCCCTGAAACTCTCTTGTGCATTTGGCGGTGGAATGGGAAGAAAACAGAATGTTTGCGGAGCAGTTACAGGAGCTCTTATGGCATTGGGATTGAAACATGGAATGGGTGTAAATGATCCGGAAGAAAATAAGCTGTTAACTTATTCAAAGACCCGTGAATTTTTCAGGGAATTCAGGAAGCTGAATGGCTCAATTGTTTGCAGAGAACTGCTTGATGATCTTGATTTGAATAATCCTGATGACTATAAGCAAATTGCAGATCAAAACCTCTTTGAGATAAAATGTGAAAAATATATGGCTGACGCAGTCAGAATTACGGAAAAGCTTATTAAATAAAGATTAATAATAAAAAATTAAGTATGAAATCAGGCAACAGTCAGGATTGGGTTGGCCGATATAAGAGTTTCAGATTTGCAGCGAAAGGGATAAAAACTCTTTTCTGTGAGGAGAAGAATGCTGTTATTCAATTATTGATCTTCGCAGTAGTGATAATAGCGGGATTTGTTCTTAATATAACTCGTCAGGAATGGCTTATTATTATAACAGTGAGTATTCTTGTTTTTGCCTTTGAATGTTTCAATACTGCAATAGAGGATCTTTCCGATATCGTAACAAAGGAAAGAAATATAAAAGTAGGAAAAATAAAAGATCTTGCAGCAGGGGGTGTTCTCATTTCAGCTGTTGGAGCAGCTGTTATTGGTATGATTATTTTTATTCCAAGAATATTATTCCTCGTTAGTAAATGATTATTTGTTGAAGGATAAAAATATCCGGGAGGTATCAGGATGACTTTGAAATTAATGCTGCTTGCAGTTTTCGGGATAGCCATGGCGCATCTTGAAGGAGTTGTTGTTGTTTATCTCCGTCAAGCTCTTGGCATACCTGATCCGGAATCGAATAAGGAAGCTGTAAGGTCGCTTCCCCGGAGATTTATTAATATCGAAATGACAAGAGAGGCAGCAACAATTATAATGCTTGTAGTAATTGCCTGCCTTGTCGGTTCATCATGGATTGAGAGAGGAATATTCTTTCTCTGGACTTTCGCTTTCTGGGATCTTTTCTATTATCTCTCACTTTATATTTTAATCAAATGGCCACCCACCCTCAGAACAATTGATGTGCTTTTCCTGATCCCGGTTCCCTGGATATCGCCCGTCTGGTTCCCTATAGGAGTATCCTCACTCACAATTATTGTTATTTCAGTCCTGTATATATTTAATATTCTTTAATAGTTAACTTCGGAATTGAAAAGAATAGTCAAACCGGTTTTTTTCAGAGTGGAGTTTCCCCCTGAAGTTGCTGCCGCTATTCAGACAGCTGATGAACCAGTTGCATAATCACTTCTAAAAGTTTCAAGGGATTGACTTATTATATTATTTTTGCGAATTATTAACTATTATCAGGCGTTTTATGAAAAGGTATTCACTATTGATCAGATCCTTCGTTTGTTATTTTCTTCTATTATTTCTCTCATTGGAGGGGCAGGCTTTAAATGGCACTGATGTACGAATGGAGGACCAGGATATTAATCCTCAGCTGAATGCCAATAAACAACCTGTTTATACCACTGCCCGTCTTGTAACAGATAAACCGCTCATTGACGGGAAACTCGATGATGAATGCTGGAAGCATGGAACCTGGGCAGGAGATTTTCATCAGTGGATCCCTAATGAAGGTGCACCACCAACATTTCCTACCGAGATAAATATTCAGTATGATGAAAAAAATATATATGTAGCCATACGTGCTTACGATGATGAACCTGAGAAGATCACGAGGATGTCTACAAGCCGTGATGTATATGAAGGTGATGTGGTTGGTATTTCCTTTGACAGTTACAGGGATTACCGGACAGGCTTTGAATTTCATATTTCAGCCTGGGGGCAGAAAACAGATAATGTTCTTTTCAATCCCATGAGCTGGGATTCAAACTGGAATGCAGTCTGGAACGGCAAGGTGGGAATGGAAGATTCAGCATGGGTTGCTGAAATGGAGATCCCTTTAAGCCAGTTGAGATACAGCCGTGAAGAAGAACAGGTATGGGGAATGCATGTATGGAGATGGATATCCCGACTATCCGAAGAGAGCGACTGGGAAATTCAAACCAAGACCGGTCCGGGAATGCTCTTTAATTTTGGCGAGTTAAGAGGGATAAGTGGTTTAAAACCTTCAAGAAGGATTGAACTGGTTCCTTTTACCCTGGGCGATCTCAAAACATTCAAGAAGGAACCGGAGAATCCTTTCAACTCAAAAGGCCGGGAATAGGGTGGTAATATTGGGCTTGATGCAAAAATAGGTGTTACAAGCAATTTCACTGTAGACCTGACTATAAACCCTGATTTTGGCCAGGTTGAATCTGATCCTTCTGTAATGAATCTTTCAGCTTTTGAGACTTATTATGATGAAAAGAGGCCATTCTTTCTTGAAGGTCTTACAATTTTTGATTATGATTTTGATGATAAGAACCTGTTCTATTCACGCAGAATCGGGCACTCACCTTCTCTTTCAATAAATCCCGGGGGAGATTACTACGTTGATGCTCCTGATATGACTACAATTCTTGGTGCTGCAAAATTCAGCGGTACAACATCCAAAGGACTGTCAGTCGGACTTATTCAAAGTATCACCTCAAACGAATTCTCAAGGGTAAGTGATCCTGAAAGGAATATCGAGAAGGTTAAAGTAGAACCTCTTACAAATTATACTGTCGCACGTATCAAGAAAGGATATAAAGAAGGAAATACAGTTGTCGGAGGAATGTTCACATCGACAAACAGATTAATTGATGAAGATAATCTAGGATTTCTCGTAAGGGATGCTTTTACCGGAGGTCTTGATCTGAGGCATCACTGGAATGACAAGGAGTACTATGTTGAGGCGAGGCTTTTAGGCAGTTACCTTGAAGGAAGCGATATTGCAATAGCCAGCCTTCAAAGATCTTCTGCGCGTTATTATCAGAGGCCGGGGGCAGATTATCTGAACTATGACCCCGACCGAACAAGTCTCGGTGGTTACGGCGGAAAAATAAAGGTCGGGAAAGGATCCAAAGGACTCTGGAAATATGCAAGTGACTTAGCCTGGGTCTCTCCCGGGCTTGAGCTGAATGATATTGGTTATATGAGCCAGGCAGATGAAATACGCCAGGAAAATGAACTGGAGTATTTTATAAATAAGCCTATGGCAATTTTCAATACATTCTCAATCGAACTTGAACAATTCAATGCCTGGAATTTTAACGGCAGTTATCTTGGATCGGGAGGGCATGTGTCATTTTCTTCACAGTTCAGAAATAACTATTCTTTCAACGTGAATCTGATCTTTCAATCAGGTGGCCTGGATACCAGGAAACTGCGCGGGGGACCGGATATGTTGATGCCCAATTCACTCACTACATTCGGAAATCTAAGAACGGATGAGTCTAAAAAGGTTATTCTAGGCGTATCTTATAGTTATGAGGCCTCCGGTAACAAGGCTGCCAGGAGCTTTGGATTTCGACCTTCAATAGCAGTTCGTCCGTTTGGTATGCTTAAGCTTAGCGCAAATGCTGATTATTCCGTTAATGAGGACAAGCTTCAGTATGTAACAGCAATTAATTACCTTAATGAGGAAAGGTATTTGCTGGGGACGATTGATCAGAAGACATTTGGATTGACCTTCAGAGCTGATCTTAACATTTCTCCCGAGTTCGCGATCCAGTACTATGGAAGCCCTTTTATTTCAAGGGGGAAATATTCTGCAATGAAACGCATCACTTCACCGAAAGACAAGGATTTCAATCAAAGATTCAGTTTATTGAATGTAGTAGCAAGCGATGAAAGCAATGTCAGTCTTGATGAGAATAATGATTCTCTGACTGATTATTCAATAAGTAACCCGGATTTTAATTTCCATGAATTCCGTTCTAACCTTGTTGCAAAATGGGAATACAATCCGGGCTCCTATATTTATCTTGTCTGGTCAAGCGACCGTTCAGGCTATAATAAGATGTCAGACGTTTCTTTCGGAGAGTCTGTAGGATATCTTGGTGATGCATTTCCAAATAACATCTTCATGATAAAGCTTAACTACTGGTTTTCGCTTTAACGAATTTTTCCGGGATTCTGATTAATCGAAGACTATCATGTTTTGATCGAAGGTTTATAGTTGGTTATCAAAATTATACCTGATTTCTTTTGTATCTAAGGTTTTATTCTGCAATTTTACGACAGAAATTGAATAATTGATTGCGCAATACAATCAGCTTGTAACTGGAATAATGAGCATACTTATCTGTGAAGATAATACCCTGGCAAAAAAAACCCTTTCGGTTGTAATTGAAAGGGCCGGGTTTTTAACAGAATCATCTGAGGACGGCATCGAAGCCATGCGCATGCTTCAGGAGAAAGACTATGAACTTATTATAGTTGATATCCATTTACCTTATCACAGCGGGCTTGAACTTGTAAAATTTCTAAGATCTGACCTGAAAAAGAACACCCCGGTTCTCATTGTAACAGCGTTCAGTGATATCCAGCTGCAACAGCAGGCAGCTGAGCTTGGAATTAGCGGGTATATAATTAAACCTTTTAACCCGTCTGATCTTATCAAACAAATAAGATCCATACTTGTGAACTAGTTTTATGAACAGACAACATACAATATCATTTCTGTCAGGATTGATAATAATAATATCTTTTTGTTCAGCTAATTTGTATTCTCAGCAGATAGCCGATCCTGAAACCGAATATATGAGAGTAAGAACAATTGCTTTTGATGGGAATTATTCAGAAGCAGCTGCTGCAGCAAGAAGACTTGTTAACGCTTATCCCACATACGGTGATGCCAGAATTCTTCTTGGAAGGATCCTGGCCTGGCAGAAGGATTACAGCCAGGCTGCAGCCGTAATTGATACCCTGCTGATAAAAGAACCGGATAATGAAGATGCGCTGTCTGTCAAAAGGGATATTTCGCTCTGGTCGAAAGAGAATACTCCTGTAGCCACAGACATAAGGGCAGGTTATTCGTTTGATACCTTTGATGAACCTTACCCGCGTTTCTGGCAGATATTCAGGGCAGGGGCAGGGCACCAGTTTAGCTGGGGACCTGCTGCAGCCGGGATCAATATTGGGAATCTGATAGCAAAGGATCAAGATATTAATGCAACAGAACTTCAATTTGAAGCCGAGGCATGGCCTACCTTGTCAAATAAGAATTATGCATATCTGGCTTATGCTTTCAGCCCTGGTAAATATTTCCCGAAACACCGTGCAGCTATCGAGCTCTGGCAAATCCTACCTGAAGGATGGGCAGTGTCTGGAGGACTTAACTATTATTATTTCGACAGAAACATCTTTATCAGTAGTTTATCAATTGAAAAATATGTCAGGAATTACTGGTTCAGCCTGAAAGGATATGTTTATTTCAAGGACAAAGGACCGACAACTTCGTTTTACATTAATGGCAGGCGGTATTTTAATGATGATGATTATTTACAGATTACTCTTGGGACAGGGACTGCTCCCGATGAGCCTTTCGATGTGCAGACTGATGTGGAACGTTTCAGCGCAAACAGTATCAGGCTTGCTTATTATACAGCTGTCTCAAAGAGGGTAAAAATAAGGGTTGGGGCAGGTTATTCCAGGGAGGAATATGATGAAAAAATGTTACGGAACAGGTTTGAAGGTAATATTAACCTGATCTATGCCATAAAAATGAAATGATGAAACATCCCCTGTCTGGCATATTATGTGTTGTTTTCATTTTTCTGTCGCAGGGATTCAGCCTGGCACAACAGATAGCTGATTCAGGTTTGTCCGATAGTAAAGCCGAGCCACCTGCTCCCGCAGAAAGCACCACTCTTGATTACACTGTATCGGAAACAACTGTCAGGGGTTTTGTTACTTCATCAATAAATGAATTCCCCGTTCAGCTGGGCGCCTTCCGTTTAAGGATCAATGCTGAGGCCTTCCTTTCAGAAGTAAAGAAACATATAGATGAAAATGCCATAATTGTAAATGAAGATGGTTATTACAAAGTCAGGATATCAGGAAATCCTGAACCCGAAGCTCTTGCCAGGAACGAAAACAATAAGGAACCAACGCTCCCGGATGACAGGCAGGAAACTATTATTCCCGACCCCGATACCCTGTATGCAGAATTTACAACGGCATCTGATTCAACAATAATTGCTGAGCTTCCCTCAGTTGAAAGCCTGCGGGCTGAATCAGAACAAACCCCGGCTGGTGACATCATTTTTCTGGATGAGAATAATCCCTGGCTTAAAAGGATTAATTATTTCGGCAAATCGATAGCTTTTGTAAATTCCCTGATAATCACCATTATCATATCAATAGCCACTATGCTTATCTTGCTGGTGGTAATACTTCTGAACAGGCGAAGGATGGAAAGGGAGGAAAAACTACATCAGTATCTGCTTGAAAAATACCAGGGACTCATTGTTGATTATCTTTTCGGTAATGCAAAACCTGATGATTTCCGTTCCATAGCTTCAGATACTTACCGCCGCCAGGTGTTGATAGATCAGATGATCGATGTAAGCGTAAACCTTAAAGGGGAGGAAGCAAGCAAACTGCTTGGTCTCTATAAGCATCTTGGACTTGACAGGGATTCGATCAAACGGGCAAATGATATAAGGTGGCACAAAAAAATTAAAGGGTTCCGCGAACTTGCTTTCATGAATATCAAAGATGCAAATGAGGTTATCTTTAAAGCACTTAATTCTTCCAATGAAATATTAAGAATGGAAGCCCAGATCGCCCTTGTACGACTTGGAGAAAAAAATCCTTTTGAGTTTCTGTCACATCTGACAAGGCCTTTTTCGCTGTGGGAACAGATAACACTTCACGAACTTATTATACAGCATAATATTCAAGTTCCTCCTTTTAAGCAATGGCTTAAGTCTTCTAATATCACTGTTGCTATGTTCGCTCTCAGGATGATAAGGGAATTCAAGCAAAAAGATGCTGAGGATGAAGTAAGGGAGATAATGTTCCGTCCCGAACCGGAGATAAGAAAGCTTGCAGTTCAGGTGGCAGGTGATCTTGAAATGAGATCCACACTTGAGACAATGAAAAAGATGTATAAGAATCAGGATTACAATATCTGTCTGGAAATTATTAAATCGATGGGGAAAATGCCTGATCTCTCTATGATGGGATTTCTTAAACTGGTGCTCGATAAGGAGGATGATGTCCAGTTGCAGATTGAAGCAACAAAAGCTATAGAGAATAACGGGGAAGAAGGGGTAAAGGCACTTGTCAAACTAATGAAATCGGAATATAAGAACTATAATATTATTGTGAGACACGTTCTGGATCGCAGAATATTTTAATATCATGGAATTATTGTTCGGTCATATAGTTTTCATACTAACACTGATACTCTTCGGATCGTATCTTATGCTTGGCATATTCTCAGCGCTGGCTCTCCGCAAATATCTCCGCAAGAATAGTTATGTCAATTATAATTCTCTTGTATTGTCGCCCCTGAGTCCTAAGATTTCGATAATTGCTCCGGCATTTAATGAAAGTAAAACAATAATAGATAATGTCCGTACGCTTCTCTCCTTGTATTACAATAACTTCGAAGTTATTCTTGTGAATGATGGATCCACAGATGATACCTTTGAAAAGATAAAGGAAGCATACGACCTAGTAAGGGTGAATTATTATTTCGACTACCGTATCCCCTGTGAGAGGATAAAGGGTGTTTATAAATCAAAAGATCCTTCATATACAAGGCTGACTGTTATAGATAAGAATAATGGGGGTAAAGCCGATTCTCTAAATGCGGGAGTGAATATCTGCAAGAGTTCGCTTTTTGTTTCGATCGATGCGGATTCAATTATTGAAGCCGATTCAATATTAAAACTTGTTAAGCCCTTTCTTGAAGAAAAAGAACGCAAGGTCATTGGTACTGGCGGCGTTATCAGGATAGTGAATTCCTGCGATGTAGAAAGTGGTCACATCAGGGAGATACATGTTCCGAAGAGTATATTGCCTCGCTTTCAGGTACTTGAATACACAAGAGCTTTCCTGCTGGGAAGGATGGCCTGGAGTCATCTTGACGGGTTAATGCTGATATCCGGTGCCATGGGTATTTTTGACCGGGAGACCGTAATAAATGCCGGAGGATACAGCATTAAGACTGTTGGCGAAGATATGGAACTTGTTTTAAGGATGAGGAGGTTCATGTCAGAGCAGGACAAGAAGTACGAGGTCACTTACATACCTGATCCACTCTGCTGGACTGAGGTCCCATCCGACCTGAAATCAATGAGAAAGCAGAGGACAAGATGGACAAGGGGTCTTGTGGAATCATTGTGGACACACCGTAAATTGTTCTTTAATCCAAATTTCAAGAGGCTTGGAATGCTTGGTTATCCATACTGGTTCTTCTTCGAATGGCTCTCACCGCTGATAGCATTTGCAGGATTTCTGTTTACTATCTATCTTGTTATTAATAACGCCCTGAACTGGCCATTTTACCTGTTACTTTTTATATTTGTCTATACTTTCGCGGTAGCTCTTTCAACATGGTCAATCCTTTTTGAGGAGATCACATTTCATAAGTACAAGAAAAAAAGGGATGTACTGAAACTTTTGGCAACAGCCCTTCTTGAACCTTTCTTTTATCCGGTTCATACTTATTTTGCTATCAGGGGTAATTTTGAAGCTCTGAGGCGCAAGAAAGGGTGGGGTAGCGCTGAAAGATCAGGCTTTGACAAGAAGAAAAAAAAAGAACATAAACCTACCTTGCGTCAGTCGGCAAACATAGGAAGAGCTGAGAGGCCTGATCTGACAATCTGATAAGATTTCTTTTCAACCGGTTCAGTGGAAGGGACTATTAACCAGTCGTCCCAGATATAACGTGTGGTTGATGATATGACTGAATTCTGATAGTAAACTGAGACGGCAACTCCATCTGATGTTGCAGTTGAGATCTGGTATGACCGGCCTCCGTCATATGAAACAGCTCCGTTAATAACCTGTAACTGGCTCGGATCATAGAAATAAAGCATTGTCCAGGGTATGCGGATCTTAATTTTGTTATCTGACCATGCTACTGCAGATCTTTGTCCGGGTGTAAAATCAGCTGAGTTTTCAATAGGTAATAATCCGCAGGAATCTAGAGTATGTTCAAAACTGTCGTTGTATAACATCATAAGTTTCCATGGATCGCCATCGCTCTTTGTTGTTTTATATTGCTGGATCAGCGGATCTGAAAGGTTGAACCTGGGAGTCAGCCCGTTCATGTCATAAGCCTGAGTAACATGATGAAAAGCGGTGTCCTGTCCGAATACAACTGAAAGGAGAAATTCCGATTTGTTGCCAAGTACTTTTCCGTTAGGAAGCTGTGACTCACCAACATCACCCAGGTAAGTATCAAAGGCGATCATAATTGTATCACCATGATTTATGGCCTGATGCGTTTCAATCTGTAACAAAAGGTAACTATTATCATGTGTAGCTTCCATCTTAACCAAGGGACCGGAAGGATTATCTGTCTGAAATCCGATAAAAGGATCCTTTACTGTCTGATTAAAAGATAAAAGGCCGAAATTCTGTTCCGGAGACGCCAGATTGTGCCATAGCTGCCGTGTTGGAATTAAAACGCTCCCCGACTTAAAACCATAAGCTTCAAGATAAGCTACAAGCCAGGTTGGTTTGAACCATTCATCCATCCATGAAAACATAAAGCCTCCGGCACACCCTGCAGTAAAAATGTTGCGCATCATGCGCATATTTTTCTCACCCTGCTGTATTTCTGAATAACCACCGTGATCCATATTACTGTATGATTGATGCGCACTGATCCAGCTTGACGGAACACCAAATTCTCCGATTACAAGAGGTATTCCTGAATAATGGTCTTTCAGATCTGTCAGATACCCCAGATAACTGTTAGCCCCTTCTTCATCCTCAAAAGTCTGATAAGATGGCTGCTGGCTGATGAAATTGGGATAATACGGATAAGCGTGATAACATGCAAAGATCCCTGCCTGCTGATCTTTGCCTTCGATCCTGTAAATATCAAAGGAGGCAACATCTTCATCAGCAGATACCGGATGAATAAGAGGGTCAAGTGTAGGCCAGCTGGAGATACTGACAGGCCGTCTTGATTCATAATTTAAGGCTTCGTAAGATACAACTTCGTCAAGCATTTCAGTTACAAAGACTTCAGATGCACTTGCTTCCACGATACTGAATTGAAATCCGGAATATGATGTCATCTCAGGGTGGAAAAAGTTCGTGGAATCGACCTCCTGAGCCATTATTTCCCTGCCGATAATATAGCCGGCGGTCCATCTCGATACATCAGTAAGGTATTTTCCGTAGGCTCTTCCGGCCCTGAATGAAATATCATTGTTCCCGTGAACGCAGTCGATCACTTCCCTTATACCGTTTTTAAAGGATTCGGACCGGATTATCAGGTCATAGTCATCCGGATTCTGGCCATCTTCAATTTCGTCGAGCCATATACCCTGGAACAGCAATAAAGGTTTATCAGGGTTCCGCTGATTATACTCGGCCAGTTTTTCATAGAACACAGGAGGATGAAGAGTATACACCCTTATAGAATTAAATCCGGCATCGCTCATCTGTCTGATCCATTTTTCATAGGTTCCGGCAGATTTATCCTCGACGGCATAGGCAATCTCTCCGGGGAAATATCCCGGAGGAGATGATCCAAGATTAATTCCTTTAAGAAGAAGTGGCCTGTATACCGTTCCAGTATACATAGCTATATGGTCTCCTGAAATTTTAAATGGGAGCTCATGTTTTGATGCCAGTTCAAAATCAATAACAGTATCGCTGGCAAGTGTAATATCGGTAAGTCTTACAGGATAATAATCATCGCAGTCCACTGTAGTTATGACCGGAACCCTTATCTGACCAGGTGGAGATGAAATTTCCGGAGGCATCATAATTGGTTCAAGACCTGTTCCTGCTGAATATGTGGATCGCCCTTCAACTTTTACAAGTTTGCCTGATGAAGTTTTGCCCCTGAAAGTGATTGAATAAATGTAATATCCCTGTCGCACGGGGGCTCCGTTATCCGTTCTGCCGTCCCAGATCAACTGATAGCTTCCGGCAAGAATACCCGGGAAAGACTTCTCGGTGATTTTCTGTCCTGTAAAACTATATACTGAAAACCGTATGTCTCCATCACTGCTGATGATGAAAGGAACATTAATTGAATATGTAAATGGATTCGGATAGGGGCTGCCTAATTCAATAAGTCCCGGAACATCCTCATAAATGCCGAATACCTTTAGAGAGTAGGTTCCGTCAGATCCGGATATCCCTGCATAATGGGTATTACCCGATATAAAGGAGACTTTTGCATTTTGAATTGCATTGCCAAAAGCATCTGTTATCCTTCCGCTTACACGAAAGTCTGCTGCAGCAAGCGGTTTGATTAATGTAACAAACATCATCATCAGGGTTAAGGACCTGATGAGCCATAAAATCCGAAGTTCTGATGTTGTCTTATTTTTCAATATGGTGAAAATAACTCATTTGAGCTAAATATCAACTGTCTGATGCAAATTTTTTAATTTTAAAGTTTCGTTTGGAAATCATAGCTTAATTTAGCGTAAGATTGATGAGGGAGATGAGAATTGTATACAGGGAGATAGAAAAAAAAGACAATAAGGAAATAGCAGCCCTGATAAGGCAGGTATTCAGGGAGTTTAAAATTGACAGGCCCGGTACAGTCTGTTATGATCCGACTACTGATGATCTTTATAATCTTTTCAGGGCGCCAGGTTCAGTATATTGGATTGCTGAAGACAAAAATACTATAATAGGAGGTTGTGGGATATACCCCACGCCGGGGCTGCCTGAAGGTTGTGCTGAGCTTGTAAAATTATATCTGCTCCCCTCATACAGAAGCAGGGGAATTGGCAGGGAACTTATTGAGAGATCTTTTAACAGCGCAAGGCAGTACGGTTACAGGCAATTATATATCGAGTCTCTTCCGGAACTGGGCAAGGCGATCCATATTTATGAAAAGGCGGGATTCAGGTTGTTATCCTCTCCGATGGGTAATTCAGGTCATTTTGGCTGTGATATATGGATGATCAGGGAACTAACTGACAAGGATCTGAGAAACTGAACAGGGTTTCAGAAGATTTAGTATAGTCCTTCCACTGACAGATATCTTTCTCCGGTATCACAGATAAAAGTAAGGATCCGGCTTCCGTTCGGGATCTCAGGGATTTTTTTTGCGACAGCCGCAAGGCTTGCACCACTCGATATCCCGGCAAGGAGTCCTTCCTCCCTGGCTGCCCGTCTGGCATAGTTAAAAGCTTCTTCCTTTGATACAGTAATTACGCCGTCGAGGATCTCAGTATGAAGATTCGCGGGAATGAATCCGGCGCCTATACCTTGTATCGGATGAGGTGAAGGTTTTCCCCCGCTTATTACCGGTGATTGCTCCGGTTCAACGGCAAAGATCTTTATAGAAGGGAATCTTTGCTTCAGGACTTCGCCGACTCCAGTAATATGTCCTCCTGTTCCTGCTCCGCTTATGAGATAATCAAACCCTTCAGGGAAATCATTAATTATTTCATCTGCAGTTGTTTGTTTATGGGCAGTAATATTTGAAGGATTGTCGAACTGTGACGGTATCCAGGCATCCTTAATCAGGGTTTTCATTTCAATGGCTCTCTCAATTGCACCTCTCATACCAAGGCTTGCAGGAGTCAGTTCAAGTTCAGCGCCAAATGCTGCCATTAGTTTTCTTCTCTCAACTGACATAGATTCAGGCATAACAATAATTATCCTGTAACCTTTGACTGCTGCAACCATCGACAGGCCGATACCGGTGTTACCGGAAGTGGGCTCAATAATTACTGATCCTTTTTTCAGAATACCTGTTTCTTCTGCATCATTTATCATTGCACGAGCTATCCTGTCCTTAAGGCTCCCTCCGGGATTTTTAGCTTCAAATTTCACCCATACCTCGTGAGATTTTCCGAAAAGCTTGTTTATCCTGATATGAGGTGTATTGCCAATTGTATCAGTTATGCTTGTGATTTTCATTTTAAAACATTTTTATTCACAAATCCTTCAGGTCTTTTTACGGGCAGAAGGTTTTTTCCCGTTCCTGTATTCAATCTGGGGCCTGTGAAATACTATAGTGCCGGGATCTACACCGGTTGTAAGCCATACATTTCCACCGATAACAGAATCATGTCCTATTATTGTATCTCCTCCAAGGATAGTGCTTCCGGCATATATTATTACATTATCCTCAATAGTGGGATGACGTTTTATATGGCTCATTCCCTTGTCAACATGAAGTGCTCCCAGTGTTACACCCTGATATATTTTTACATTGTTCCCTATTGTGGTTGTTTCCCCGATAACTATCCCGGTGCCGTGGTCGATAAAGAATTTTTTCCCTATTGTTGCTCCGGGGTGAATGTCGATACCAGTTTTGCTATGTGCATATTCACTGATTACACGCGGCAGAATTGGTATTTCCATCTGGTACAGGATATGTGACAAGCGGTATACGGTAACTGCATAGAATCCGGGATAACACAGGAAGACCTCTTCAACGTTGTATGCAGCGGGATCGTTCTGAAGGTAACTCTCTGCTTCTTCAAGCAGGTCAATGAAAACAGGATGCAGGGAGCTGAAGAATTGTTCAGACAATTCTTCAGGTGATTTTTTCAGGTTATTTTTAATAGGTTTAAGCAATTCCTCAAGCTGTATCTCCAGCTGGGTGAACTTAATTCGGGTTTCTTTCAATCCCGGTTTTTTATTGTCCTTTATCGGGAAAAGAAAACGGATCAGGTCTTCGATGAAACGATGAGCTCCCCTTACTGACGGGACTTCCTGGCAGTACCTGCTCTGGATGTTCATTATATCTTCCGGAATGTTATTCATTGTAGTTCTTTAAAACATTTGATCATACTATTACGTAAAATTAATAATATACTTGTTGCATCAGCCTTTTCTCCACATTAAATCAGAAGATGATTATCTGAATAGATTTACTCGCCTCGGGGTCCTACCCTTTATACACATCTTTCTTTTATTCTCTGCCGAAAGGAGGAGATCCCTCACTCGTTAATCCTTCATAAACTAAGGATTAACTTGTTCGGGATGACACGGTCTCGATGGGGATAAGGGGGAATTTTAGAAATCTGTGCCGTTGTACCGTTGCACCGTTGCACCGTTGAACCGTTCCTAAAACCTCTCCCTAAGTGAATTTGTCTTTCTCATGC
>CAYNRI010000020.1:0-25105 GCA_964399575.1 uncultured Rikenellaceae bacterium
ATCATTGAAATAATAACCTCATCTTAATTTTGGGTGTCTTTCGCACAAAACAGGAAAAATGCTCCGGCAAAGGTACTGGAACTGGAGATCAGGAAAAAAAATGATTCAGAAAGTAAGATACGGTCACTGACGGAAAGATTAAATGAACTTAGGAAAAAATAACTTCAGAATTTCCTGACAAAATAGTTCTCTCCAACAGATTCCATTTCCCAGCCATTATTAAGGATCAGCTCCCAGCCATCGCCTTTGTAGTGACTCTTATCATTACTGTATCCTTTAGCTGGTACGCGAAGAAATTTAAAGTTGTTTGAGATCAGGCATCCTTCTCCTCTTTTATCAACAGTCAGCTTTCCCCAGTTATCTGATATCCTGATCTGTTTATACAATGTTCCCTCCTGGTCAAGCGGCTGAATATCCTCAGGTTCGAAATCGAAATACGGACTTTCGAGATCAATATAGATTACAGGTTTTTCTATGAAAGTGTTTATCTGGTTGTTAATATAATCCTGTATCTCTTTTTCTCTCAGGTTCTCCTCATCATATATCTTATCTATGTCGTAGTTCACCGACAGGCTTCCTGCAACATCCCTGCAAACTTCAGGTAACTTAATATCATATAGTTTCATGATGTAGTCTCCAAGATCCTTATCTGATGATAATATTTCCCTGAAATCAAAATCCTTTTGGTGAAGGAGTGTGGCATAAAGAGCCCCATGTATAAATCCGTAAGATCTTGAATATGAGAGGTATGAGTATATTCTATTAAGATTTTCAATCAGTTTGCTTATATATTCATCGTAAGATTTTGTTGCAAGTATTAATGAGGTAAAAGTGGCCAGACCTTCATAATTCTCAAACCTGATCTCATCATTTATGTATTGCTGATAGAGTTCATGGTTTGCCTTCCTGAAAATAAGTGCATCTCTGATTGCAACTTTCTGGGCTTCTCCTTCTGATTCTATTGCTTTGCGAAGGGCTTTCCATTCAAGTTTTAGCCATATTCTGGCCTTTCTTTCCTCCATATTAGGAGTATTGTATCCGGGAGAAGACAGACCAGATGTCATCTGGAACCGGTGAAAGAGACTATGCAGACCCCTTGATATTATTCTGTATTCATCTTCTGTAGCAGGCAGGGGGACCATTCCGAACAGGGTGCCGCCGAAAGTTATTGCAGTATTATTTATAATTAATTCTTTCGGATATGAACCCGTATAAATTCCATTTTTCTGTCTTAGGAGGCCTTGTTCATCAGGCTGATTAGCAACTATTTTACGGGTTGTTCTGTCGACATACATAAGAGGTCCATACAAATTTGTTCCCCAAAGTGAACCGTTATCTTCGTTGCAGATTGCTTCAATTTGCTTGAAATATTGTGAAGCTTTTTCCGGTGTAAGATAGATATCCTCGACTTCACCTTTACAGGCAGTAAGAATAAGCAGAATTCCAAAAGCGATCCATTTATTCATTAAAATGGTTTTTGTCGCCCAAAAGTATTAAAAAAAAGCCAGATACTCAAGTCATATCAGGACCGCGAGTTTTGAACTTAAACAAGCTGAATCCTCTTATAAAGAATACTAAACTGCGTTAAGGCTAATATCCAGGCTTTTTAAATGATGAGTAAGAGCTCCGACAGAAATAAAATCCACTCCGCATTCAGCATATGCTCTGACTGTTTCAAGTGTTATCCCGCCTGATGATTCTGTCTCGTATCTGCCATCTATAAGCTTAACGGCTGACCGGGTATCTTCAAGATTGAAATTATCAAGCATTATACGGTTTATTCCACCGGTAGCAATTATCCTGCGGACATCCTCCAGGTTACAAGCCTCTATTTCAATTTTTAGTTTCCTGTTGTTTCTCCGCAGATATTCGTTTGTCTTCTGAATTGCCTTCTCTACTCCTCCTGCATAGAAAATATGATTATCTTTCAGCATTATCATATCAAATAAACCCATTCTGTGGTTTAATCCTCCACCGATTCTTACAGCCTCTTTTTCAAGGAATCTTATTCCCGGTGTTGTTTTACGGGTGTCAAGGATCTTTGTTTTAAGGCCTGATAATCTGTCAACATATTGGCGGGTGCTTGTAGCGATGCCGCTCATTCTCTGCATGATATTTAGCACGAGCCTCTCAGATTTGAGTATTGATTGTTGTCTTCCCTGAACACTTAGTGCTATATCTCCCGGTTTTATTCTGCTTCCGTCTTCAATAGAGATCAGGCATTTCAGATCACTGTCGATCGTTGTAAAAACTTCTTTTGCAATATTTATCCCTGCCATAATACCTTCCTCCTTGATCAGAAGTTCAGCTTTACCTGTTGCATCCCAGGGGATGCAGGCTAGAGATGTATGGTCACCATCGCCAAGGTCTTCTCCTACACTCCTCAGTATGAATTCTCTAAGGATCCTAATTTCCATTTTCGGTTTCTATACGTACAAGATGAATCAACAATTCCTGCCCGACTTTTTTAAGAAGTAAATATACTCTGAAATCACCTTTTTCTGTTTTCAGGATACCTATGGCGTATTGTGCATCATTCTTAGCGCCCTGATGGCGGATAATAAAATCCTTTGCCGGATAATTAACAAAGAAATCCTTAAGCACTGTTTCTGCGACATTCTTTTTATAGAAGTCAGATTTATCAAGGAGCAGAAGCTCAACTGTTGAATTCATATATTTTGTGAGTTCAACGGCGTTCCCGGCCTTGAAAGCAATTGAGATCCCCCCGGGTATCCTGGTGGGCTCCTGAGCAACAAGAACCAGGCTGTTAGCTAACAGTATGATAACAGGAATAAAATTTTTCAAATTCATTTTAAAATATTTATTCTGACTTTCAAAATCTCACAACACAAATTTAACTATTTTCCAACATAATTAAGAAACAAGGCTTACAGATCAAAATAATAATTATTGTATGAGCCCTTTTTTAATTATATTTTTGCATGCAAGCTTGAACAGTTTTTATATACAAAAGTCGCGCCACTATTTATGAAAATTGCATTGTTGCTGACAGGAAAGACTTCAGAGAGGCATATAGCGGCAGGTATGGAGACTTATTCAAAGCGTATCAGTAAATATGCGGGATTTGAATTAATAACCCTTCCGGACCTGAAGAATACCAGGAATATGCCGGCAGAGGAACAGAAGATAAAGGAGGGTAGGAAAATCATCCAGTCAATCGGGAAAGATGACTACGTAGTTTTGCTTGATGAGAATGGAACTCAGTTAGGGACTGTTGAATTTGCCGGATGGCTTGAAAAGAAATTTATCAGTCAGAATAAAAGGATACTTTTCGTTATCGGGGGGCCCTGGGGATTTTCAGAAGAAGTTCATGCTGCCTGCAGCATGAAGCTGTCTCTTTCAAAAATGACATTTTCTCACCAGTTGGTACGGTTATTGTTTGTTGAACAGCTTTACAGGGCATTTACAGTAATTAGAGGTGAACCATATCACCATGAATAAGGTAATTCTCACTTTATGAATAAGGAGAAACGGTCCAGATTATCACTTATAATTCTTACAATAATCCTGGCTATTGCAGCAGTAACAGCTGAATTTCTCTATTTCAGCGATTTTGAATACCATCTGATGACAAGAAGGTTCAACAGGAAACTGAGTGAGAAGGAGAAGATAATGAAAGATTGTCTCGACAGGCTTCAGCTTACACTTTCTCCGGGACAGCTTCATGGATCAGTATCTGAGAAGAATATATTTAATGTCGCAAATAAGAACGGAATAACAATACTTGAATATTTCGACAAGACACTTGTTCATTGGTCCGACAACGATTTCGATGTTCCTGAAATACCTGATGATTCATTGTTCCGGAAACCTGTCATATACATGCAGAACGGATGGTTCCTCCCGGAAAGGAGGAAAGCAGATAATCAGGAATTCATTGCCCTTCTGAGGATAAGAACCGATTACAGCTATGAGAATGATATTGTTCGCAGCGGTTTTAACAAGGATTTCAGAATACCTGATTTCGTAAAGCTTAGTAAAGACAAAAGCGCTGCAGGATTCAATATCCAAAACTCTGAAGGCGTTTTTCTCTTTTCACTTGCTTTCCCCGAAACCAAGACAAATACCCTGTTGATAATTGTTCCTTTGCTAATCTGGATTTCAGTATTGCTTCTCCTGATACTGATATCAGGAAATATGGCAGCATCACTTGAGAAATCAGGCAGGAAAAATTTTGGGATTGCAGCCATGACCGGGATTTTTATATTTATCTATCTGGCAATTCTCCTCCTGGACGGTCCTGCCGTATTCATGAGAACTCAATTGTTCTCGCCATTTGTCTTTTACCTCAATGCTTTAATCCCATCACTGGGCCATTTGTTGTTGCTAAGCATTTTTGGAGCGATAATATCCTATAGTTTTTTCAATTCTCTCCTGTTCTCAGGAGACTGGCCTGAGAAGGGACCATCCAAAAATCTTTTTATTGCATTCGTTTTTATACTTGGGGCTCTCATTTTATGCCTGGCGCATAACGTATTCACTCAATTGGTTTTGAATTCAAACATTAACTTCGAAACCTATAAAGTATTAAAAATAAGCTTTTTAAGCGTCGCTGGATTCATTGCAATGATACTTATGGTTCTTGTCCCTGTTTTCCTGATACTTAAGGTATTCAGATCGGTTCGGGATATAAGTTTCAGGCAGACAATCATTTCTGCTCTTCCTTCATTGTTATTGATCCTTGTTTTTTTCTATAAGGACCCCGGATCCCTTTTCGTAATTATCCTGTTCTGGCTCCTGCTGATCCTGATGGTTTTCACAGCATACAAGCGTCAGATAGACTTGTTTAATTCAACAATATTCTTTTCAATACTTCTTGGCTTATATTCTCTTTTCGTTATCACAGTTAACTCAGAAAAAAAGATAAATGAGAACATCAAAGTACAGGCATTATCTTTTTCGACTGAAAATGACCCGGTTGCTGAACACCTTATCCTTGATATGTGGCCAGTCATGAAAAATGATACCACTCTTTACAGTATGATGACAGAAAAGGATTTTAATCTGAGCCAGAATAATGTGGACAGGATTACTGCTTATCTGATGGGAACCTATTTTACCGGATACTGGGGCAGTTTCAATATAAATATTGTGTTATGCCGCAAGGAACAGCAGCTCAGAGTTGGGGCCCGGGAAGGAGATTTTGAGGATTGTTTTGACTTTTTTAACGGACGAACTACAAAATATGGACATCAGCTTACAGGTACGAATTTTTACTTCATCGACAATCAGGGAGGAAGATCTTACTATATCGGGATACTGAATTTCACAAGAGATCTTGAAACAATAAACGGATTGTTCATTGAACTTTACAGCGACATAAATGTTTTTCAGCCGGGATATACGGAACTGCTGCTTGACAAAAAGTTCAATATTTATTCAGATTTAAGGGATTATTCATACGCAAAGTATATAAACGGACTGATAGTATTGAATTCCGGAGACTTTCCTTATAAAAAGACAGATGATGAGTATATTGCTGAGAATACTGAATACAGGATATTCAATGCAGAGAACAAGAAGCACGTAGTTTACAAAAACGGTAACACTACAGTTGTAATAAGCAGGCCTCTTATCAACATAGGCAATATACTTATCTCTTTTGCTTATTTATTGGCCTTCATTCTTTTCCTGAGCAGCATTGTTGCCTTCATTATCAGAAGGCCATCAATAAAAAAAGCACTAAACCTTAATTTCAGACAGAAACTACAGGTATCCTTTATGGCCATACTGTTATTCTCTTTTATCCTTATAGGGATCGTTGCAGCATCCTTAACAGTAAGGGAATACAGGTCAAAGCATTATGAAAATATTAAGGAAAAGCTGAATTCAATCAATGTCGAGCTTGAAAATAAATTGGCTGACGGGAAGCAGCTTACGGCTGTCATGCAGAGCGGAACAAATGAATCTCTTAATGACATTCTGATTGATCTGTCAAATATTTTTAACACTGACATAAATATTTATGATCTGAAAGGTTTTCTTATTGCAACCTCGCGTCCGGAGATTTTTTACCGTAACCTGACAAGTCACAGGATGGATATAACAGCCTTTATTAATGTTTCAGACTTCACAAGGACCGAATATTTCCAGACAGAGAGTATAGGTAATATGAAGTATATCTCTGTTTATATGCCCTTCTATAGTCCTGACTATAAAGTGCTGGCTTTTCTTAATCTGCCTTATTTCAGGATGCAGAGCGTTTTAGCAAGGGAGATATCCAACCTGATAGTCGCGATTATGAACTTCACTTTACTCCTGATCCTTATTACGATGGGTCTTGCAGTTTTTATAAGCGGCAGGCTTACATCACCTCTTTCAATGCTCAGTGAAGGACTTGCCTCAGTGAAGCTTGGGAAGAAGAGTGAACATCTTTCTTACAGCGGGAACGATGAAATAGGTGACATGGTAAAACAATACAACAGAATGGTTGATGAGCTGGAGGAGAGCACTCATAAGCTTGCTGCATCGGAACGTGAATATGCATGGAGAGAGATGGCCAAGCAGATAGCACATGAGATAAAAAACCCTCTTACTCCAATGAAGCTAAACGTTCAGCAATTATTGAAATCATGGAAAGATGATGCTTCTGATTTTAACAGTAAACTGGAATCTTTCTCCAGGAATCAGATCGAATATATAGATAACCTCTCCCTTATAGCCACAGCATTTTCATCATTTGCCAAAATGCCTGGAGCTAATCCGGTGGATATCGATCTTATTGAACAGATAAATACAACCCTTGAACTCTTCAGGAATACAGGTAATATAACTTTCAGCATTAAATGGCCTGATGAGAAAAAGGTGTTCATTCATGCAGATAAAGAACAGATTAACGGGATCTTTTCAAATCTGATCAAAAACGGTATCCAGGCTATTCCCCAGGCAAGGCAGGGACTCATAAAGGTAGAACTTAAGGTTTCAGGCGACAAAGTACTTGTTTCTGTGGCAGATAATGGCGAAGGTATACCTGAAGTGCTGAAGAACAGGATGTTCACGCCGAATTTCACGACTAAGTCCTCAGGAACAGGACTGGGTCTCTCGATTGCAAAACGCTATGCAGAGGGAGCTAACGGAAGGATCTGGTTTGAATCAGAGGCCGATAAAGGAGCAACCTTTTTTGTGGAGTTTCCGTTAAAATATACTGTTGAAAAGCCAGGTGAAGCAAGGAGAGAATGATTTAGATACATTGATTAATACAATTATTAGTATATTAGCAGTTCAGATCAGGTTTTAATGACCGGTAGAATATCAGACTATATTAAACACCTAATACTAATCCTGACATTTCTTGTGTTTACGGGGATACACACATCCCTTTCAGGACAAAGGAACATAAGTGGTATTATAAATAAATACGGGAGGGTTTCTGCTCTTGGTGCTGATAATGTAACAGTGCCGGACGAGTTTCAGTTTGGTCAGTTTGCAGCTGGTGATACGATCATGTTGATCCAGATGAAGGGAGTAAGAATACTTGTACAGGAATCAGGGTCATTCGGGACATTCGAGTATAATTATGGCTTGCCGGGCCAGCACGAATTTCTTATAGTTGAATCTGTTAATGATGCAAGCAATACAATAAAATTCCGGACGAATATAATCCATACCCTTTTCAGCCCTCTGGCAGATATGCAGATAGTCAAGGTGCCATCATATAATTTTGCCCAGGTTACGGCCCCTCTTACCTGCCAGCCATGGGACAGCATAACGAAGACCGGAGGTGTACTTGCAGCAATTGTAGGAAGAACTCTATCTCTGCAGGCTGATATTGATGTTACAGGAAAAGGTTTCAGGGGAGGCTCCCCAGCTTTGGGTATGGGTATCTGTGCTGAAACACCTAAGATGTATAAATTCGCTTATGCAGCCACTACAGACAGTGCCGGGTTTAAAGGGGAAGGTCCTGTCTCAAGAGGCTGGCTTTCTGCATCCAATTTCCCATCTGTATATCCGGGCTTTGCAAAAGGCAAAGGTCCGAATTTCACAGGTGGCGGTGGCGGTGACGGAAGGTTCTCAGGGGGTGGCGGTGGCGGCAACTATGGTAGCGGCGGACTTGGAGGAAAAGAAGAGCAAAGCTGTAATTTTGAATACAATGGTGGACTTGGCGGTCTTCAGGTCAAGTTCACGTTTCTGGCAAATACTTTAAAAAGTATTTTATTAGGTGGCGGCGGCGGAGCATCCACTTATCTCTCAGGAAGTACTGCTACTCCCGGAGGCAATGGCGGGGGGATAGTTATCCTCGTCACCGATACCCTGATGGGTAACGGAAAAAGGATACTCGCTGAAGGAGCTCAGCCTTCAGGAAATGCTTCCGGTGATGCCGGAGCAGGTGGTGGAGGTGGTGGAGGATCGATAGCCTTATATCTTCAAAGTTACTCAATGAACCTTGCAACTTCAGGTATCACACTTTCAGCCAACGGTGGAAAGGGAGGAAATACTTTAGCATTATTATTCGGGGAAGGCGGTGGCGGTGGCGGTGGACTGGTAACGACAAATAATATTGCACTTCCGTCCAACGGATTAAAGACAATTGCAGGAGGGCAGGGGGGAACAAGACTTTCGGGAATTCAGGGTTCAGCCGGTCTTTCAGGAGAGAACCTGACAACTTTTTCTCCAATCCTTAACGGATTCCTTTTTAATTCAATAAGATCGACTGTTACGGGAAACCAGATAGATTCAATTTGTTCCGATACTAATTTCCCGGGATTATCAGGCACTTTGCCTGTTGGCGGAAAAACACCATATACTTATCTGTGGGAATCAAGCACAACATCCGAAAGTTCAGAGTTCACTCCAGCTCCCGGATTAAACAATCAGCAGAATTACGTTCCCCCCTCTAAACTGAGCCAGACAACATGGTTCAGGAGAATAGTTACAGACGCAAATACCACCCCTCTTGTTGATATCAGTAAACCCGTTCAGATTATCGTACAGCAGGCAATAACCGGCAACCTTATTGGCAAAGACACTACTATATGCTACGGACAAAACCCGCTGAGCCTCATTCCCCTTAACTCAGGTCCATCTGACGGGAACGGGAAATACCAATACCAGTGGCTGTCAAATACAGATAACGCTACCTGGACTCAGGATGCAGCCGGGGAATCAACACTTGCTGCATATGATCCCGCATCTCTAACATTAACTTCATACTATAAAAGGCTTGTAACCTCAGGCCGCTGTGCTGACCTGAGCGCGACTGTAACAATAAATGTTCTTCCTTCAATTACAGGTAATATTACAACCCGCCCTGATTCAGTTATCTGCCAGGGTTCACTTTTCCCTGTCCTCGGCGCATCAGCTGCGGGAGCAGGATCAGGCACTTATGTTTACCAGTGGCAGGACAGTACTTCATCAGGCGCATGGCAACCTGCTTCCGGTATAAATACAAATCAGGCTTACTCAGTGGATACTTCGAATTTCACAAGCATGCAGGAAAGGTATTTCAGAAGAGTTGTTTTCTCGGGGCCTGACAGCGTTTGCATTGACAAAAGCCTTCCGATTCATCTGATAAGGTATTTTGAGATCAGAAATAATAACATTGCTGCCGATAATACAATTTGTTCAGGGTCCACACCGGCACCACTTACAGGGAGCGATCCTGCCCAGGGTGACGGGACCTATTCCTATATATGGCAGCAGAGTAGTGACGGTGCTGCATGGTCATCTAATGCTGCAGGAACATTCAGTCAAAAAAATTATTCTCCACCTTCCCTCACAGATTCGACCTGGTATCGAAGGATAGTCAATTCATCGAAATGTACAAATACAAGCAATGTAGTTGTGATTAATGTCCATAAACCGGTTGCGAATAACCTGGCATCGCTTATATCCGGGTCCGGTCCAGATACAACAATATGCAGCGGATCGGTTCCAAACACAATTATTGGAAGCACACCTGAGGGCGGGACAGAACTGCCGGGCGATTATGCTTACCAGTGGTCATTTTCTGTTAACGGTACGACCTTCACTGATATAAGCACGGGGGGGACACTTAAAGATTATAAGCCGGGGGCACTAACAACCTCAACATGGTTCAGAAGAAAGGCTATCTCAGGTTTATGTTCATCGCTAAGCAACAGTATCAAGGTTATAGTCTTGCCGCCGATAACAAATAATGTCATAACATCTGCAAAATCATCAGTTTGCTATAACCAGGTTCCCAATACTATAACAGGTACAGGTCTTACGGGAGGTGCAGGAGGTACACCAAAATGGATATGGCAGCAAAGTGCAGATGGCAATACATGGAGTTCTGCCTCAGGGACAAATAACCAGCAGAACTACACACCGCCGGCACTGATGGCAAAGAGATGGTACCGGAGAATAATCCTTTCCGGACCTGCTGATTGCTGTTTAAGTACATCAAATGTTTTTTCAATTGACATTGATCCCCTGCCTACAGGTAGTATTACTACAATATCAGATACTTCAATATGTAACGGGCAGAAGGTAAGGCTTAAAGTACTGCTGACAGGAGCTTCCGGATGGACACTTACATATAATGAAAACTCTAATTCAACTACAATCAACGGTATCCGGACGGCTGACACAGTACTGATTGTTACACCATCAGCTGATGCCGCATTGTCGGTATTCAATTATTCACTTAATTCCCTGACTGATAAAAACGGATGCACTGCAGTGTCCCTTACCGGAACAAGAAAAGCAAATGTATACAGGGTGCCAGTGGCAAATGCCGGACCCGATGATCAGGTTTGCGGCCCGGAGTATACTCTGGCTGCAGTTCAGAGTGACGGGACAGGTCTGTGGACATTCCCTGCCCAGGTCCTTTCTTCTGTACCTTCTGATCCCCGGACTAAAATTAAAATAGATTCATCGTTCACAACAGCAAGCGCAGCTTATAAATTCTATTGGGAGGAGAAGAACTGGCTGTGTGCAAATAAAGATTCAGTTACAATAACATTTTTTAACAGGATTGATACAATCAGTGCAGGAAGAGATTCAGCCTTCATGACGTATGACTATCTGACTAGGCTTAATGCCTACCCGATTATGCAACATGAATCAGGTAAATGGGTTGTTGTAACGGGGACGGGCGATTTTGATGATGATACCAGGAATGATACAGAGGTCAGAAACATATCTATCGGGCTTAATACATATAAGTGGACTGTAACAAACGGGCCATGCAAGCTTGAAGATCTTATAAATATCGAGGTATCTTCAGCTATAGTTCCTGAAGCAATCTCGCCAAATGGTGATAACATAAATGATGAACTTGTAATTAGCGGACTTGATCTGGATAACCAGGATGTTGAACTTACAATCGTTAATGGGGCAGGAACCCGGGTATTTTCAACAACGAATATCAGCAACAGCACCTGGACTAACTGGGATGGAAGGAATTCCGGAGGGACTGAGCTTCCGGAAGGGACTTACTTCTACCTGCTGAAGGTCAATTCGGCCAAAACAGGAATTGTAATTCCAAAAAGCGGTTTTATTATTTTGAAAAGAAGATAATTTTAAAAACAAGATTTCTTTGGAGGTTCACGATAAACAGATGCACAGGTTTCTGGTTATAACAGTAATATTTCTTTTTTCCTTATCGGAGTTATCCGGGCAGGTGATGAGCGATTCTTCACGCATTACATTAGGCTACCCGTTATACAGTCAGTATATACATAACGGACTGATGATAAATCCGGCATATGCAGGATCGCGAGAGGCACTGAGCACTGCATTATCATACAGGATGCAATGGATGGGTACAAGAGGGGCTCCTGTCCTTCAGACAGTCTCGATGCATACACCAATGAAAAATGATAAAGTGGCACTTGGTCTGAAAGCAAGGTTTATGCAATATGGTGTTACAAAATCCGCAAGTGTGTTTGCCGTTTACGCATATCACATTAAACTGGCAAGAGGTAAATTATCTCTTGGAATGAAAGCAGGGGCAGATGTGTCAAATACAGATTATTCGGGATTGCTCGGTATAACGAAACCCGATCCTGTTTTTACCGGGGATGAAAAGAAATATATCCTGCCTAATGCCGGATTCGGGGTATATTATTTCAACGACAGAATGTTTGCAGGTTTGTCAATTCCCTCTTTTTTATGTTACAGGAATGCCGGGAACGGTAATACTCAGGCCTTTCACGATTTTAAGGAATATGAATTCATAATTAACGCCGGAGGACTTATAAATATATCTCCGCTGTTCAGGTTTAAACCTTCAATCCTCCTCAATTATTCTTTTCAGGATACAAAAAAGCTCAATCAGTTTGACATAAACGGGAATCTTATAATCGCAGATATAGTATGGGTTGGGGTATCTTACAGGACAACAGAACAGGTTCTTGTCGGACTGCTTCAGTTCCAGATAACCCCTCAGCTGATGGCAGGGTTCTCATATGATTACCCTTCGGGAAGAATGAATGCCTACTCGAAAGGTTCAAGTGAATTTGTATTGAGATATGAATTTGGTTCCAAAGTAAGCGCTGCTAATCCCCGGTATTTTTAAGAATGTTGAAAAAGATCCCATATATTATCTGTTTTTTTATATACTCCCTTGTCCCGGTATCAATGCTGGCCCAACAAGGTTCAGTATATCGGGTAATAAAAATGCCGTTCAGTTCGGGGGGATTTAATGAAATATCACCGGTTATAGTAAAAGATGGAATAATATTCTGTTCCGACAGGAGGTTCAGCAGTGTTGTTGACAGAACTACCTTTGAGGGAAGACGTTTATATAATATATATTTTGCTGAAAAAATAGATACTTCGGCATGGGGCAAGCCCAGAGAATTAAAGAGTGAACGCAGCTATCTGTTTAATAACGGCCCTCTTTGCGTTGCTCCTGACGGAAAAACAGTCTACTTCACGAGTGAGATTGAAACAGGAAAGATTACGCGAAAAAGGAATTTCAAAAATCACAGCGGAATATTCATTGCTGATATATCAGGAAGCGAGCTTTTATCATTACGCCCGTTTGCTTACAATAATCAGGAATATAATGTAGGGCAACCTTCTCTCAGCAATGACGGTAAATATCTGTTCTTCTCCTCTGATATGCCCGGAGGACAGGGAGGTTCGGATTTATATTACTGTGAAATTGTAAACGGCCAGTGGAGCAGTCCGGTCAATCTGGGACCCAATGTTAATTCTTCATCAGGAGAGAATTTTCCGCACATGCATCCTTCCGGGAGGTTATATTTTTCGTCAGACAGGCCCGGAGGCTTAGGTAATCTTGATGTATATTATACCTCACTTGTTTTTGGCAGCTGGGAAAGTCCTGTACTTTTACCCGAACCAATTAATTCACCGTCAGATGATTTTGCTTTTGTAGCTGATCAGACACTTGAAACAGGTTATTTCTCTTCAAACAGAGGCAGAAGTGATGATATTTACAGTTTTGCTTCAACTATAATAAGAAAAGCAGGCTGTGACACCCTTGCTGAGAATATTTATTGTTATCAGCTGATTGAGGAGAATGCTGTTAAATTTGACACTATGCCTTTCAGGTATGAATGGAAATTCGGAGATGGTGGTAAAGGAATAGGGCCTTCTGTCGAACACTGTTACCCCGGACCAGGCTCCTACCTGGTTCAGTTAGATGTTGTTAATCTTATCACAAAAGAGGTGATGTATAATCAGAAGACATACAATCTGGAAATTGTAGATGTGGAGCAGCCTTATATTACAGGACCAGATGAAGCCGTAGCAGGGCAGAGCCTGAAGTTTGATGCTGACAAAACAAATCTGCCCGGATGGAATATTGCAAGGTATTACTGGAATTTCGGAGATGAAACTATTGCAATTGGCAAGGAAGTTGATAAGGTATTTACCAAACCCGGTAATTATAACATTCAGCTGATAGTTACAGCTGAACCTGATCCGGACGGAGTAATAAGGGAGACCTGTGTTTGCAAAAATATTGTTGTGGTTCGCTGAAGCTGATAATGAAAATGTTTACATTTAAAGCCTGAAGATGTTGAAGAGGTCAGTATATACAATAATTCTTTTATTTTTATTCACTGGAGCAGGATTTATCAGTTCAGTATCAGGTCAGGCTGTCCCGGGTGGTGATGAGAATATTCCTTTCCTTGTTACTTTTGGAAAGGCGGGACAAACATCATGGGGAGATGATGATTTTTATAGTGTGTGGTTTTTCTCAATACCCAAGGAATATACCCAGCAGTTTTTTATACGTGTTTTTGACCCTGACACAGGGGGTGAGAATGATGAGATCCAGGGAGAGTTTAATACAAGGTGTCTCTTTTCTATCTATGGTGGCAGGGGAGTCGATCCTGACAGGAACGAAGAATCTAAGGGATGGCTTGACGGATTAAATTACAAAGGGGGCAATTTATTGGCTTCCAGGGTGTTCGGCAGTGAGCCTGCTTATGACAATAAGTACTACACCTTTGGTCCTTTCAGTCCCACATCCGGAGATTACAGTTCCAAGTGGAATTCGTATCTTTTTAAAGTTGTATGTGAGGGAGTAAGCGGAGATGACGGAAATCTTTACCGCTATTTCCTGAGCCGGGAGAGGGATAATAATCTTCCCATAGAGGGAGGGAATGCATTTACATATGAGTATACTTTCAGGATGTGGAACGACTTTAAGAGCGTTGCGCATATTTATCCTTACGTTGATACTGGAGTGGTCTTTATAAGACAAAGGAATTTCGACTGGGATAATGACGGGCATATCCTTGTTGTTTCAAGATATAAACAGGGAATTGATATACCTATATCAAATGAAAATGACTGGCAGGAATCCAGGATCGGGATAGAGCAGCAGGAAATTAATTCTTCCCTCGATTTTCAGTTCCATAAAAGACAGGGGGAACTGGTAAAAAATAACAATGTTGTAGTTACACTTGAGAGTCAGAGGGGGGATGCCTTGCCATTTTTCAGCTCACCTATCGGAGGGGTTCCGGTTTACCAGCCTAAAGTGAAAATTACACCAATAAAAAAGCCTAAATAATAAATAAGGCTGATATGACATTTCATAGTGAAAAGAACAGACTGATCAGCACTGTATTGTGCTTTTTATTATTTACAAACCTTCTCAGCGGGCAGATATACAGATTCAGGAATTTCGGAAATGAAAGCGGGATACCCAATACTTTCATATACACACTTGGCCAGGATGAAAATGGATATCTCTGGGTGGGGACAGCAGCCGGCATTTCTAAATTCGACGGATTTGATTTCTACAATGTCCCTTATCCCGATTCACTTACAGGGCATTATCCCACAACACAGTTAAAAGACAGGAAAGGTACACTGTGGTTCGGTTGCAACGATGGTTCTGTTTATTATTATGAAGATAACATCCTGAGAAAGATGCCCGTTCAGACAACGAGGTCAATTGAGGAAATACTGGAGGGGCCCGATGGTAATATATGGATTATTCCCCAGGGGGAAGGTATATTCAGGATTCAATCACAGACCGGAAATAAAATTGACAGATTCAGAATTGACAGCAGCCTTGTGATCTTCTCAGCGAATATTAGTCAGGCAGGTGATTTAATATTGGGAACGCAGGGAAACATTAAAATATTCAGCCAGGAAGGAAATTCCCTGACACTTGCAAATACTATTGAAGAGTTTGATTATTATAATGTCACTGCAATACATAAACTGCAGGGCAGGGATATTTTTCTGATCGGCACAAATGGCAACTCACTTTTTAAGCTTGATCTTCAGGATGGAAGGGACTCGCTGTCTGAGTTGAGTGAATTCCGTGAGCTTGAAAGTGTTAATGTAAATTCTATTTACAGTGACTCAGAAGGGAACGCCTGGATATCTACAAATGATTATGGATTCTTCCGGTTAGGATTATCTGATCAGGCAACAGCTGTATCTTCGCTCAGGAGGTTTGATCGTAATTCAGGACTTCCTGGCAATAACGGCCAACTTGTTTTCCAGGATCTGGAAGGGAATTTCTGGTTCGGGATGTTCGGTGATGGATTATCAATGCTTAATTCGTTGGCATTCAGTTATTTTGCACCTGGGAATGACCCTGAGACAAACGATATTATTTATGTTGGTAAAACCGGTTCAGATTTTTTTCTGGGTACACCAGAGGGATTTTTTCTGTTTGATCCTGAAAGCAATAAAACGGCTCTGTTCACTGATCTGAGAAAAGAGACAGGAGGGAATGAAATTACAGCATACTGGACAGAAGATGATGGAAGGATCTGGATAGGGACAGATGGTAAAGGTTTATTTGTCAGAGAGCATAACGGAACATCAAGAAGGTATTTCTTATCAGGTGATTCAGGGAAAGACTACATTAAGGATATTACAACAGATGACAGTTATGTCTGGCTCGGAACCCTTAATGGAGTTGTGATACTGGACAAAATAAAAGGGAATGTAGTAAATGAATATGACATAACCAAAGGGCTTCCTCATAATAGTATAGCCCAGGTGTTCAGAACAGCTGAAGGCAAAGTGGCTGTTGCAACAAAGACAGACAGGTTATATCTTATAGATCCGGAATCAGGTGTGAGTTCAGGCAGTTCAGTTATGCCGGGAACAATGAATTCAATATCCTCATTCTGCCAGGACCGTGGCGGGAATATCTGGGCAGGCACTGAAGGATACGGCCTTTATGGCTTGTATGGTGATTCTTTATATTCAATCACCAGGGAAGAGCAACTAATGTCAGATTACTGTTACAGTGTACTTACTGATTCCCGGAACAGGATCTGGGCAGGACATGAGAGAGGATTCTCAGTATATGATATTGCTTCAGGGATAATGAGAACCTACGGGACTGATTTTGCCCAGGGGGGGAAATGCAATCCAAACGGCATGTACGAATCGGACGATGGCAAAGTACTGATAGGCACTACCCAGGGTTTAATAATATATGACAGTAACAAGGACTATAAAGTACAAACTGCTCCTGTAAATAACATTAATTATATCACTATAAATGATGTTCAATATCCTTATCAGGATTCATATACTCTCCCCTATAGAAAGAAATATACAATTACTGTAAACTATGTCGGCATAAGTTTACAGGAACCAGAAAAAGTCTATTATCAGACCAGGCTTGATAACTGGGACAGCGACTGGTCAAAATGGAAAACTGAGCGGGAGGTCACTCTTTCTCCAAGGGATGGGAGATATAAATTCAGCATGGTCTCAGCCAATCAGGATGAATTGATGGGAGATCCGATATCATTTAGCCTGATAATCAAGAAACCATTCTGGAGGACTATCTGGTTTTACCTGGCATCTCTGATACTTGTTGCCGGGGCAGTTATTCTTATAATCAGAGAGAGGGAAAAAGCTCAGAAAAAACTTGAACTCTATCTTAAAAAGGAACTTGATGCAAGGACAAGTGAGGTGATGAAGCAAAAAGATAAGATAGAACAACAGAATATTGAAATAACAGACAGTATAAATTATGCCAAGAGAATACAAACAAGTATTCTGCCTGACTTTAGTAAGATGAAGGATGCATGCAGGGATGCATTTATAATTTTTTATCCCCGCGATATTGTAAGTGGTGATTTTTACTGGTTCGACAAATGCGGAGATGATAAATTCATTCTTGTCTGTGCTGATTCCACGGGACATGGTGTTCCCGGAGCGTTTATGTCTATGATAGGCTCCACGCTTCTTCAGGATATAGTGTCACGCCAGCATATAACAAGACCATCTCAGATACTTAAAATGCTTGATAATCAAATTTTTACAACATTAAACCAGAATCTTGAACTGGGTGTCTCCAATGATGGCATGGATATGATAGTTTGTGAGATTAACACGAAGACCAGTCATATACGATTCGCATCAGCTATGAGGCCGGTAATGATTGTTCTGAAAGGAGAAACCTTATATATTAAAGGTAACAGATCGTCAATAGGAGGGGAATCAGTTACCGAAAAATTCTTTGATGACCAGGAGTATCACATGGATGAGGGAGATACGATTTATTTATTCTCTGATGGCCTACCTGATCAGTTTGGAGGACCTGATGGCAAAAAGATGAAGATAGCAAAATTGAAAAAACTGATTGAAGATATCAACCCTCTGTCGATGTCGGAACAGAAGCAGAAGATAGATGATTTTTACAGGGAGTGGAAAGGGGAATATGATCAGGTAGATGATATCCTGTTAATAGGTGCAAGATTCTGAATCTGCAAAGAGTAAGAACCAGATATTGGAGAGACTTGCGATTAAGAATCAGTCAGGAAGATAGATATTATTATCAGACAGGGAGATTTCGCTGGTCGATATAGTATTGCTCAGGTTCCCTGCCCTGTCTTTTACATAAAAATCATAACGGACAGTGTCGGTATCCTCTTTTGAATAGAACAGATACAGGAAAGTTATATCTATTGTACCTCTCAGGATTTTGTTTTGTCCGGTCCTCTCCATATAAGGTATCCTGTAGTCGGAAGGATTCAGGATATCATTTTGCGGCACTTCAACCATAGTGCCGTTTACTTTTCTGAAGAGATCAAAGAACAGATTTGTGGAATCATCTTCCGGGTCTTCAGGGGGATCAAGCCCCATGTCACCATCCCCGTCCTCAAAATAGAACCTAAGCTTTCCGGCCTGACATTCATTGCCGAGTATGTCGGTAGTATCAAAAACCTTGAAACTCCTGAATTCAATATATGGTTCATCCGGTAATTGTTCAATCTTACCACATGATATTGCCAGTAAAGAAATGATAAATGGCAGGAACAGGAGTTTAATTATTTTCATCTTTCCCGGGTTATATCTTTTACGCACAAAAATTACACCAAATTTGATCATTTTTTTCTAAAAAATATTCTTAAAGGGACTCCCGTAAATTCAAATTTTTCTCTCATCCGGTTCTCAACATATCTTTTATATGGTTCTTTGACGTATTGAGGCAGATTACAAAAGAATGCAAAAGATGGTGTCTGGGATGAGAACTGGGTAGCATATTTTATTTTTATTTGTTTCCCCTTGAGGGCCGGGGGAGGGTTATTCCTGACTATTTCAAGCATTACTTGATTCAATTCAGAGGTGGAAATTTTCCTTATCCTGTTTTTGTATACTTTATCAATAAGCTCAAGGACCTTATGTATCCTTTGTTTATTGATTGCAGAGATAAAAAGGATATCATAGTCTGTGAAAGGAGCTGTTTTAGCCTTTATCTCAGTCTCGATTTTCTTTGCTGTATTGGTTTCTTTACTAACAAGGTCCCATTTGTTGACAAGTACAATCAGGCCCTTGTTATTTTTGTAAATAAGCGACAAAATGTTAAGGTCCTGTGACTCGATCCCTCTTGTTCCGTCAATCAGCAGGAGGCAGATATCTGAATTTTCAATTGCCCTTACGGCTCTCATAACAGAATAGAATTCAACATCCTCTGTTACTTTTCCTTTCTTTCTGAGGCCTGCAGTATCTACGAGAAAAAAATCGTGGTTAAATTTATTGTAACGGGTGAATATTGAATCCCGGGTTGTTCCCGGGAGAGGCGTAACTATATTTCTTTCCTCACCCAGCAAGCTGTTAATAAGGGAGGATTTACCTACATTTGGCCGTCCGGTTATAGCGATCCTGGGGATATCAGGAATTATTTCGGACTCAGAAGCAGAGAGGGATTTTACAACATCATCCAGAAGATCTCCAGTACCGCTGCCATTTATTGAACTCAGAGGAAAATAATTACCAAGACCAAGCGCGAAGAATTCATTAGCATCAATGAGTCTCTCGTTATTGTCAACTTTATTTACAACAAGGAATACTTTTTTATCAGATCTTCTCAGCAGGTCGGCAACTGATTTATCCAGTTCATGGATTCCAGCAGCGACATCAACCATAAACAGTATCAGATCGGATTCTTCGATAGCCAGATGTACCTGTTTATTTATTTCACCCTCAAAGACATCTTCGGAATTTTCGACGTAACCTCCGGTATCAATAACAGAGAAATCCATGCCGTTCCATGTGCAGATACCATAGTTACGGTCGCGGGTCACTCCGCTCATTTCATCAACAATTGCATCTCTTGAACCAATAAGTCTGTTAAACAGGGTAGATTTACCCACATTTGGCCTCCCGACTATAGCAACAATCTTACCCATAATTAATCTTTATTCAATTCAACGATATCCGAATTTTCTGAGCATCAAGGGTTTGCCCCTCCATTCCTTAGACACTTTAACGTATAATTCAAGAAAGACTTTTTTCCCGAAGAAGTCTTCCATCCCCTTTCTTGCTTCAGTGCCAACAAGTTTGAGCATTGCACCTTTATGCCCGATTATAATGCCTTTCTGACTTTCCCGTTCAACGTGGATCAGACTTCTGATCCTGATAATGTCTGCTTCTTCCCGGAAGCTTTCAATTTCAATTTCAACGGAATAAGGTACCTCTTTCTTATAATTGACAAGTATTTTCTCACGCAGTATTTCTGATGCAAAAAACCTTTCATATTTATCGGTAAGCTGATCTTTAGGGAAATAAGGTGGATTTTCTGGCAGATAAGATATAATTGCCTTCAGCAGGGTATCTAAATTGAATTTTTTCAATGCTGAAACAGGTATTATCAGGGAATCCGGGAAAGCCTTTTTCCATATCTCAGCTATCAGGTCAAGATCATCCTGGTTTGAAAGGTCGATCTTATTTATAACAATTATAACAGGTATTCCGGATGTCTTTATTTTTTCCGGGTAATTTTTCTCGCAGAGAGCTTTCTCTGTAACATCAGTTACATACAATATAATATCAGCATCCTGCAAGGCAGTATGAACAAAGTCCATCATAGCTTCCTGCAACTTATATCTGGGTTGCAGGATACCCGGAGTATCAGAATAGACTATCTGGAAATCATCTCCATTTACAATTCCCATTATACGATGCCTTGTAGTCTGGGCTTTGGAAGTAACTATTGATAGTTTTTCTCCCACAAGGGCATTCATAATTGTCGATTTCCCGACATTCGGATTTCCGAGTATATTGACAAAACCGGATCTGTGATTCATTTACTGTGATTAAAACAATCCACGCTTAAGCATACTTATTTCCTTTTCAGACAGATATCTCCATTTGCCGCGTGGGACGTTCTTCTTTGTCAACCCTGCAAAGTATACCCTGTCAAGCTTTTTGACTTTGTAGCCCAGGGATTCAAATAGTCTTCTAACTACTCTGTTCTGTCCGGAATGAAGTTCTATTCCTATTTGGGATTTATCCGGAAGATCCGAATATGCCACAGAATCAGAAGCGATAAGCTCGCCATCAAGCTCAATACCCTCGGTTAATTTATACATGTCTTCTTTAATGACAGACTTATCAAGAGTAACATTATAGATCTTCTTCCTCTCATATTTCGGGTGTGTCAGTTTCCCGGTAAGTTCACCGTCATTAGTCAGGAGCAGGACTCCTGTTGTTTCCTTATCGAGCCGGCCGACTGGATAGACCCTTTCAGGACAATTATTACCAAGGAGTTCAAGTACTGTATGTTCGGCATGGGGGTCCTTAACTGTTGTGACATAGCCTTTGGGTTTATTCATCAGTATGTAAACTTTCTTTTCAGCAGAAAGTCTTTTCCCTTTAAATCTTATATCATCAGTCCTGGAGACTTTGGATCCCAGGCTTGTTACTATTTTGCCGTTAACAGAAATTAAGCCTTTGCTTATCATCTCATCAGCTTCTCTTCTTGAACAGAGGCCGCTATTGGCAATATATCTGTTCAGCCTTATTAATTCCGAAGAGTTCTCCGATACACGGGTCCTGTTACCTTTTTTAAAGGAAGACCCACGGCTGATCCTTTCAGAAGACTTGGAATAAGTAAGTTTATTATTGTACCCGTTTTTCCCCCGGGTTTGTCTGGGCTTTTCCATTTATATGTAAATCAGGCTGCAAAGGTACAATTATTTGACAATTTATGATTTGACTATTTTTTTGCACCTTTGTGAGCTTAAATCAGCTTGCTATGGCATTAATAAAATCTATTTCAGGAATAAGAGGGACGATAGGAGGAAAACCGGGTGAGAATCTGACACCTGTTGATATCGTTAAGTTCAGCGCTGCATATGGAACCTGGCTAAAGAAAAGATCAGGCAAAAATGATTTAAATGTTGTTATTGGCAGGGATGCGAGGAAATCAGGTCCGTTTGTAAACAGTTTGGTTGTCAATACATTACGCTGTCTGGGAATAAATGTTACAGATCTTGGGCTTGCAACAACACCTACGGTTGAGATTGCTGTAGGAAATGGAGCAAGTGGTGGTATTATTATTACAGCAAGCCATAATCCTGCAAACTGGAATGCACTGAAACTGCTGAACGAAAAAGGTGAATTCCTTTCTTCAGCCGACGGAAAAGAAGTACTTGAACTTGCAGAATCTGAGATGTTTGATTTTGCACCTGTTGGATCAGAAGGTTCCCTGACGATTGATGAAAGCTGGGGCGAAAGGCACATAAGAAAGGTCCTCGACCTTTGCCTCGTTGATGTGGATGTAATTAAGAAAGCAGGACTTAGTGTGGCGATTGATTGCGTTAATTCTGTTGGTGGCATAATTATTCCGGAATTGCTACGGCAACTCGGAGTGGAAAGAGTTGTGGAACTTAATACAACTCCTGATGGTGATTTTTCACATAATCCGGAACCACTTCCGGAAAATCTCAAGGATCTTTCTGAAGTTGTTGTAGTTGAAAAAACTGATCTGGGATTTGTTGTGGACCCGGATGTTGACAGGCTGGCAATAATTAACGAGGATGGATCAATGTTCGGAGAGGAATACACTCTTGTATCAGTTGCCGATTATGTTTTAAGCCATACTCCGGGTAATACTGTATCAAACATGTCATCTACAAGGGCCTTAAAAGATGTCACTGAAAAATACGGATATAGATACTTTTCATCGCCAGTGGGTGAAGTTAATGTTGTTGATGAAATGAAAATAAGGAACGCAGTTATTGGAGGAGAGGGGAATGGGGGAGTTATATATCCGGAGTTGCATTATGGGCGGGATGCGTTGGTTGGTATTGCATTGTTCCTTACACACCTGGCCTTAAGCAGATTAAAATGTTCAGAACTGAGGAAAAAATATCCTGAATATGTTATAGCGAAGAAGAAGATAACTCTTCAGCCAGGCTTTGATTTTGACAGGGCAATGAACGAAATAAGGGAGCAATTTCAAACAATGCAGATCGATGAGAGAGATGGTATGAGGATTGAATATCCTGATGGCTGGCTACAGATACGAAGATCAAATACAGAGCCTATTATAAGAATTTATGCTGAAAGTACCAGTTCTGAAAAGGCTGATAATATGGCAGAAAGGGTAATAAAAATTATTAAAAATCCATAATTTTTAAATTGACAGGAATAAAAATACCCTGATGAATGTCTTTAGATCGTAAAGACAATTATTCTTTGATGTTAAATATTGTTAATTAAAATATTAGAGAGTTTAGCTTTTAAATACTTTTGTAACTGTTTAAAAAACTATGGAAAATGCCGCCTTTCAGGGTTCTTAATTAATTGTGAACCCGATTGTGCAGCAGACTCCACCAGAATGAAAAATAAAAAAGAATTATCTGATGAAAAAGACATTTATTATTGCTGCAGGTGCTTTGGTTATATTAATTATTGCACTTATTGTAATTGGGAGGATCTCCAAAAAGAAGGGAATGGAAAACCTTTTTGTCGAAGCTAAAAGAGGAACTTTCGACATAGTTGTTACTACAACAGGTGAGTTGCAGGCTGAGAATTCAATTGATATATCGGGGCCGGAGTTCATGATGAACAGAAGAATACGTGTTATGGATATTAAGATAACCGACCTGATACCTGAGGGTACTGAAGTCAAGAAAGGCGATTATATTGCTTCTCTTGATAAAACATCATTTGATAACACTCTGAAGGATCAGCTGGAGAATCTTGAGACAATGGAAACAAACCTGGAGGTTCGTACACTTGATACTGCAGTATCTCTGAGTAACCTGAGGGATCAGATCAAGAACCTCAAATTCAGTGTTGAGGAAGCAAGACTTACTGTTCAGGAATCAAAATTCGAACCCCCGACTACCCAACGTCAGGCTGAGATATCACTTGAAAAGGCCATCAGGTCTCTTGATCAGTCAATCCGAAGTTATGAGCTGAAAGTTGAGCAGGCCAAGTCAGATATGAGAACAATTAAGAATCAGCTTTCGGAACAGCGCCAGCAGGTCAATGACCTTCAGACACTGCTTTCTCAGTTTGATATCTACGCCCCGGCCGACGGTATGGTGATATACAAAAGGGACAGGACAAATGCCAAAAGAAAGATCGGTTCGTCATTGTCACCATGGGATAACGTTGTAGCAACTCTTCCGGATATGTCAAGCATGATCTCAAAGACATACGTAAACGAGATAGATGTAAGCAAGGTAAAAGCAGGGCAGAAGGTTGAGCTCATGGTAGATGCATTCCCCGAGAAGCAATACTCAGGATCGGTCTTAAGTGTTGCAAACATTGGCGAACAGCTTCCGAATGCTGATGCAAAAGTGTTCGAGGTTGTAATAAAACTGGATGCATCAGATAATATACTCAGACCATCGATGACAACAGGTAATAAGATTATAACAAAGACTGTAACTGATGTAACTTATATTCCTCTTGAATCAGTACAGAACACACCCGACAGCATTCCGTTTGTTTATTTGAAAAATGGTACAAAGCAGGTAGTTATTCTTGGGGAATCAAATGAAAATAATGTGATCATTGAAAAGGGGCTGGAGACGGGTACGCAGATATATCTCAATTCTCCAGAAGAACCGGAAAGATTTACCAGGATCGTTGGTGAAGAGTTGATTGTTGAAATAAAGGAAAGGGATAGAGTAAAGAGAGAAGCAGAAAAAAGAGCCAATGAGGAAGCCAGGAGGAATTATAACAATGAAGGCAATATGATGGGAATACCTTCCGGAATGGGTGGAGGAGGATTTCCCGGAGGAGAAATGAGGGGCAATTTCCCGGGCGGAGGTCAGGGCGGTAATATGGATACTGCTGCGATGAGAAGATTCAGGGAGAGCATGAGGGGCAATATCCCGGGTGGAGGCCAGGGTGGTAATATGGACACTGCAGCAATGAGAAGGTTCAATCAGATGCGTCAGCAAATGCAGCAAGGCGGACA
>CAYNRI010000020.1:25205-34204 GCA_964399575.1 uncultured Rikenellaceae bacterium
CCACAGGTAATACAGGAGGCCAGCGCAATCCCAATCCTGACGCGCAGGGTCAGAGGTGAACAGAAGTCAGATAATTCATAGAATGAACAGTAAACAACACTTTAAAGAGAAAGCAAGATGTTCAAATTTTTCTTAAGATATTTCCACGACATAGAAATTGCTGTTGAATCGATCATTTCAAACAAGCTTAAGTCTATGCTTACAGCTCTTGGCATAATTTTCGGTGTAGCAGCTGTGATAGCAATGCTTGCTATCGGAAAAGGCGCCAAGCAGGAGATCATGGAACAGATGAAAATGGTCGGAGTGAACAATATTCTGATCAACCCTATTATCCAGGAAGAAAGCTCATCAGGTTCGGATAATACAGAAAAACAGCAGAAAAAATTCTCAAGAGGACTGAGTATGCTGGATGTTGAAGCTATACGTGAGACTCTCCCTTCAGTAAAAAGGATCAGTCCGGAGATTTCATTCAATTCAACGGCGATGATGAACGGTGTAAAATATAACGCAAAGCTCGTTGGAGTTTCGAATGACTATTTTCATCTCTATAACCTGCCTTTGGTTGCCGGAGCATTTTTCAATGATTACCAGGCAGAGAACGGGATCCCGGTTTGTATAATAGGTGCTAACATCAGAGCTAAGTTCTTCAGTAAGATTGATCCAATCGGACAATATATAAAGTTTAACGGTATATGGCTAAAGGTTATAGGGGTTTTACAGAAAACAACTGTAAGTCTTACGGGTTTTGAGGAGAAAGGGGTCAATGTTTATAACGATAATATTTATATCCCTATCCAGACAATGTTATCAAGATATCAGAACCGTGCTCTTGTTAACACTAAGCTTGCATCAGAAGCCTCGGCAAACGTTATGCTGATGGGAGGTCCCGGTGGTCCCGGGGGTGGTATGGGACGGGTAATAGTAAGCAGTTCAGATGCAAATGCAAATGTTGAAACAAACTATAACCAGCTCGACCGGATTGTTGTACAGGTAAACGAAACAGAACAGATCAATTCTTCCACAGAAGTGATAAGCCGTATGATGGCAAGACGCCATTCAAATGTGAAGGATTTTGAGATAACCGTTCCCGAGCTTCTGCTCAAACAACAGCAGAGGACCAAGGATATTTTCAATATAGTGCTCGGGGCTATAGCAAGTATTTCACTTGTTGTAGGGGGTATAGGTATAATGAATATAATGTTTGCTTCAGTAATGGAAAGGATAAAAGAGATCGGTACCAGGATGGCAATAGGGGCAAAGAAAATGGATATCGTTGTTCAGTTTCTTTCTGAAGCAGTTCTGATAAGTCTTACCGGAGGATTTATCGGGATTTTCCTGGGAGTTATTATGGCCAAACTGATTGAGCAGATAGCGGGAATCATGACTATAGTTTCCTTTTTCTCAGTATTCATTTCATTCGGAGTATCGGCAGCTGTTGGAGTGATATTCGGTTACTCTCCGGCAAAACGCGCATCAGAGAGAGATCCTATTGAATCATTAAGATATGAATAAAACAATAACAATGAAGAAATTATTTTTACTTACGATCATAATTGCTTTTCTTTTCACATTTCAGAAATCAGCAGCACAGGAATTAAAGAAACTCACACTCGAGGAGGTAATACGTTTAGCCGAAGAGCAATCGCCAAACGCACTTATGGCTAAGCACAGGTTCCGTGCCAGTTACTGGCAATACAGGACATTCAAGGCTATGTACCGCCCTTCCCTCACACTTACAGGCTCAACACCTGATTACACTACCGCAAATACGCGTGTCTGGGATTCCAACAGAGGAGAATATGTTTACGTTTCGACAAATATCCTTCAGAATATAGGATCCCTCTCACTTACCCAGAACATTGGACTGACGGGCGGTACTATATCCCTTCAGTCAGATCTTACTCTCGAGAATAATCTGGAAACAGACAAACGTAACTATATAACAGCTCCCTTAAGTGTAAGATTTGTTCAGCCTATATTCAGATATAATTCTCTCAAATGGGAGAAAAAAATATCACCTCTTGAATATGAGCAGGCTAAAAAGACCTATCTGCAGAGTATAGAGAGTGTTCATCAGCAGGCTGTACAGTCATTCTTTTCTCTCGCCCTTGCCCAGATAAACAAGCAGATAGCTGAAATAAACTATAATAATGCAGACACCCTCTGGAAAATGTCTCAGGGAAGATATAACCTCGGAACCATTGCAGAGGATGAGATGCTTGAGATGCAGCTTTCCTGGCTCAACACAGAGAATGCAAGAAAAGAAGCCAATATGAACCTGAGGGACAGAGAAATAAGGTTAAGGTCCTTCCTTGGTTTTAACGAAAATGTAAATATAGAACTTATTCTTCCGGATGAAGTTCCTGATTTGCAGGTCGATCCTCAGGAAGTGCTTGAACTTGCACATACAAACAATCCGGAAATGGTTTCCCAGCAGCTCACTTTGCTTAACGCTCAGAGCAGTGTTGCGCAAGCCAAGGCTGAAAAAGGACTTAATGCAAACCTTACAGCTTCATTCGGGTTAAGGGATCAGGATCCGGTTTTTGCAAATGCATATCAGGAATCGAACCAGCAGCAGACAATAAGACTGGGCATAAGCCTGCCGATCCTTGACTGGGGACAGGGAAGAGGAAGGTACCAGATGGCAAGGTCGAGTCTGGAACTTGCTCAGGTAACTTCACAGCAGCAGAGATCAGATTTTGATGCCAACCTGATACTTGATTGTGAACAGTTCAACCTGCAGGCAGAACAGGTAGCCACTGCAGCCAAATCAGATACAGTTGCTCAAAGGATGTTTGAAGTAGCTTATGAGAGGTTCAGGATCGGAAAGATATCAGTACTTGAACTGAACAATGCTGACTCAAAGAAAGACAGCAACAGAAGAGCTTATGTCCAGGCAATGCAGAACTACTGGAATTATTATTATAATATCCGCAGCCTGGCTCTCTATGACTTTGTAAACAGAAAACAACTTGAGACTGACTACGATAAGGTACTTGAATAAAAAATCAGACTTTTACAAAATCTGAAGGCTGGATATTTTATATTCAGCCTTTTTTTGTAAAAATTTTAATATATTTGCGCCTCGATAAATAAGAATCAGAAATAATTACAGAGTAATTCAAATAGAAATGCAGAACAAAGCAGCCATTATCATTCTTGCAATTGCCTTGGCATTAGTATCAATCTATGAATTGTCGTTTACTGTTGCAACAGCGAAAGTCAAGAAAGACGCAAAAGCATATGCAAGGGGCGATCTTGAAAAGCAGACTTATTATTTAGATTCGATCGCCAGCCTTACAAAAGAACAGTGGAATTATCTTGGATTTACTTTCAGGGAAGTTCAGAAAAAAGAGATTAACCTGGGTCTTGACCTCAAAGGCGGGATGAACGTAATACTTGAAGTATCAGTTGAGGATATTCTCAGATCTCTGTCGAATTACAGTACTGATCCTTCTTTTAATAATGCAATAGCGCGTGCGAAAGAGCTTCAGTCTCAGGGCCCCGGCGATTTCCTTTCCCTTTTTGGCAGAGCATTCCAGGAGCTTGATCCGAATGCCAGACTTGCTGCGATATTCAATACAGTGGATCTAAGGAACAGGGTCAATTTCAATTCAACTAATGAAGAGGTGCTTAAAGTGCTTGACGAAGAGGTCAGCTCAGCTATCAGCAATGCATTTAATATACTTTCCCAGAGAATTGACAGGTTTGGTGTAGTCCAGCCAAGCATTACACAGCTTAGCACAAAAGGAAGGATAATGATTCAGCTTCCCGGACAGACTGATTACCAGAGGGTGCGCGAACTGCTTCAGGGAACCGCTAATCTGGAATTCTGGGAAACATATGAGAACGCTGAAGTAATTGGATATCTCTCAGATGCCAATATTCTATTAAGAGATATCGTTGCAAATACTGAAAATGCGAGAACAGATAATATTCAGGAAGTAACAGAAACTACTGTCGGCGATACAACCAAAACCGGCGACCAGGCTCTTCTAGATCTTATTTCTTCTGACACCGCAAAAACAGCTGAAGCTACAACACGTGAGGAATTTAACCTGCAGAACCCGCTCTTCGGATTATTGAATCCGAGGGTCACAGCTCAGGGAGAACCACTGCAATCAAGCATGGTCGGACTGGCAATGGGTATCGATACTGCAAAAGTGAACGATTACCTGTCAATGAATCAGGTGAAAGCTCTGTTCCCGCGCGATCTGAGGTTTTACTGGAGCCAGAAACCATATAAATATGACCCGTCCCAGGGTGTGTATGAATTGCATGCAATTAAAGTTACAACACGTGACGGCAGGGCACCTCTTACAGGTGATGTGGTTACTTCTGCCCGTCCAAGTTCCGGAGTTACCGGATCGGAAGTCCAGGTAGATTTCAATATGAATACCGAGGGAGCCAAGATATGGCAAAGAATGACCCGTGAGAATATCGGCCGTTGTATAGCAGTTGTGCTTGACGGATACGTCCGCTCTTATCCGAGGGTCGAGTCAGAGATCTCCGGAGGCAGCACCCAGATCACGGGTGATTTCACGATTGATGAGGCCAATGACCTTGCTAACATTCTGAGATCCGGAAAAATGCCTGCTCCTGCAAGGATAATTTCTGATACAGTTATCGGACCGACACTTGGCAAGGAAGCGATAAATGCCGGACTTAAATCTTTCATTATTTCATTCTTTATTGTTCTGCTGTATATGATATTCTACTACAGCAAGAGTGCAGGGACGATAGCTGACGTAGCCCTTCTGGCTAATATATTCCTGCTAATGGGGGTAACAACATCTCTTGGTGCCGTTCTCACACTTCCAGGTATCGCCGGTATCGTGCTTACAATGGGCATGTCTGTCGATGCCAATGTGCTGATCTATGAAAGGATCAGGGAGGAATTGCGAGCGGGGAAAGGATATAAACTGGCAATAGCAGACGGGTATAAAGGATCTCTTTCAGCTATTCTGGACTCCAATATAACAACTCTCCTGACCGGTATCATACTGTATGTATTCGGTACAGGTCCGATAAAGGGATTCGCCACCACACTTGTAATAGGTATCTTCACCTCTCTGTTCAGTGCGATCTATATAACACGACTAATATATGAATGGCTGCTGAAAAGAAATGCAAGCCTGACTTTCTCTATCAAGATCACATCCAATATCCTTAAAAATACCCACATTGATTTCATGGGTAAAAGAAAGATCTTCTATGGGATCTCAATAGCACTGGCTGTTATAGGTATTATTTCACTTTTTACCAGAGGCCTGAGTCAGGGTATTGATTTTACAGGGGGAAGAACTTATGTTGTAGCGTTTGATAATAGTGTCAGGACTTCAGATATTGCGGAGAAACTTACACCGGTTTTCGGAGAGACTCCCCAGGTTGTAACATTCGGAAGCGATAACCAGGTAAGGATAATGACGAAATACAAGGTCAATGAGAGCGGAGCTGACAGTGAAGTTGAGACTGAGTTATACGAAGGTCTTAAGGATATGCTGGGGCCGGATGTAACGAAGGAAGAATTCCTTGCTACGAACAGAAGGAGTTCAGAAACAGTAGGACCTACGATAGCAAGCGACACAAAGAGAAATGCTGTTTTTGCTGTGCTCTTTTCACTTGTTGTCATGTTCGTATATATATTCATAAGGTTCAAGAACTGGCAATATGGACTTGGTGCATTTGCTGCTGTGGCCCATGATACATTAATAGTGATTGGAATTTATTCATTATTATGGGGCCTGCTTCCCTTCACCATGGAAATAGATCAATCCTTCATAGCTGCAATCCTTACAGTTATCGGATATTCAATCAACGATACAGTTGTTGTCTATGACAGGATGAGGGAGTTTCTTCCTCTACACAGGAAACGTCCTCTTAATGAGGTCATTAATCTGGCAATGAATGATACACTGAGCCGTACACTTAATACAGGTATGACATCGATACTTGTGTTAATAGTAATGTTCTTCTTTGGAGGGGAGACAATCAGAGGTTTCCTTTTTGCAATGATCATAGGGATAGTAGTAGGAACATACTCCTCAATATTCATAGCAAGCTCGCTGGTGTACGATACTGCAAGGAAAAAAGGTATTAAATCCTGACAATTCATATTAAATAATCTTATTCAAAGGCTGATCCAGAAAATTGTTCTGTATCAGCTTTTGTTTTGCTGGAAAACACAATTGATTGCTGGATATCCTGAATCTTTACTAACTTTACAACCTGAAAAATTCAAACAATAGAATTTTATGAGTGGACAGGAGATACTTGTTATAATTCTGGTGATACTTGTTCTTTTCGGTGCGGATAAACTTCCTGAAATAGCGAAGAGCTTTGGGAAGGGGATGCGTGATTTCAGAAAAGCCACTGATGATATAAAACGGGAGATTGAGACCAGTACAAAGGATATAAGGAAAGATTTCAATGAAGTCACGGATAACATCAAGAAAGATGTCACGGATCTTGCCAGTGATCTGACAAAGGATGTCGAGGAAGTGTCGGGAAATATTAAAAGCAACCTGAACGAATTCACTGATTCTATCCAGAATGATGCAAAACAGGTTGCCGAGGGTTTTCAGAAGGATGCTGATGAGATAGCTGATAATCTTCAGAAAGAAGTAAAAGATATTACAGAGCCGGGGAAAAAAGACAACAATGAAGTGCCTGATGACTACAGATATGATTATCCCGAGTAAATCAATAAAGGCACTTTCTTAAGACAGCCAGCCTGCCGATTATTGTCTTTTGACGGTAAACAAATATGATCAGAACAACAGGTATTACAAAAGCATTCGGGGATCTGAAGGTTCTTAAGGGCATAGATCTTGAGATCAAGAATAAAGAAGTTGTTTCAATTGTAGGAGCCAGCGGTGCCGGGAAAACGACATTGCTGCAGATAATTGGAACCCTTGACAGGCCTGACAACGGTACTATTTATTATAATGGTTCCGATATAAGTAAACTCAAAGGGAAAGCCCTTGCGTCCTTCAGGAATAAAAATATTGGTTTTGTATTTCAGTTTCACCAGTTGCTGCCGGAATTCACGGCACTTGAGAATGTTTGTATTCCGGCGTATATTGCCGGGAAGAACAAAGCTGAAGCTGAATCCAAAGCTGTTGAGCTCCTGGGATTTCTGAATCTTACCGACAGACTTGAACATAAACCATCGGAGCTTAGCGGAGGAGAACAGCAGCGGGTAGCTGTTGCCAGGGCCTTGATAAACGATCCCTCTGTCATTCTCGCCGATGAACCATCAGGCAATCTTGACAGTGAGAACAAGAACGAACTTCATAAGCTGTTTTTCAGGCTGAGGGACACCTTCGGCCAGACAATCGTCATTGTAACACATGACAGGCAGCTTGCTGATATGTCGGACCGGATCCTGCAGATAAAGGACGGCCTGATAATACAGGAATAATATCTTTCAGAAATCGCATCTTCTTTTTTAAATTATGTGCGATAATCAATTTCATAAAACATAATCAGTTAACTGTCAAAGGATACATATGCGGTTAAAAAAAACTGAGCTGAAGGATTTTTTAGACGAGAAGGCTGATCTCTACAACAGGCCTTCATTTATTGAGGATGATCCCATCAGCATCCCGCACCTTTACACAAGAAAAGAAGATATTGAAATATCAGGGTTCCTTGCTGCTGCGATCGCCTGGGGGAACCGTAAGATGATACTGAGGAATTCTGTCAGGATGATGAAGATCCTTGATGATTCACCTTTTGAATTCATATTGAATTCGAGCGATTGCGAACTGGATCAAGCCATAAGATTTGTACACAGGACATTCAATAAGGTTGATTTTGCTTATTTTCTGAAAGCTCTCCGTCATATTTACAGGAACAGGGGAGGGCTTGAAAAAATATTTGAGACCCATAAAACATCGGATTCCCTTCAGCCTGCGATACATGAATTGCACAAGATATTCTTTGAGCTGCCGCACGAGAAAAGGACTGAAAGACATGTTTCAGATCCCTTCAAGGGATCGGCGGCAAAAAAGATAAACATGTATCTGAGATGGATGGTGCGAAAAGACAACAGGGGCGTTGATTTCGGAATCTGGAAATCAATTGAACCTTCAATACTTTCATGTCCTCTTGATGTGCATTCAGGTAATGTTGCAAGGAAACTGGGTTTGCTTAAAAGGAAACAGAATGATTCAAAATCAGTTAAAGAGCTTGACAGGGTCCTTCGAAGCTTTGACAGAGAAGATCCGGTGAAATATGATTTTGCTCTTTTCGGGCTTGGGGTTAATGAAAAATTCTGAGCAGTGTAATGTCAAATAATTATTTCATTTTCAAGCAGTTTACAATTAACCAGGACCGCTGTGCATTTAAAGTGGGCACTGATGGTGTACTGCTCGGTGCTTCGGCGGATACTGAGGGTGCGGACAGGATTCTGGATATCGGTACCGGGACCGGACTCATAGCGCTCATGCTTGCCCAGAGGTGTCAGGCGCAGATAACTGCAATAGAGCCTGATAAGGATTCATTTGAGCAGGCATACATGAATATCGCTGACAGTAAATGGCAAAAGAGGATTAATATCCTGAATTCATCCCTGCAGGATTTCAATCCGGAAAATTTGAAATTCGACCTCATCGTAAGTAATCCTCCGTACTTCAGGGATTCGTTGAAGAATCCTGATCCGGCAAAAGCTGCATCGAGACATAACTTAAGTCTGACTGTAAATGAGTTGCTTAAAGGAGTTACAAGGTTATTGGCTGACAATGGGAAGCTGCAGGTTATTATGCCTTATGCCGAAGGTAATATCTTTATTGCTGAAGCCTCAGTTTACGGGTTGTTCTGCATTAAGATAATAAAGATCAAATCTTTACCAACGAGTGTTATCAGGAGGCTGATCCTTACCTTTTCCCGGACAAGACAGGAAATAGTGGAACATTTCCTTACGATAGAGTCTGGAAGGCGGCACGATTTTACCGATGAGTATAAGAATCTTACAAAAGAATTCTACATGAAGTTTT
>CAYNRI010000020.1:34304-37992 GCA_964399575.1 uncultured Rikenellaceae bacterium
TTTTCAAATTGAAATCATTTAATCATTTCACTCTCCGGCAGCCCGAATTCTTCATTCATCGAAATGTTCAGTTTTTTCAATTCCCCGATAACAGGTATGTAGATCTGAGGTACAACCGGCCTGTGCACTCCGCTAAGATCCAGTTTGCCGTCAAGGATCATCTTAACTGCAATCGAAGCCGGTAATGCCACAGTTCTTGCAATTGCAGTATTATCTGAAGGTGATCCGTAGTCGATCAATGATGATTTAATTACTTCCCTTCTGCCATCCGGATATTCAGCCAGGAAAACATGCTGCATCATTACAGCATCCTGGTCATCAGGACCAAGAGACATTTTCCTTATCATTATTTCGGATGTTATTTCAAACGGAGAAGTAACAGAACAGTCCAGTTTTTCATTACTGAAAAACCCCAGCCATTCCAGCGATCTCAAAGCATCCGAATTCTCATTTAAACCGAGTTTTAATGCTATTCCTTTTTTAATATCTGATTTTTCAACTCCTGAAACTGTTGCAAGAAATCCGGCATAATCCATTCCTGTAAAGTCAGCCCTTGTATCATCAAGCATATTAAGATGCTTCATGGCGTCGAGTGTTTCGCACCATCCTTTATATCTGAAGGTTCCGCGGTACATAGTAAGGGCTTCAGGAATCCCGTATATGTCTGTATAACCTGCCGAATCGCGGTTAGGATATACCTCAAGGGGCCCCAGCTGAGGGAAATTATATGTGAACCTGTTTCTGAAGAGATCAATCGGTTTAATTTCCACAACCCGGCCTTTCTTTAGATATTTTGCACCATTACGGCTTGCCTGGATAACTCCCTTCGGGCTCCAGGAGAATTTATATCTCATGGGATTATCGGCAGACTGAGGAGCAGACAATGCACCGCAAAGCGAGTAGAATTCCCTCACTCTGCCACCCGAATCATGGATATGATCTATGATCTTCATGGCGGTCATATGATCAATGCCCGGATCCAGGCCGATCTCATTCAGAAGAAGAATACCGGTTTCTCTGGCGTCCTTATCGAGGGCCTGCATCTCAGCTGATACATAGGATGTTGTAACAAGAGGCTTTTTATATTTAAGGCATTTTTTTGCAACAGGAACATGGTATTTGTAAGGAAGAAATGATACAATTACATCATTCTCATTAACAAGTTTTTCAAGGGTGTCAGTTTCTTCGGTCGACCAGCGGACAGATGTTCCGTCTGGATTGCCGTTTATCATCCTGTCAGCTTTTTCCTTTGTTGTCGTGGCTATGGTAACCCTTAAGCTGCGTTCAAGAAGGTATTCCACCATAGGCTTTACAACCAGTCCTGCGCCAAGAATAAGGATCTTTTTCATGTGATGCATAAATATACAAGATAGTCAAAAACCGGGATATAAAATATGATATTTATCTGCATTGGCACGAAGCTCCTGCTTCCATAAAATTGTATCTTTGTTAACGACCGAAAAAAATCTGGCTGCAATATAAAATGTCCGGAAACCAGAAATATGTCGAGACACCGCTGATGAAGCAGTACTACAATGTCAAGTCCAAGCATCCTGACGCGATATTGTTATTCAGGGTAGGTGATTTTTACGAGACATTCGGGGAGGACGCCATAAAAGCTTCTGAAATTCTGGGGATCACTCTTACCCGGAGGGCAAACGGTTCGGCTTCGTTTGTTGAGCTGGCCGGATTTCCTTATCATGCTCTTGACACCTATCTGCCAAAGCTTGTAAGGGCGGGCCAGAGAGTAGCAATCTGTGAGCAGCTTGAGGATCCGAAACTAGCCAAAAAAATCGTAAAAAGAGGCATTACAGAGCTTATAACGCCGGGAGTATCAATGAACGATAATGTATTGTCGCACAAGGAAAATAATTTCCTTGCTGCAATACATATTGATAAAAAGATCGCGGGTGTTTCTTTCCTTGATATCTCAACCGGAGAATTCTATCTTTCGGAGGGGACAATTGAATATATTGATCAATTGCTGAATAATTTCCAGCCCAAAGAGGTCCTTTACGAGAAGAAGAAAAAGGAACTATTTCTGGAAAGCTTCGGCACGAAATTCTACACCTATAAGCTTGATGACTGGATCTTCACGCCTGAAGCTGCCAATGATCGTTTGCTAAAGCAGTTTGAGACCAGCTCATTGAAAGGCTTCGGTGTTCAGAACCTATCATATGGGATAATTGCAGCAGGAGCGATACTATATTATCTTGACATAACTCAGCACGAACAGCTTGGGCATATTACTACACTGTCGAGGATCGAGGAAGACAAATATGTATGGCTTGATAAATTCACTATCAGGAACCTTGAACTTTTTCATTCGCCATACGAAGGAGCCAGGACCCTTATAGATATAATGGACAGGACTCTGTCGCCCATGGGAGGCAGGCTTCTTAAAAGATGGCTCTCTCTTCCGCTTAAGGACATACAACCGATAAATGAAAGGCTTGATATAGTTCAGCACCTTGTTGAGAAGGGTATGTTCAAGGATGAGATATCCCTCCTTCTGAGGCAGATAGGCGATCTTGAGAGGCTGGCATCAAAAGCCGCCGTAAACAGGATAAATCCAAGGGAAGTCGGACAACTGAATAAAGCGCTCCGGGCTGTCGGAAAGCTTAAGGAGCTTTGTGAAGGCAGTGGCTGTATACCCCTTGTAAAGCTTGGAGAGCAGCTGAATCCCTGTATATTCATTGCCGATAAAATTGATCATGACCTTAACAGCGATCCTCCCATTCAGATCAACAGAGGGAATATTATAGCTCATGGTGTTTCTCCCGAGCTTGATGAATTGCGGCTTATCCAATACAGCGGGAAGGATTACCTTGCTGACCTTCAGAACAGGGAGAGTATAAGAACAGGGATATCATCACTCAGGGTTGGGTATAATAACATCTTTGGGTACTATATTGAAGTGAGAAACACTCACAAGGACAAGGTGCCGCCGGAATGGATAAGGAAGCAGACGCTTGTAAGTGCTGAAAGGTATATAACTGAAGAGCTCAAGGAATACGAGGAAAAGATACTGGGTGCTGAAGAAAAAATTCTTGAGCTTGAAACGAAGCTCTTTAATGGACTTGTTCTGGCAATTACGGAATATATTCCTCTTATACAGCTTAATGCTATGGTTGTAGCCAGGATGGACTGTCTGCAATCATTTGCAATGATTTCTGTTGAGAACCATTATGTCAGACCATTACCCGAGGATTCAATGATCCTTGATATATCCGATGGCCGTCATCCTGTAATCGAAAAACAGCTGCCGGCAGGGGAATCCTATGTCCCGAATGACCTTGTTCTTAATAGCGATGACCAGCAGATAATAATTCTTACAGGTCCTAATATGTCGGGTAAATCCGCACTGCTGAGGCAGACAGCTCTGATTGTACTTATGGCTCAGGTGGGCTGTTACGTTCCTGCCCGGGCTGCCAGGATTGGCATTGTTGACAAAATCTTTACAAGGGTAGGGGCATCGGACAATATAAGTCTCGGGGAGTCGACATTCATGGTCGAGATGAACGAAACGGCCAGCATTCTGAATAATCTCTCAGAACGGAGCCTTATTCTGCTTGACGAGATTGGAAGGGGTACAAGCACTTATGATGGCATTTCAATCGCGTGGGCAATTGTTGAATATCTGCACGAGAGCAAACTAAGGGCCAAGACACTCTTTGCAACCCATTAT
>CAYNRI010000021.1:0-35839 GCA_964399575.1 uncultured Rikenellaceae bacterium
TATCCCTGACGGATTCCCTGTAAATGAAGGCAGGGACCAGTTCATAAGCCTCTGTAAAAAAATCGCTTCCGTTGCCGGCAAATATGGTGTGACAATCGTTATTGAACCCCTTAACAAAGCTGAATCAAATATAATCAATTCGGTTGCGGAAGGCGCTGAGACAGTCAAAGAAGTTAACAGCAGGAATTTCAGGCTGCTGGCCGATATCTTTCATATGATGAGGGAAAAGACAGATAGACCTGGTCTGATCTTCCCTTCTTAAATAATTGTATTACTGACTAATGAATTTTAATTCAGGGATAAGGACAGGTTTGCCTTTTTCTGCAGTATAAATTATTCTCTCAATCTCAGTTCCATTTACAAATTCCCTGACTGTCGCGGATTTGACGTTTGGATTCATCTTGCCGACAAAAGTCAGAGCCCTCTCCCTTGCTTCATTATTATATCTTGAAAAAACCGGATGGACAGCTGCAATCAGATCTTCCAGCCTTGTCTTGTTTGTTATCACTGTACCTCTGGGCCAGGTCCGGCCACCAGCATCCTGCGAGACAACAACTATCCCCCCCGACGGGATCCAGTTCATCCAGTTCATCTCATCACCTGCATCCTTTTCATTGCCTTTACTTATTATGGCATCGGCATAATACTTCCTTAATCCTTCCTTAAAGAGAGGAGGAAGTTTTGTTGCATTGATGTACCCTGATATAAGACGGCAGTTATTGAAATGATCAACACTGAAATTAAAGTCGTATGCAACAAGGCGGCCTTTATTGTTAAGCATCTGTGACGCAAACAGATTTACAAGTTCCCTGAATTCGATTGTTGCTGAATCGACACCAGGGTTGTTCTTCAACAGATAATCCCTGAGCATGGCAGGATATTCCTTTTCTTCAGCCGTGCTGAAATCAATATCTGTATTGGTCTGCCGTATCTCAACAGGGATATCATCTATCCTGTCAACTCCGAACTTAAGTCTTGTTACAGCCTTCCTCCCCTCATTTCTTAGTTCAGGTTCTGTTACCACGGAGTTATCCGGTTTATTTTTTTCTGCTTCTATTTCAATAATGCCTGAAGAGATACCGCTGGCTGATACGTAAACAGTTATAAGACCGGCTTCTCCTGAAGATCTTATTATATTTGATGCCGGCATCCGGGTATACCAGGGGAAGACTGTTTTATCTGTGCTGGTTGTTGCTGATTCATACCTGACCGGTCCGACAAGCGTAGCAGGACCTGACACAGACCATTTCAGTGTATTTGAAGCCCCTTCAACATGATAACCGTCTGAATCAACTACATCGGCTGTTATTATCACAACTGAAGCCCTGTCGGCTTCAATCTTTTCATGAGATGATGCAAGAAGGATCCTTGACTGTATTTTTTCATCTGCCGGCCTGTTACCTGCAGAATGTGCATTGTCTCCTGCAGAAGGGAACCTCTGTGATACATCGATCGGGATATTCTCGTATGAATGTATTGCAAATGGCACTACCTGATTATTTGTAGTCTTACGCGATGTGATAATCCTTGTTGTATCCTCTGCGTATGCAAAACGCGGATCAGCAGGATTGTCAGTCTCGTTACCCATACTCCAGAAAATAACTGAGGGGTGATTACGGTCACGCCTGATCATCTCCTTCACCTGTTTCTCCTGAACATCAGGAGCGAAGGACAGGTTTCCTGTGCTTGGTGTCTCTTCAATGACCATAAAACCTTTTCTGTCTGCAAGATCAAACAGATGAGGAGCGCCAGGATAAGGAGTCTTGATCAGATTATAATTTTTCTCCACCGCATGTTTTTCGATATCCGATTCTGTTATCCATTCCGGGACAGCCCCCCCCAGCCATGGGTACTCCTCACTGCTTTCAATACCCTTAAGGTCAATCTTCTTCCCGTTAAGATAAAGGCTGTTTTCAGTATAATTCCACCTGATCCATCTGAATGCCAGAGGAGAGGTGTATGAATCTGCTATCCTCCCTCCTTCAGTGAGCTCGGAAGATATTTTATACAGATAAGGATCCTCCGGTGACCATAGATGAGGTTTTGCAAGAGGTTTAAAAGTCTGATCAAACTGATATAACTGACCGGAGCTTAGAGTGAATTTCGATTTCATTGACTTCAGCGGCCTTCCTGACGCATCATATATCGTTGTGACCAGCACGCTGGGTTTTGCCTGGGGATGATCATTCTTTACCCAGGTCCTGACCCTCACCACTGCCGAATTTTCAGTCACCCGGGGAGTTGTAATTAACATCCCTCCTTCGTGCTCCGATGAGCCCTGGACAGGGATATAAAGTCTGTCTTTTATTACAAGCTTAACACTCCTGTATATTCCTCCATAGACATTGAATCTGCCGGCCTGCATCGGAGGGATACTGAACCGGTCATTCTGAGTATTACTGACTGCAACAGCCAGCACATTCTCCTTACCCTTGTTAAGATTATCAGTGAGATCGAAATCGAAACGGCCATAACCTCCCTTGTGGTCGCCAAGATATTTTCCATTGATCCATACCTTACAATATTTCTGCACTCCTTCAAATACAACGAATATTTTCCTCCCGGCATATTCAGGATTGATAATGAACTTCTTACGATACCAGCCCCAGCCGTTCCACCAGTATGGATTTTCTGTTTCAGAAGTATGTTTTATGAATGGATGGACATCCCCTGTTGTCTCATAAGTATTCCATGTATGCGGAATGCTTACGGCAGGCCAGCCATAGTCGTCAAAGCCTGGTGACTCATATCCGCTCTCTGCTGCTGCTTCAGGGAAATAATTGAAGGTCCATTGAGAATTTATTATCTTCTCTATGCTGAAGTTATTTTCATCCTGACTCCTCCCATTCTGAGCCAATATCAAAAAGCTGAAAACAAAAAGGGATATTAAGAATCTCTTCTTCATAAATAAAGATAAATACTTCTTATAAAAATAATCAATGTAATCTTAATGACAAAACAATATCACTTCCTGAGATAAGGCTGTCTCAGAAACCTTCTTCTGTTTACCTGGCCTTTAATCCCTTTGAATCGGGACTTTCGCAAATTCAGGATTTAGAGAACCCCCTTTAGGGGGCAGGGGGCAATTTTATTTACCTGAGACAAGTATCATTTTATGCACTGCCGAACTGCGCACTGCATCATCCGAAAAAGGTTCCTTATAGAAGTCCCCGGCAATATAGGGCCGGAATTGTGAAAGATAATATTCACTTCCGGGAACACCTGAAGCACCTCCCGGCATGACAGAAAATGACTCATCCCAGTTTGCGGTATTCATTATATATCTTTCTGATGCTCCCAGGTTTGCTTTAAACCCCGGCTGAAATGAAAAGTACGGACAGACAGTGAAATCACTTCCCCCGATCTCATATTTTTCTGAATTAAGGTGAAAAAATAAATCCAGTACCCTGACTGAACCCAGAGGATGCATCAAAGTAATTGTATGGATCCTGCCCCAACGCCAGTTTTGCAGATCTCTTCCGTGTTTGGATTCCAATGCCCTGATGCAGTCTTTAAAGCTTTTCATCACTATGTCGCCGAGGGTTTCATTTTCAGGGGTATTTTTATCATCAACCCATCTGTTAGTACCATTTATAAGCATCCGGTAAACAAGGTTTTCGGCAGCCAGATCCCATATATTATCATAAAGTTCTCCAAGTTCATCCGCAATGAGATTTCTCTTAAAATCTATTCTGAAAAACTCAAGTATCGATGGAGCTATATGGTTTGGATCCATGTTATAATCCCAACCTGAAAGACTATCAAGGGCCATCCTCTCCAAAGTGGACAATTCATCACGAAAATCGCTGAGGTTTAAGATGTAAGGTGTCAATAATCTTGCCATAACCGAATGCTTATCAGCCAGCATCATTTTAAAATCATCTGTTGAGAATAGCTCTTTCTCATTAAGCATCTCTCTTATCCTGTTTATCCGGTAGGGAAGATCGAAACTCTGACTGACAAAATACGGGTACGTATCGTCAATTATCCTGTTATTAGCTGAAGAAACTGTTCCTCCGGCAGGATTAAAGCTATATGGCAGCTGATCGGCAGGGACATATCCCTTCCAGTCATATTCATCGGTTTCCCCGTTCCGGATTATTATCCCGTTCCCTTTTCTTATTGGTATACCTCCCGCGGCGACCATCCCTATATTGCCATAAACGTCAGCATAGACACAATTCATACTTAGGGATCGGAATGTTTCAAGAGCTGAGCGGAAATCATCCCAGCCTTCTGCCCTGTTAAGGATATAAACCGATCTTAATTCATCACTTTTATCAAAACCAGACCATTTAAGACTCAGTGAATGATCCGGGCCGGAGTTAAAGTCTTTAAGGAATTCATAACCCAGCCACTTTACTTTTTCCTTTGATTCATTTGTGCATCCAGATGCCCGGATTGCTGAGGCTGAGGTGCATATCATTGGACAGCAGTGGTTTACCGGTAACGCTTCTTTCTCCTGAGACAGCCCAGTTGTTGCTGGCTGAAAAGACAGGTATTCCAATATCGCTTAAAAGATCAGATGACGAGATGAAAGAACTTGCACCCGAGATAAGGGTGTTGCTAATCTTAAAATCAGGATAAACAAGACTACTATCTGCATTCCAGTCCGGTATTAACTCAGAAGCCATTTCATTCCCAAGCTTCTGAGCTGCCTGGTAAATAAAAAGTTCTGATGTGAGATTTTTTGAGTCAATATTCCATCCCAGCAGTCCGATTATACATGTAATGTCTTCAATTGTCCACTGTTCAGGTGTATACGAAAGAAGCCTGAATTCGAGGGGCAGGTCATGTCCCGAAGAGGCTATGTATGCATTTATACCATCGGTATAGGCCTGCAGGCACTTTATAATCTCAGGGTCTTCGTCTGAAAGGATCAGCATTGATTTTTCTTTCATCCGGAGGCTTCTTGTAAAAATATCACTCTGCAGAAAGGTTTTACCGAAAATCTCAGCCAGTCTTCCTGAACAACTACGTCTTATAAGATCCATTTGCCATAGTCTTTCCCTTGAAGAAACAAAACCGGCAGCAAGATAGAGATCATGCTCATTATCAGCATAGATATGAGGCATCCCTCTTTCATCTGTGTAGACAAAAACACTATCGGTCAATCCGGGAACGGTAACAAGTCCATCATAACTCAGAGAAGACCTCCCGTTCTTTTTGTGTGGTGATGAAGTTCCTGAAATAATCAGAAAGGCCAGCAATAAAAATCCGCAGAACAGAGTCTTTCCGGGAGTTTTCATTTCCTTGAAATAATATCTTCATAAGTTACTAAAATTTAATGGAATGATAGCTATTTTTTAAGGAAAATCGATGGTCATTACTAGAATTACTTTCAGGAAAGAGGAATGTTATTGGGAGGCCGGAGACCGGAGTCCGAAGACCGCATGACCGCATGACCGCATGACCGCATGACTTGCATACATTCTTCTACCTGCGGGATCTGCGGGAAACTTAAAAAACAGGTAAATTCCATAGCGCCTTTATAAAAAAGAAACTAAATATCTTACCAGACTCGATAAATAATGTTAACTGACTGATATTCAGACATAAAATAGACAATGTATGATTATCCGACTACATTGCATTAATTATTTTAAAGAAAATTGTGTTTTCCCTTTGATAATTTAAATTAATGAGTACCTTTGTCACTTCAATTAAAATAAAAAGTGAATACCACATTAATAGCCATTATTGCTCTCGTCCTTATTCTCGTGCCCTGCACCTGATCCGGGAGTGATATATAAAAAATTAAGATATATAAAAGCTTTCCGGATGAACGGAGAGCTTTTTTTTTAACAGAATTTCAATTATGAAGAACCAATTAAGAAGTTTCAAGACAGTTACCGACAGGACTATGTCCGGGGCAAGAAGCCTTTGGCGTGCCAACGGGATGAAGGAAGAACATTTTGGCAAACCGATAATCGCAGTTGTAAACTCATTTTCGCAGTTTGTCCCGGGTCATGTTCACCTTCATGAAATAGGGCAGATTGTAAAGAAGGAGATTGAAAAGCACGGCTGTTTCGCCCCCGAATTCAACACAATAGCAATTGATGACGGAATCGCAATGGGCCATACAGGAATGCTTTATTCCCTCCCATCGAGGGAACTGATCGCCGACAGCGTCGAATATGTATGCAATGCGCATTGCGTCGATGCTATGATATGCATAAGCAACTGCGATAAGATAACTCCCGGTATGATGATGGCTGCCCTGAGACTTAATATCCCTGTTGTTTTCGTTTCCGGAGGCCCTATGGAGGCAGGCCTTTACAAAGATAAATATTTCAATCTTGTCGATCAGATGGTCTACGGAGGGGATGATTCAATAAGTGATGAGGACCTGCATGAAAGAGAGAAACTTGCCTGTCCGACCTGCGGCTCATGCGCGGGTATGTTTACGGCTAATTCAATGAACTGCCTCAGCGAAGCTCTCGGACTGGCCTTACCGGGTAACGGGACAATCCTTGCAACCCACGCCAACCGGATGAAGCTTTTTAATAATGCTGCAAATCTTATAGTTGAGCTTGCAAATAAATATTATTCCGAGGGTGACAACAGTGTCCTTCCAAGATCAATTGCTTCAAAAAAAGCATTCGTCAATGCAATGTCGGTAGATATAGCAATGGGCGGTTCGACGAATACTGTGCTCCATCTTCTCGCCCTTGCACAGGAAGCCGGTGTCGATTTCACAATGAAGGATATTGATGCTCTTTCAAAAAAAATCCCGAATATCTGCAAAGTGGCTCCCAGTTCAGACTACCATCTCCAGGATGTTAACAGGGCAGGAGGTATAATGGCAATAATGGGTGAACTGAGCCGAAGCAATCTTCTAGATACATCTGTAAGGCGTGTTGATTATATGACACTCAGGGAAGCAATAGCCGACTGGGATATACTGGGAGGCACTGCCAGGCCTGAAGCTTTTGATTTTTACAGGAGCGCACCATCGATGAAGATCAACCTTGTCATGGGTTCGCATGATACAATGTACAAAGAACTTGATACTGACAGGGAAAAAGGATGCATAAGAGATCTGAAGCACCCTTATAATAAAGACGGAGGCCTCGCTGTCCTTTATGGCAACATTGCCATGAACGGTTGTATAGTAAAAACTGCAGGTGTTGACCCATCGCTTTTTTCCTTCTCAGGAAAAGCGGTTGTCTTTGAATCACAGGAAGAAGCTGCCGAAGGTATCCTCGGGGGAAAGATCGTTGCAGGAGATATCGTTGTAATAAAATTTGAAGGACCAAAAGGCGGACCGGGTATGCAGGAAATGCTCTACCCTACATCCTACCTGAAATCAAAAGGCCTTGGAACAAAATGCGCCCTGATAACAGATGGGAGATTTTCCGGAGGTACATCAGGACTGTCAATAGGACATGTTTCACCTGAGGCTGCAGCCGGAGGAGCAATAGCGCTAATTAAAACTGGCGATACAATTGAGATAAATATCTCAGAAAGAAAGATAAATGTAAAACTATCAGAAACAGAACTGAATAAAAGAAGAAAAGAAGAAGAAGCCTTTGGCGACAAAGCTTTCAGGCCGAAAGAAAGGAACAGGGAAATCCCTGCTTCGCTGAGAGCTTATGCCGCAACGGTTACTTCGGCAGATAAGGGAGCGGTAAGGGTTATATAGCAGAGAGAGGTGAGAGGTGAGCAGCAAATCTTCAGATTCCCCCTTTGAAGGTCGGAGTGAAACGAAGATCCCGCTTAGGCGGGAGCGGCTAGGGGGATGTTTTGCAGGGTGTAGATTGGTGAGCGGTGAGTAGTGAGTTTTATAACCCGGAACAAATGCCTTCCTGCCCCCCTGGGGGAAAGCCAGGAAGGGGGTGAAATCCAGGGTGCAGGGTGCATGGTGCAAGGTGCAGGATGGTGTGAGCAGTGAGTTTATAACCTGCCACGAATGAGTTCCTGCCCCCCTGGGGGTAGGTTAGGAAGGGGGTGAAACTACGTGGTTAAACAATAAAACAAACAACTATAGAAAAACAACAAAGGAAGAGGTATGAAAGAACAACATGAAACGAAACAGGCAGAGATCCATATTAATGGATTGGAAAATATTACAGGAGCTGAAGCGATACTGAAATGCCTGGTGGAAGAAGGTGTTGATACTATATTCGGCTACCCCGGTGGAGCAATCATGCCTGTTTACGATAAGCTGCTCGATTATTCCGACAAGCTCAGACATATCCTTACCCGCCATGAACAGGGAGCTGCTCATGCAGCTCAGTCATATTCAATGGTTACAGGGAAGCCCGGTATTTGTTTTGCAACATCAGGCCCCGGAGCTACAAATCTTATAACAGGTATAGCCAATGCTTATCTCGACTCAGTGCCAATGGTCTTTATCACTGCACAGGTTGTATCAGGGCTTATAGGTACTGATGCTTTTCAGGAGACTGATATCCTGGGTGTCTCAATGCCGGTAACGAAATGGAACTGCCAGGTCAAGAAAGCACAGGATATCCCCGGCACTATAGCCAGGGCATTCTATATAGCAAAGACAGGAAGACCGGGTCCTGTCCTGATTGATATAACAAAAGATGCCCAGTTCGACAAGCTGCTTTTCAGATATAAGAAATGTACTTACCTGAGAAGCTATAACCCCCACCTCCCACTCAGAAAGAAAGCTATCGAATCTGCAGCAATAATGATAAATCATGCAGAAAAGCCCCTGATACTGGCCGGCCACGGGATCCTGATATCAGGAGCTGAGAAAGAGCTGAGAACATTTGCCGAAAAAACAGGAATACCTGTAGCAGTAACCTTGCTCGGACTTTCATCATTCCCCTGTGACCACAGACTCTATGCCGGTTTCCTGGGGATGCACGGAAACTATGGCCCTAACCTGATGACAAATGAGGCCGACCTTATAATCGCTATAGGCATGCGCTTTGATGACAGGGTAACAGGAAACCTGAAAAAATATGCAAAAAAAGCAAGGATAATACATATAGAGATCGATGAAGCAGAAATAAACAAGAATGTTCAGGTCGATCTGGAGATACATAATGACGCCAGAGAGGTTCTACAGTATCTTATACCCCTTGTAAGCGAGAAATCCTATGAATCATGGATCAGGGAATTCAGAATATGCGACAAGATAGAATATGATAAAGTAATAAAATCTGAGACAAGACCTGAAGCAGGTGCAATAAGAATGGGTGAAGTTGTAAGGCTTGTTTCAGAACTGACAAACGGCAACGCCATAATTGTAACTGATGTAGGCCAGAACCAGATGTCAGCAGCCCGTTACTACAGGTTTTTATCACCGGGAAGCTTTGTAACATCAGGGGGTATGGGAACAATGGGATTCGGACTGCCGGCATCAGTTGGAGCAAAGATAGGGCAACCCGACAAACAGGTAATCGGTTTCACCGGCGACGGAGGCTTCCAGATGACAATACAGGAACTGGGAACAATCATGCACTATGGTATACCTGTCAAGATTATCATTCTCAACAACGGATTTCTTGGAATGGTACGTCAGTGGCAGGATATGTTCTTCAACAAGAGATATGCATCAACAGAGCTGGTTAACCCTGATTTCAAGATTATTGCACAGGGCTACGGGATCCCTGCAAGAAGCATTTCCGAAAGGGAAGAATTAAAGGAAGCACTCCAGCAGATGCTGGACGCAGAGGGTCCTTTCATACTTGACATTTCAATTGAAAAGGAAGGTAACGTTCTGCCAATGATAGAACCCGGTGCTTCAGTATCTGATGTGACACTTAATTATAAAGGCTAAAATGGGAAAACAGGAATTTACAATATCATTATTCAGCGAGGATCATATCGGTATACTCAACCAGATAACAATAATCCTGACAAGGAGGCAGATAAATATTGAAAGTATTACAGCTTCAGAATCAGCAGTAAAAGGTGTTCAACTGCTCACCCTCGTTGTAAAGGCATCACCCGATATGGTCAGAAAAGTGGCTAAGCAGATGGAGAAGCTTGTGGATGTGCTAAAGGTTTTTGTCCATTCTTCAGATGAAATCATTTACCAGGAAATTGCACTGTATAAGGTTAAGACAACCGGTTTGATGTCTGGTAACATAATTGACAGTATAGTAAGAAATCATCATGCCAGGATACTTGTTGTTTCTCCTGAGTATACTGTAATTGAAAAAACGGGACATAAAACAGAGATAAACGATCTGCTGAACCAGCTTGAACCTTACGGCATCCTTCAGTTCGTCCGTTCCGGAAGAGTGGCTGTCACCAAACAGGTCAAGGAGCTTAATGCTTACCTGATGGAAATGGACGGGGCAGAAAGATACGGGGATGAAAATATTGAACCTTTTGAGAAAAATTAACCATTATATCAAAATAAACTAAAATTTAAAATCATGGCTAAAATAGATTTCGGCGGAGTACTTGAAGATGTAGTTACAAGAGAAGAATTTCCTCTTTCAAAAGCACGCGAAGTTCTTAAAAATGAAATTGTTGCAGTAATTGGTTACGGTGTCCAGGGACCTGCACAGGCATTGAATATGAAAGAGAACGGTATAAATGTTATAATTGGCCAGGCTCCTGAATTCAAGAGTGACTGGGACAAAGCAGTTAAGGATGGTTTCGTTCCGGGAGAGACCTTATTCCCGGTTGAAGAAGCTGTAAAAAAAGGCACAATAATACAGTACCTCGTATCAGATGCTGCACAACGCATCCTATGGCCCGTTGTAAAAGCCGGACTTAAAAAGGGTGATGCCCTCTATTTCTCCCATGGATTTTCTATTACATATAAGACACACACTGGTGTAATTCCTCCGGATTATGTCGATGTTATACTGTGTGCTCCCAAAGGATCGGGGACCAGTGTCAGAAGAAATTTTCTTGCAGGAGCCGGAATCAATACAAGTTATTCAGTTTTCCAGGATTTTACAGGTCGTGCTGAAGAACGTACAATTGCAATTGGTATAGCAATCGGGTCAGGCTATCTTTTCCCGACGACGTTTGAAAATGAGGTTTTCAGTGATCTGACAGGAGAACGTGGTGTCCTTATGGGTGCCCTTGCCGGTATTATGGATGCTCAGTACCAGGTACTAAGGGAAAACGGACACTCCCCATCTGAAGCGTTTAATGAGACTGTTGAAGAACTTACTCAAAGCCTTATCCGTCTTGTAGACGAGAACGGGATGGACTGGATGTACAGGAACTGCAGTGCAACAGCACAGCGCGGAGCGCTTGACTGGCGGCCGAAATTCATGAATGCGACACTCCCTGTTTTCAAGGAACTGTATAAGAAAGTTCAATCAGGTGAGGAATGCGTAAGAGTACTGGAATCGACAGGAACCCCTGACTATAAGGAAAAACTCGATGTTGAACTGAAGGCGCTGGGAAATTCAGAGATATGGAAAACGGGTAGTGCGGTGAGGAAACTGAGACCCGTAATAAAGAAATAAATGCAAAATAATAAGAAAAAGATGGAAGAAAAGGTTTCAATTTTCGACACTACCCTGAGAGATGGCGAACAGGTGCCCGGATGTCAGCTGAACACAATTGAAAAAATTCAGGTAGCTGAAGCACTTGAAGCTCTTGGCGTTGATGTGATTGAAGCCGGATTCCCGATATCGAGCCCCGGAGATTTCAATTCAGTTGTTGAAATCTCGAAGGTCGTCTCAAATCCGGTAATTTGCGCACTTACAAGAGCAGTTAAAAAAGATATTGATGTTGCTGCCGAAGCTCTTCAGTATGCTAAAAAGAAAAGGATACACACAGGCATCGGCACATCTCCCTATCATATCAAGTATAAGATAAAAACGACACCCGAAGAGATAATAAACAGGGCTGTTGATGCCGTGAAATACGCCCGTAAATTTGTTGACGATGTCGAATTCTATGCCGAGGACGCAGGAAGGAGCGAAAATGAATACCTGGCCCGGGTAATTGAAGCAGTTATAAAGGCGGGTGCCACAGTTGTCAATATCCCCGACACAACCGGCTATTGCCTCCCTGAGGAATATGGAGCAAAGATCAGGTATCTGAAGGAAAATGTCCCCAACATTGATAAGGCTGTAATCTCAACACACTGCCACAATGATCTGGGCATGGCAACAGCAAATACAATGATGGGAATAATAAATGGTGCCAGGCAGGTTGAGGTCACTATGAACGGTATTGGCGAAAGAGCAGGTAATACATCATTGGAAGAGGTGGCGATGATAATCAAAAGTCATCATAACCTGAATCTTAAAACCGATATCAATTCCAAGCTTATCTATTCGACAAGCAGGCTTGTATCAACATTAATGAGTATGCCGGTTCAGGCCAACAAAGCTATAGTTGGCAGGAATGCATTCGCCCATTCATCAGGCATCCATCAGGACGGCGTTCTGAAAAACCGTGAGAACTATGAGATCATTGACCCGCAGGAAGTGGGAATAAGGGAATCATCAATAATACTTACTGCCAGGAGCGGCAGGGCTGCACTGAACCATCGTCTTCAGCTGCTGGGCTTCAACTACGACAAGGAAGCTCTTGATGATATTTACCAGCGCTTCCTTATAATGGCAGACAAAAAGAAAGAGGTGAACGATGAAGATATCAGATTGCTGACAGGTGAAGTATCCCAGGGAGAAAAATCCCTTAAGCTTGAACTTCTCCAGGTAACATGCGGTAAATCAACTGTCCCGGTAGCCACAGTGGGCCTCAGGGTCAACGGAGAGGTCCACACATCGACTGCTGCAGGCAACGGCCCTATTGATGCCGCCTTTACAGCTGTCAAGCACCTTATAAGCAAGACCGTGCACCTGGAAGAGTTTCTTGTCCAGGCAATTACTAAAGGAAGCGACGACTTCGGGAAGGTGCATATCCAGATTGATCATGACGGTAAGATCTTCTACGGCTTCGGAACACACACAGATATTGTAACAGCTTCAGTTGAAGCATTTATAGATGCTATATCGAAGATAAAATAGCTCTTCATAACACGATGTAAATTTGTATGGAACCAAAAACACTTTTTGACAAGATATGGGATAGTCATGTGGTCCAATCAATAAAGGGGGGACCTGACGTTCTGTATATCGACCGCCATTTTATACATGAAGTAACAAGTCCTCAGGCTTTCGACGGATTGAGAAGAAGGAAACTGCAGGTGTACAGGCCCTCCAGGACACTTGCAACTGCCGATCATAATATTCCGACAAGGGAACAGGACAAGCCAATTAAGGATGAAGTATCCAGGCATCAGGTGGAGACTCTTGAGAAGAACTGCAAAGAATTCAATATTGAATACTTCGGCATCAACAATCCGAAAAACGGTATAGTTCATGTTGTCGGCCCGGAACTCGGGTACACATTACCCGGAATGACAATAGTCTGTGGTGACAGTCACACATCTACTCACGGGGCCTTCGGCACTGTTGCCTTTGGAATTGGAACAAGCGAAGTAGAGATGGTTCTTGCCAGCCAGTGCATCATCCAACCCAAACCAAAAAGGATGAGGATAAGAGTAAATGGCAGACTGCAAAAAGGGGTCACGGCAAAAGACATCATCCTGTACATAATATCACAGCTGTCAGCAGGAGGTGCAACAGGCTATTTCATCGAATTCAGCGGCTCTGCAATCGAGTCTCTGAGCATGGAAGGCAGGATGACAGTATGTAACATGAGCATTGAAATGGGAGCCCGCGGAGGGCTGATAGCTCCTGACATGACTACATTCGAATACCTGGCGGAAGTAGTCCCGGCAAATCATAAACCTGATTTCAATTCACTCGTTAAGAACTGGATGCTGCTGAAAACAGACAACGATGCAAAATTCGATTCTGAGAAGGAATTTGATGCCGGAAAAATACAGCCTATGATAACATACGGCACCAATCCCGGAATGGGGATGGCTGTTGACGAGTCTATCCCTGGATCGGCAAAGAACAAAGAGGATAATGCAGCATTCCTGAAATCACTTGATTATATGGGCTTTAAACCCGGAGAAAAAATACTGGGCCACCCTGTTGATTACGTCTTTGTAGGTAGCTGTACGAACGGAAGGATTGAAGATCTCAGGGCTTTTGCTGAACTTGTAAAGGGAAGAAAGAAAGCCCCTGAAATAACTGCCCTGATAGTCCCCGGCTCAAAGAAGGTGGAACAGCAGGCAATAAGCGAAGGAATAGCCGATACATTAAAAAAAGCTGGTTTTGAGCTGCGGCAGCCCGGTTGTTCATCATGCCTGGCAATGAACGAAGATAAGATCCCTTCCGGAAAGTATGCTGTCTCCACTTCCAACAGGAATTTTGAAGGAAGACAGGGCCCGGGAGCAAGAACATTGCTCGCGAGTCCGCTTACAGCAGCAGCTGCTGCAGTTACCGGAAAAATAAGCGACCCAAGGGATCTGTTAAATAATTAACAATTAGTCTGTTATGGCAAAAGAGAAATTCGAAATACTTGAAACTACCTGCGTACCGCTGCAGCTTGAGAATGTAGATACCGACCAGATAATACCTGCAAGGTTCCTGAGTGCTACAACAAGGGAAGGCTTCGGCGAGAACCTGTTTCGCGACTGGCGCTATGATAAAAAGGGCAATAAGATTGACAGCTTCGTCCTTAATAATCCCGCTTACAGTGGCCGGATACTTGTTGCAGGTAAGAATTTTGGCAGCGGATCAAGCCGTGAACATGCCGTATGGGCTCTTGCCGATTATGGATTCAGGGCCGTCGTATCAAGCTTCTTTGCAGATATCTTCAGGAATAATTCGCTTAATAACGGATTTCTTCCTGTTATTGTGTCTGATAAGTTCCTTAACCATCTTTTTGAACTTATAGGGAAAGATCCGGGGACAATTGTCAGGATTGATCTCGGACAACAACTGATTTCTTTACCGGGAACAGGTGAATCTGAAAGCTTTGAGATCAATCAATATAAGAAAGAGTGCCTGATGAAAGGTCTTGATGATATCGATTACCTTCTTGGTATAAGGAATATTATAACAGCCTACGAATTAAGAAACACACTTAAGAAATGAGAGTCGAAATAATGGATACAACCCTCAGGGACGGGGAACAGACACAGGGTGTCTCCTACTCTCCCTTTGAGAAGCTGCATATAGCCAGGCTCCTGCTTAAGGAACTGAAGGTTGACCGGATAGAGATAGCCTCAGCACGTGTATCGAAAGGTGAATTCGAAGCAATAAAACAGATAACAGACTGGGCAAGGCATAATAACCTTCACCGGAAAATAGAAGTCCTGGGTTTTGTTGATGGTGATGTATCCCTGAAATGGATAAAGGATGCAGGCGCATTGGTCGTGAATCTCCTCTGCAAGGGATCACTGCGTCATCTCGAAAAACAACTGAGAAAGACTCCTGAACAACATGTGAATGATATTAAGGATATAATCAGAAAGGCCGGGCAGTACGACATGGACGTAAACATATACCTTGAAGACTGGTCAAACGGCATGATACATTCTGAGGATTATGTCTTTTTTATGATCGATTCGCTTAAGGATGATAAGGTTGAAAGGTTTATGCTTCCTGATACCCTTGGTATACTTAATCCCGATCTGACATACGAATTCTGTAAAAAGATCACAGACCGTTATCCGGATCATCACTTTGATTTCCATCCTCATAATGATTATGATCTTGCCGTTGCTAACATATATTCAGCTGTAAGAGCCGGTATTAAAGGTGTTCATGCAACTGTTAACGGTATGGGCGAAAGAGCAGGCAATGCTCCTTTGTCAAGCGTGATAGGGATACTGCATGACCAGCTGAAGGCAGAGACAGGAGTAAATGAATTCGAAATTACAAAGGTCAGTAAGATAGTCGAAACCTACAGCGGAATACGGATCCCCGTCAACAAACCTGTCATCGGGGAAAATGTCTTTACACAGACCTCCGGAGTTCATGCTGACGGCGACAGCAAGGATAAACTATATTTCAACAACCTTCTTCCTGAGCGCTTCGGAAGAAAAAGGAAATATGCACTCGGAAAACAATCGGGTAAAGCAACAATACGAAAGAATCTCGAAGAGTTCGGCCTCTCTTTGAGCGCAGATTCTATTGATAAGATAACCCAAAGAGTGATCGAACTCGGAGACAAGAAAGAAAATGTGACAACAGAAGATCTCCCTTTCATAATTTCCGATGTCCTCGGAAACGATACTTCCGACTATAAGATCTTCATAAAGAACTACTCACTCTCATTATCCTTCGGATTGAAACCATCTGCCAGCGTCCAGATAGAGATAGAAGGGAACCTGTATCAGGAGACCTCGTCAGGCGACGGACAGTACGATGCTTTTATGAAAGCTCTGAGACTGATCTACGAGAGACTGAATAAGACCCTGCCTAATCTTATTGATTATCAGGTGTCTATCCCTCCGGGAGGCAAGACAGATGCCCTTGTTGAAACGACTATCACCTGGAATCTGAACGGGAAGGAATTCAGGACAAAAGGACTTGATGCCGACCAGACTGAATCAGCTATCAAGGCGACTGAGAAAATGCTCAATATTGTTGACAACAGCGAACATAAAATAGTTATTAACGGTAAGAACGAAATATTAATTGATAACCCAGCATAAAATTCACTATGAGTAAAAACTACAACATCGCAGTAATACCGGGCGACGGTACCGGACCTGAAGTGGTAAGGGAAAGTAAAAAAGTCCTCAATGCCGCAGCTTCAAAATATGGTTTCAAGATGAGCTATGAAGAATTTGATTTTGGCGGTGAAAGATATCTCAGGACCGGAGAGATCCTGCCTGATTCAGCGCCGGATCAGCTTAGAAAGTTCGACTCCATTTTGCTTGGAGCAATAGGACATCCTGATGTAAAACCAGGTATTCTTGAAAAAGGCATCCTCCTCAGACTGCGTTTTGAACTGGATCAATATATAAATCTGCGTCCGGTAAAGCTTTACCCGGGAGTCAACACCCCGCTTAAGGATAAGGGGCCTGAACATATTGATTATGTTGTTGTGAGAGAGAATACAGGCGATGTTTATACAGGCAGCGGTGGTGTCACAATGAAAGGCACCCCCGGTGAAGTGGCGATACAGAACATGATCTATACAAGAATGCAGGTTGACCGCTGCCTGAAATATGCTTTCGATTATACCAGGAAAAGAAATAAAAAGAATACACTTGCCCTCTGCGGTAAGACAAATGTGCTAACCTATGTCTTCGACCTCTGGGAAAGGGCTTTTAATGAGATGGGCCAGGCTTCATTCCCGGAGATAAAACGCGAATACTACCATGTCGATGCAACATGCATGTGGATGATCAAAAATCCGGAATGGTTTGATGTTATCGTTACAAGTAACATGTTCGGAGATATAATAACAGACCTCGGTGCAATAACCCAGGGAGGCATGGGTATAGCAGCCGGAGGTAATATTAATCCCGAAGGAGTCTCTATGTTCGAACCTATAGGCGGATCTGCACCCAAATACACAGGTATGAATATAATTAACCCGCTTGCAGCAATATCATGTGGTGCGATGATGCTTGAGCATCTCGGTGAAGATAAGGCTGCCAACGCCATTGAGAATGCTGTTATGGATGTCACTGCCAATAAAATTAAAGACCTTGGCGCAGGTAAAATGGGCTACTCAACCTCTGAGGTGGGTGATCTTGTTGCAGCAGGAATTTAAAAAAATCAGGTTTTTTATAGCTTTTATTGATTTTTTACCTAGTTTTGTGCTTAAATTTATAAGAAATGTCTTTAAACATGTTACATCATCATCATTTTCATACTTGCTCTCAGGCGAGGAGATAATGATATGTGTAATAAAAACAAATATTATAGACCCGTCTGAAAAAAAGCAGACGGGTTTTTTAATTTAAACAGAAATGACTGAACTAAAAATTGCAATTCAAAAGAACGGAAGGCTTAGTGAGAATTCTCACAAGCTGCTTGAGGAGTGTGGCATCAAATTTTCAAACGGGAACGGCGTGTTGAAAACAAAAGCAAGAAATTTCCCTGTTGAGATACTCTTCCTAAGGGATGATGACATTCCCCAGTATGTTGAGCAACAGGTTGCCGATATCGGCATCCTCGGCGAAAATATGGTCTTCGAAAAAAACAAGGATGTAGCTATACTTGAACAGCTTGGATTCGCACAATGCCGGTTGAGCCTTGCTATTCCAAAGGAGGATAGGTATTCCGGTCCTGATTACTTCAGGGGCAGGAAGATAGCGACAAGTTACCCAAGGCTTCTTTCGGAATACCTGTCAAAGAATGGAATAAAGGCCGCGATAGAAGAGATAAGCGGCAGCGTTGAGATAGCTCCGGGTATAGGTCTTGCTGATGCTGTATGCGATATAGTAAGCTCGGGGAGTACCCTTATGACAAATGGACTGCGCGAGGTTACAACAATACTTAAAAGTCAGGCTGTCATCATAGGAAATAAGTACCTTTCAGATGAAAAAATTGCTATTCTTGAGAAGCTTCTTTTCAGGATACGTTCTGTTAAAAGTGCCAAAGAGAATAAATATATACTTCTTAACGCTCCTGAATCGTCTGTTTCCGAAATATGCAGGATACTTCCCGGAATGAAAAGTCCGACAATCCTGCCACTGGCAGAAAAAGGATGGTGCTCCCTTCACTCTGTAGTGAAGGAGGATGAGTTCTGGGAAAGGATCGATCAGCTCAAAAAAGCAGGAGCTGAAGGTATACTTGTTATTCCGATTGAAAAAATGATACTCTGATGAAAACTATTCTTTTTCCTCTGAAAGAAACATGGCCGGACCTTTGCCGCAGACCGGTATTTGATACATCAGACCTGACTGCCAATACAATCAGGATAATTGAAAGGGTAAAGACAGAAGGCGATAAGGCACTGATTGAATTTACGCTGAAATTCGATAAAGTATCATCGCCGGGACTTATTGTATCTGAGGCAGAAATTGAGTCTGCTGTAAGCCTTGTTAGTGATGACCTTAAGAAGGCAATAATTATTGCTGCGAAAAATATTGAAAAATATCACAGATCACAGCTTGTAAAGGAAGAACCTGTTACAACAATGGCTGGTGTCACCTGCTCAAGAAAAAGCGTAGCGATTGAGAAAGTAGGATTATATATTCCCGGGGGTACTGCCCCGCTGTTCTCAACTGTCCTTATGCTGGGTATACCCGCCAGGATAGCAGGATGCGAAAGGGTAATACTGTGTACACCTCCGGGTCCCGGCGGGAAAATAAACCCGGTGATCCTTTATTCAGCCTGGCTGGCAGGCATCAAAGAGATCTACAGGGTAGGCGGAGCGCAGGCTATTGCAGCAATGGCCTTCGGCACAGAGATAATACCACGGGTGAATAAGATCTTCGGGCCTGGCAACCAGTATGTAACAAGGGCAAAAGAGATAGTCCAGTCTGCAGGTGTGGCTATTGATCTTCCTGCAGGTCCCAGCGAAGTACTTGTAATAGCTGATTCTTCAGCATATCCGGCTTTCGTGGCAGCTGATCTTCTTTCCCAGGCAGAACACGGACCTGACAGCCAGGTAGTGCTTGTTACAGATAACGAAAAGACACTGAGAGCTGTAAAAGATGAAATAAAAAGGCAACTTGACGAACTTCTTCGTAAGGATCTGGCCGCTAAATCAATAAATAACAGTCTCTTCATTCTCCTGAATAACCCGGATGACTGTATAGACTTCAGTAATGAGTATGCTCCCGAACACCTGATAATAAATACTGCCGTACCTTGGGAACTGGCAGGAAAGGTGAAGAATGCCGGATCAGTATTTGTCGGCCGGTACAGCTGCGAAAGCGCCGGTGATTATGCTTCGGGGACAAATCACACACTGCCTACAAACAGCTATGCAAGGAGCTACAGCGGAGTGTCTGTTGACAGCTTCATAAAAAAGATCACCTTTCAGGAGATCACTTCTGAAGGAATCAGGAACATAGGACCTGCAATACAAATGATGGCTGAAGCCGAAGGCCTTACCGGCCACAAAAATGCTGTTAGTTTAAGATTAAAAAGTATCGGAAATGTTTGATCTTGATAGCCTTGTTCGTCCAAATGTAAAATCCCTTGTCCCCTATTCATGCGCAAGAGATGAATTTCAGGGTAAGGAAGGTGTGTTCCTTGATGCTAATGAGAACCCCTACGGCTACCTTAACAGGTATCCAGATCCTTACCAGAAGGATCTGAAGATTGCCATAAGCAGGCTCAGAGCTATACCTCCGGAAAAGATCTTCCTGGGAAATGGCAGTGATGAGATAATTGACCTTAGTTTCAGAATATTCTGTAATCCCGGAACAGATAAGGCGCTGACCTTCTCCCCAAGCTATGGTATGTACCAGGTATCAGCTTCAGTGAATGACGTTGCGATAATAAAGATCCCTCTTGATAAAGATTTTCAGATTGACTTCGAAGATGTGAGTAAATACCTTTCTGATAAAAACCTGAAACTGATCTTTATCTGTTCGCCAAATAATCCCACAGGCAATTTAATGAACAATCAGATAGTCGAAAGGATAATTTCTCAATTCAACGGGATAGTGCTTGTCGATGAAGCATATATGGATTTTTCGGATAAACCCTCACTTCTTGAAAAGATCGGTTGTTACCCAAACCTGATAGTAATGCAGACATTCAGCAAAGCATTCGGTCTTGCTTCAGTCAGAGTTGGTGTGGCTTACACAAATCCTGAAATTGTTGCTTATTACAACAAGATGAAACCCCCTTATAATATCAGCTCCATTAATCAGAAGGCTGTCCTTCAGAAACTGAAGAGATTCTCAGCTTATACAGGTCAGATAAGGAAAATCAGGCAGGAGAGGGAAAGGCTTTCCCGGGAACTTGAGAAAATACCTGTAATTAAAAAAGTATATCCTTCAGATGCTAACTTTGTTCTTGTAAAGGTCGGGGATCCGGGCAAGCTTTATAATTATCTTGTCGATAGTGGAATTGTAGTCAGGAACAGGCATAGCGTAATAGAGAATTGTATCAGGATCACAGTCGGTACAAGAGCAGAAAACAGCAAACTATTAACAGCTTTAAATAATTACGTTAAATGAAGAAAGTATTATTTATTGACAGGGATGGAACAATAATAACAGAACCAGAGGACGAACAGGTAGACAGCCTTGAAAAATTCAGGTTCATGCCCGGTGCTGTTTCCGGACTGGCGAGAATAGCAAGGGAAACAGATTATGAAATGGTAATTGTAACTAACCAGGATGGCCTGGGCACAGCCTCATTCCCGGAAGAAACATTCTGGCCTTCCCATAACAAAATGCTGCAGATATTAAAAGATGAGGGTGTTGAGTTTGCTGAGATATTTATCGACAGATCCTTCCCTGAAGATAAGCTTCCTACACGCAAACCCGGAACTGCAATGCTAACCCGATACCTTGCCGGAGGTATTGATCTCGATAATTCATATGTAATAGGTGACCGGATCACAGATGTGGAACTGGGTAAAAATATTGGCTGCAAGTCTATCTTCTTCAGCAGGAAACAATCGGATGATGCAGTCTTTTCAACTACCGACTGGAATGAGATCTGCAAATATCTGTTGTCAAAACCAAGGACTGCAGTAGTGATAAGGAAAACAAAAGAGACAGATATTACTGTCCGTCTGAATCTTGACGGGACTGGCAAAAGCGATATATCGACAGGAATCGGGTTCCTTGATCATATGCTCGATCAGGTCGCCCGCCATGGAGGCTTTGATCTGACTATTAAAGCCGGAGATGACGAGTCGGATGACGGCCATCACCTTACTGAAGATCTTGCAATCTGCCTTGGAGAAGCTTTTCTGAAAGCAATTGGAAGCAAAAAAGGTATTGAACGCTACAGTTTCGTTCTTCCGATGGATGATTCACTTGCCCGGGTAGCCCTGGATCTTGGAGGCAGGCCATGGTTGGTATGGGATGCAGCTTTCACAAATGCAAGGATCGGGGAAATGCCCGCCGAAATGTTCTACCATTTCTTCAAATCGTTCAGCGACAATGCAAAATGCAATCTTAATATCAAAGTAAGCGGTGATAATGACCATCATAAAATCGAGGCTGTTTTTAAAGCTTTTGCAAGAGCCCTTAAGGCTGCAGTGAGTAAAACAGGCAGCTATGATCTGCCATCGACAAAGGGTAAACTATGATAGCTATAATCAGGTATAATGCCGGTAATATTAAGTCAGTGCAAAATGCACTGCAGAGGCTGGGATATGAATCTGTAATCACTGATGACAGAGAAGTTATACGGAGAGCCGAGAAGGTTATCTTCCCCGGTGTGGGCGAAGCTGGTTCTGCAATGAAATACCTCATCGACAGGGGCCTCGACAGTCTTATCAGATCACTTGAGCAACCTGTACTCGGGATCTGCCTCGGACTGCAGCTTATGTGCAGTCATTCTGAGGAGAGTGATACACGGTGCATGGGCATCTTTAATTCAAATGTTCGCATGTTCCCGCTTACAGATAAAGTACCTCATATGGGATGGAATAATCTCACATCATTAAAAGGAGAGCTTTTTAAAGGTCTTTCTCTTTCCGGAAATATTTATTTCGTTCACAGTTACTATGCTGAAATTTCCGCCGACACTTCAGCTGTCTGCGAATATATCCTGCCCTTCAGTGCAGCCATGCAGAAAAACAACTTCTTTGCAACACAGTTTCATCCTGAGAAATCAGCTGCTGAGGGAGAGAAAATACTTCGTAATTTCCTGGATCTATGAGAATAATAATGGCGATAGATATAATGGGGGGAAAGTGTGTCAGGCTTACCCGGGGGGACTTCGCAACAGGCAAGGTGTACAGCAATGATCCTGTTGACGTGGCACTTGAGATCGAGGACAAGGGGCTTAAGTATGTTCATGTTGTCGATCTGGATGGCGCAAGGGAAAAACGTGTAGTTAACTATAAGATACTTGAGAAGATCGCTGCAAGAACAGGCTTATCGATAGATTTCGGTGGCGGGATAAGATCAGACGACGATCTTAAAATAGCTTTCAGCTCAGGGGCAAAACAGGTTACAGCGGGAAGCATTGCAGTCACGGAACCTTCGCTAATGATGGAATGGCTTGGAACTTACGGGGCTGAGAAAATAATACTTGGTGCTGATTTCATTGGTGATGAAATTGCAACACACGGATGGACAGAAAAGTCCGGCAAAAAGCTTATCAGCTTTATTTCAGAATACTTTTTAAAAGGCGTGAAATATGTTATCTGCACAGATGTTGATAAAGACGGAATGATGAAAGGACCTTCGACTGATACTTACAGAAAGATACTTGAAGAAACTAAGATAAACCTTATTGCAAGCGGCGGCATAACATCGCTCAGAGATATTGAAGAAATCAGGGAAACAGGCTGCGAAGGCGCTATTATCGGTAAAGCTGTTTACGAGGGAAAACTAAAATTACAGGAGCTGGGAAAGCTATGCTGAAGAGAAGGATAATACCATGTCTCGACATCAGGGACGGAAGAACAGTAAAGGGGATTAATTTTATTGATATAAGGGATGCAGGCGACCCTGTGGAGCTGGCAAAAATTTATTCATCAAAAGGAGCCGATGAGCTTGTTTTTCTCGACATCACTGCTACCGTGGAGAACAGGAAAACACTTGCTGCCCTTGTCGAAAGGATAGCTGCAGGGATCAACATACCCTTTACAGTGGGAGGCGGTATAAACAGAATTGATGATGTTGCTCTTCTGTTAAAAGCCGGAGCTGATAAGATAACAATAAACAGTGCTGCTGTAAGAAGACCGGCACTTATAACTGAAATATCAAAGGAATTCGGGAGTCAGTGTGTCGTGGTTGCTATTGATACAAATCTTGTAAATGGCGAATGGAAGGTCTTTGTCGATGGCGGAAGGACCCCGGTTGATCTGCTTACAAATAAATGGGCTTCCATGGCTGCCGGCCTGGGCGCAGGAGAGATACTTCTCACCTCAATGCAGAGAGACGGGACAAAAGACGGATTTTCTATAGATATTACATCAGAAATATCAAGGCTCGTTAATATCCCGGTAATAGCATCGGGAGGAGCCGGTACTATGGAGCATTTCAGGGACGTTTTCATCAGTACCGGCTGCAGCGCAGCTCTTGCAGCCAGCATCTTTCATTACGGAGAGATAGAAATAACGGAACTGAAAAAATACCTGCTCAAAGAGGGTATTGAAGTAAGAATATGATAGTTTGTACACAGAAAAAATGAGTTAAAAACACGAATTTTTATGAACCAGATAGATTTTAAGAAAGGTAACGGCCTTGTTCCCGCAGTGATCCAGGACAATACAACCCTGCAGGTCCTTATGGTTGGATTCATGAACGAAGAATCCCTTCAGAAAACAATATCAGAAGGAAAGGTAACCTTCTTCAGCAGATCAAAGAACAGACTCTGGACAAAAGGCGAAACATCAGGTAATTATTTATTTGTTAAAGAAATAACAAGCGATTGCGATAACGACACCCTGCTCATCAGAGTCGATCCTGCAGGCCCGGTCTGCCATACAGGCAACACCTCCTGCTTTGAGGATAATGTTTCGCCACGGGGTTTTCTCTATAAACTTGAAAAGATAGTTAATGAACGCATTGATAACGATGTAAAGGATTCATACACAAATAAGATCTTCCGCCAGGGAATTAATAAGGTTGCCCAGAAAGTAGGAGAAGAAGCTGTCGAACTTGTTATTGAGGCAAAAGATGATAATCCATATCTATTCAGTAATGAAGCTGCCGATCTGCTGTACCATTTCCTGATATTATTGAAATCAAAAGGTCATTCTCTCGCTGATATTGAGGAAGTACTTAAGTCAAGACATAAATAAAATATTAACGGTTTAAGATATTTCCCTGTATTTTTTTTTGTTTTTACAAATATTAAATTACTTTTGTGAACCAATAAAGACCAGAAATGAATATTATACACAGTGCAAACACCTCTTATTTTTATTTCTACTTTTATTTTAGTAGGGAATAAGGGGATTATTGTGTAGATATAATAACTTATAAAAATGCAAGTCCCCGGAAACGGGGACTTTTTTTTTAAAAATGTTTAAATGAAAATATCAATACAGGGAGAAAAAGGGTCTTTTCATGAAGTTGCGGCAAGACAGTACTTCAACGGTGAAAAAATCGAAATTGTGCCATGCAACACTTTCGATCTCACACTTATGTCTGTAATTGACGGGAAAGCTGATTTTGCTGTAATGGCTATAGAAAATGCAAGATCAGGAAGCATTCTTTACAATTACACCCTGATAAGGGAATCAGGGATGAAGATACTAGGAGAACACAACCTTAGGGTAGTACAGAACCTTATGGCTCTTCCCGGCCAGTCATTAATCAGCATCCGTGAAATAAGGTCTCATCCGATAGCTCTTGCACAATGCATGACATATCTCAACAGGCTTCACGGTGTTATCCTTATCGAAAGCGATGATACTGCTGCAAGTGCCAGACAGATAAGCGAGAACAAGCTTGAAGGTGTAGCGGCTATAGGCCCCTCAATAGCTGCTGACATTTACGGCCTTTCGATTCTTGCAAAAGGCATTGAAACATATAAAAAGAACTATACCCGCTTCCTTGTACTCGGTAACGATAAGGAACGTAACCTGAGCGGAAATAAAGTATCGATCTGTTTCTCGACCGGACATCAGCCAGGTTCACTGGCTGCCGTACTAGTCAGACTCGCCGAACTTGATGTCAATCTTTCAAAAATACAGTCAGTGCCAAGACTGAACGGCGATTGGGAATATATGTTCTACGCTGACCTTGAGCTTAACCCTGACCATGATATGGACCTGATAAAAAACATGCTCGATAACTACACTACAAACCTTGAGGTACTCGGAGTTTATAATAAAGGAGACAAGCTATATGAAAGTTAAACCAGCCAAACGGACAAATACTGTAAAAGAATATTATTTCTCCCAGAAGCTAAGACAGATAGACCAGATGCGAAGGATGGGGGCAGATATCATAAATCTTGGTATCGGAAGTCCCGATCAGCCGCCATCGGATAATACAATCCGTAGACTCGCTGAGGAAGCTTCCAAATTAAACGCTCACGGATATCAGAGTTATATTGGTATTCCTGACCTGAGAAAAGCATTTGCCGTGTGGTATAAAAAGTATTTCCGCGTCGACCTCGATCCTGAAAGTGAAATTCTTCCGCTTATGGGCAGTAAGGAGGGCATAATGCACATAAGCATGGCATTCGTTAATGATGGTGATGATGTCCTGGTTCCGGATCCGGGTTATCCTACTTATTCATCTGTGACAAATCTTATCGGAGGTAATATAAAGTATTATGATCTTGATGAGAAAAAAGGATGGGCGCCGGATATTGACAAACTGGAAGCATCTGATCTGAGCAAAACGAAACTTATGTGGATCAATTACCCTCACATGCCTACCGGAGCTCAAGGTTCGATAAGTCTTTATGAGAAGCTTGTCGGATTTGCACTTAAGAATAATATCCTTCTCTGCAATGATAATCCATATAGCTTCATACTCAATAATGATTACTTAAGTCTCCTGTCAGTCGATGGTGCCAAAGAGATAACACTTGAACTCAATTCCCTCAGTAAATCCCATAATATGGCCGGATGGAGAATAGGAATGGTTGCCGGGCACAGGGACTATATAAACAGTATCCTGAAAGTCAAGAGCAATATGGACTCCGGGATATTTCGCGCCATGCAATTAGCTGCTGTTGAGGCTCTTGATAATCCCGATAGTTGGTATGATTCTGTAAATTCATATTATCTCAGACGGAAAAAACTTGTTGAGTCCATACTGGATCTTTTAAATTGCCGGTATGATAAAAACCAGGCCGGATTATTTGTCTGGGGGAAGATCCCGGAAGCAATAGAAAGTTGCGAAGAGTATGTTGAGGATATTCTTGACAAAGCGAATGTGTTCATAACCCCGGGCTTTATATTTGGCAAAAACGGGAACAGGTATATACGCATATCCCTGTGCGCTGATGAAAAGACCCTTTCTGAAGCACTGAAAAGAATTGAACTTTACATTAAGAATCAAAATGAGTATCAGGAATCATGAAGAATATTTCATTGATTTTCTTCGTCTACCCCGGCCCCAAGGGGAGCGAAGAAAATCAATTTACTCCCCTTGGGGTAGGGGTGAATAAATTGATTTTCAAGCGATTTTTTAAAATATTACTAATGATTCCTGATACTCATATTAATCAACAATAAATTAAATAGACAGATGAAAGTGGCTGTAGTCGGTGTAGGTTTAATAGGCGGATCACTTATGATCGATCTGCGAAAAAGAAAATTTGCAAGCAGGATAATCGGTGTTGATACTAATCCGCAACACAGGAATATAGCATTGCTCTGTGAACTTGTTGATGAAATTGACAGTCTTGAAAATGCAATTGACAAAAGTGATCTTATAGTGCTTGCAACCCCTGTCAACACAAACTGTTCAATGCTGCCTGGCATACTCGACAGGATAGCCGGAACATCAAAGGTAGTTACTGATATGGGGTCAACAAAAGGAAGCATTTCGGAGATATCGAAGGATCATCCTGCACGGGGAAGATTCGTAGCTGCCCATCCTATGGCTGGCACCGAGTTTTCTGGTCCGCTCGCCTCAATTGGAAAACTCTTCGATTACAAACCAGCAATAGTATGCGATCCCGAATTGAGCGATCCGGATGCCCTTGAAACAGTAAAGAACATGCTTCAGACCCTGAATATGAAAATAGTCTACATGGGCTCTGCTGTTCATGATGTTCATGTTGCGTATGTTTCACATATTTCCCATATTACATCTTTCTCCCTGGCCCTTAGTGTTCTCGCCAAGGAACAGGAGGAAGAGAATATACTTACTCTGGCCGGTGGAGGTTTCGAAAGTACTGTAAGACTTGCCAAAAGTAATGGTGATACATGGGCTCCTATCTTTATCGAGAATTCGGAATATATACTTGAGGCAATTGATACTTATATAGAGAAAATGAAAATCTTCAGGGATAAGATCGCGATGAAAGATGAGGATGGTTTAAAGGCTATAATGGACGAAGCAAATAAAATAAGAAAAATATTGAATTAACTCATTTAAAAATGGTAGTAAAACTGGATACTTCAGGTATTAAAGAGTGGAAAGGTTACAATGGAAGGCCCTTCCTTATATCAGGTCCATGCAGTGCAGAGACTGAGGAGCAGGTAATGGATACTGCGAAAGCACTTGCTGCTTTAGGTAAGGTCAGCATCTTCAGGGCCGGCATCTGGAAACCCCGTACAAGACCGAACAGTTTTGAGGGAGTCGGTAACGCAGGATTGAAATGGCTCAGAAGGGTGAGACAGGAGACCGGTCTTCTGGTGGGCACTGAAGTGGCTAATGAGAAGCATGTTTACGAAGCTCTTAAATATGGCATCGACATGGTATGGATAGGGGCACGAACATCTGTTAATCCGATAACCGTACAGGAGATAGCAGATGCCCTTAAAGGGGTGGATGTAATGGTCTTTGTAAAAAATCCTGTTAATCCTGATATTGAATTATGGATTGGCGCACTGGAAAGAATTGCCAGCTCTGGTATAAAAAGACTCGGGGCTATCCATCGCGGGTTCTCAACCTATGAAAAAACCGTTTACCGTAACCAGCCTAACTGGCAGCTACCTATCGAGCTCAGAAGAAGAATACCTGAGATACCAATTTTGTGCGACCCCAGTCATATTGCCGGAGCACGGGAATACCTGCATGAGATCTCCCAGAAAGCCATGGACCTTAATTTCGACGGACTGATGATAGAATCTCACATCAATCCTGACAAAGCCCTCAGCGATTCATCTCAGCAGATCGATGCCGGGGAACTCAAGGAGCTTCTTAGCAGGCTCATCATGAGAAGCCCGTCAACTGACGACCCAAGGCTCCTGGATGTACTTGGAGAACTCCGTCAGCAGATCGATGTATTCGATGATCACCTTATCGACCTTCTTGAAAAACGAATGAAGGTTGCTGAAACAATCGGACGATATAAAAAGGAAAATAATATCACTATCTTGCAGAGTGCACGATGGGATGAAATTGTTAAAAGGTCAATTATAAAAGGCCGGGCAAAAGGGCTTAGCGAAGAACTGATAGATACAATGTTCAAGGCTATTCATCAGGAATCAATTAACAGGCAGATGAAGATCATGAATGACAGCACAGATATCAATTCTAAAACTTAGCGTAAATTTGTACTATGGAAATAACTGTAGTGCCATCAGAGGTCAATGGGACTGTCAGGGCCCCGTCTTCCAAAAGCATGTCGCAGCGGGCTATCGCTGCCGCATTACTTTCTGATGCTGACTGCACTATTATAAATCCATCATATTGTAATGATTCCCTGGCTGCAATTGGGATTGCTGAAAACCTTGGAGCAAGAGTTGAAAAAGGGAGCACTGAACTTAAGATCCTGAGCTCTCATAATATAAAAGACAGAACTCTCAACTGCGGGGAATCAGGACTTGCTATCCGGATGTTCTCACCGATAGCTGCACTTAACCCTGGAGAGATAATAATGACAGGATCGGGATCTCTGAGAAACCGGCCTATGAAAATGATCGAAGACACTCTTAACCAGCTGGGCGCCGTATGTAAGAGCAACGAAGGCAGGCTGCCACTTATAATAAACGGGCCCATCAAAGGAGGTAAATGCGAGACTGACGGATCGGTAAGCTCCCAGCTGCTGACCGGACTGCTTATGGCCCTGCCGCTGGCTGCATCCAATTCTGTGGTTTCAGTTCAAAATCTCAGAAGCAAACCATATATTGATATGACTCTTCAGGTCCTCGAGAAATTTGGCTTAAACGTCGTAAACGACAACTATAAGGTTTTTAAGATTGAGGGCAATCAGAAATATATGGCGACAACTTTTGAGGTTGAGAGTGACTGGAGCGGCGGAGCTTTCCTTCTTGTTGCCGGAGCTGTTAACGGGGATGTTACTGTTGAGGGACTCAGGACCGACAGCCGTCAAAGCGATAAAACAATACTCACTGCACTCGACAGAGCCGGAGCTGAGATAAGCATCAGCGAGAACTCAATAAGGATAAAAAGATCCAAACTACGGTCATTCGAATTCGATGCTACTGAATCTCCAGACCTCTTCCCCCCTCTTGCAGCCCTTGCAGCATATTGCAAGGGAGTTACAGGAATCAAAGGTGTGAGTCGCCTTATCCATAAGGAAAGCAACCGGGCCAAAGCACTTCTGGAAGAGTTCAGAAAAATGAACGTGAAAGTCGAGATCAAAGGCGATTATATGCTCATTACCGGAGGGAAGGTAAACGGAGCAAGGGTCAGCTCCCATAATGATCACAGGATAGCAATGGCTGTTGCAGTAACAGGCCTGGGCGCGGGAGGAAATATAACAATTGAAGATCCGCAGTGTATAGCAAAATCATACCCGGGTTTCTTTAATGACATGAAGGCTCTGGGAGCTGTCGTTTCCGAATAGGTTCCTTATAACCTTTTTTAGTGCCAGGAATTGTTAATGAAGGATGGAGATCCCTTATCCCAGGATCTTGTATCATATTAATAATAATATTATTAATCACTGGCAGTCATGATGTTTTCTTAAAAAAACATCATTTTAATTAAAAAAATCCGGATTTTTTGCTTTGATTTGAAAAATTTTATAATTTTGCACGGATGAAAATAATGAGGATATACAATTGGTGCTGGTGCAGTTCATTTAATGAAACTGTGAAACAGGCCATTCTATAACCTTTTTAAGATATTTAATTACAGGCACGCCTTTCACAGCGTGCCTTTTTTTTTGAAAAATTTACTAACACTTAATAATTAAAACTATGAAAAAGTCAACGAAAATTTTACTGAGCGAGAAAGAGATGCCGCGTCAATGGTATAATATTCAGGCAGATATGCCTAACAAGCCACTCCCTCCACTCCATCCGGTAACACGTGAACCAATCGGTCCGGAAGCCCTTGCACCTGTATTCCCGATGGAGCTCATCAAACAGGAAGTATCAACGGAAAGATATATTGATATTCCTGATGAAGTTCTGGATCTTTATAAAATGTACCGCCCCTCCCCTGTTTACCGTGCTCATAATCTTGAGAAGGCTCTTGGAACAAAAAGCAAGATATATTACAAATATGAAGGTGGCAACTACTCCGGATCTCACAAGGCAAACACTGCAATAGCACAGGCATATTATAACAAGAAGGAAGGTATTAAAAGGATCACAACTGAAACCGGGGCCGGACAATGGGGTAGTGCTATGAGCTACGCCTGTCACCATTTCGGAATGGAGCTCCTTGTATTCATGGTAAAAGTCAGTTATAATCAGAAACCGGGCCGTAAGCTTTTGATGAATTCGTATGGTGCAAAGGTTGTCCCATCTCCCAGTACAATGACAGATGCCGGAAGAAAGGTACTTGAACAGTTTCCTGACTCACCGGGAAGCCTCGGTATAGCAATTTCTGAAGCAATGGAAGTAGCTGTACAGGATCCTTATACAAAATATTCCCTGGGCAGTGTCCTGAACCATGTGATCCTGCATCAGACAATTATCGGACAGGAGGCTCTGCTCCAGATGGAAAAAGCAGGCGATTATCCTGATGTGGTAATAGGATGCTTTGGCGGCGGATCGAATTTCTCCGGAATTGCTTTCCCCTTTCTTCGCGAAAAGCTGGTCAATGGAAAAAATATCAGGCTTTTAGCTGTCGAGCCGGCTTCCTGCCCGAAACTTACTAAAGGGAAATTCATGTACGACTTCGGTGATTCAGCCGGTATGACCCCTCTCCTTCCTATGTTCACTCTGGGACATGATTTCATGCCCGAAAAGATACATGCCGGCGGACTTAGGTATCATGGTGCAGGTGTCCTCGTAAGCCAGCTTCTGAAAGACGGATTCGTCGAAGCGAAAGCCAAAATGCAAAGAGAATGCTTTGAGGCAGGGGTGATGTTTGCCAAAACTGAAGGTATCCTCCCGGCTCCCGAATCGAATTATGCTATTGCTGCTTCACTTGACGAAGCAAGAAAGGCAGATCTTGAAGGAGTGTCAAGAACGATCCTGTTCAACCTCAGTGGCCACGGACACATGGACATAACTGCTTATGAAAAATACTTCGAAGGGAACCTGCCCGATCATGAACTAACTGCTGAAGAAGTTGAAAAAGCAATTTCTGATATCAAGTTTCCTGATTGAGAGACAGCAAAGAAAAGAAACTGTCTCAAAGGTCTGAAAACTACCCCCGGCCCCCTAAAGGGGGTTCTCTAAAATACTGAATATCAATAAGTCCCCCCTGGGGGTTCCGATAGCTATTGGAATAGGGGTAAGTAAAGAGAAGCAAGCCTTTGAGACAGACTCTTATTTTCCTTGTTACCTATCAGAAATCAGAGTAATCTGTAGGGTGAAGCAGATACGGATTGGCTTTTGTCACTGTATTCCTGTATTCATCTTTTGCCGATAAGACCTTCCAGTCGGGATGTGCCCTGAAAGCAGCCCAATGTTCATCGTGTGATTTCATATCGGCATAGGTGGTCATATACATCAGCCTCGGCTTCAGGCTTCCAAACAATACCTGACCGTAAAATACTGCATTTGCTCCGATCTTTTCAAATATAGCCATCTCACCGCCTTCATTGAACATATGTATCTTTTTCCGGGCTTTCTCATTGGTGGCACTCTCATAACTGCGAAGTTCATAAATCCTTTCATTGCGCGGAGCCGAATAAACCGGCACCTTCATCTCCGGCATAAATGAGAAAGCCTTCATATAAACACTCTCATATCTTGTGAATGGCGGATCATTGTACGGAGCATCGAGAAAATCCTTCCCGGCTTCTGAGTAAATTTTATCCTTCTCAAGTGCTGCGATCACATTAAAATATTGTTCGGATGTCTTATATGGAATAAAAACATAAACCATCTTACCATAAGCAGTATCTGTCCGGACAGGTTTAAAAACACCTATATTATTTACACCTGCCCTGTGCATTGCAGGGATAAAAGCTTCACGCAGATATTTGTCAATAACGGCATTCTTTTCGGCATTCTTTAACCTGTATATCTTAAGCTCGTAGTACATCTGCCTTTCATCAGCCGGATCTCTTCCATAAAGAAATGATGGTGCTGCCAGCAAGTAGCAGATAAGGATTGATATGAGAGTTTTTTTCATTTGTATATATGTCTTTGATTAATATAATTGTGAAAATTCTTTAAAGATCACGTTTGCCCTTTTAATCTGAAAGTTCTTCACATGACTGAAGATAAGAAAACCCTGACAAATAGTTATAAAGTTCCCATAGCCTGAGCCTGGATTTCTATTTGCTTCTTTCAATATTGAAATACTTTTCCTCCTGCAAGAACTTCCTGTCTTGCTTCATCGAATGTCGCCTTTTCCCCTGTCCGGATAGCTGCAGTGCACATTATACATGCTATTGAATGGTTATATCCTGCAACGGCATCGGCATTTGGTTTCTTTCTGTCCCTGATACATTCCATCCAGTTCCTCATATGAGCGGCAGTCATAGGATCTCCCCCTGTATTTGCAGCAGTTTCAAGTCTTACTGTCGGCAGATCGAAGGGTTCAAGCAGGTTAGCCGTCATGTTCATTGCTTTTGCCTCTCCTTCAGTCAATCCGCCTTCAGCTGTGATTTTATTTGTATCAAGGTTAAGCATCCCGCCGTTTGAATAATAAAGTTCCTTTACACCTCCTGCCGAGTTGGTAAACCTTGAAGAATAAACTACCTGGAATCCGACATCGGGATTTGCGGGATCACCATAATCCATTACTGCTGTCATGGTATCGTAATTGGTACGGCCGTCTCTCCAAAGATAAATACCGCCATTAGCTGCAACAGTTCTTGGATGGGCAAGGTCTGTGAACCAATGGACTGTATCGATCTGATGAGCCATCCATTGTCCAGGTATACCTGAAGAATATGGCCAGAAGAGCCTGAATTCAAGATACTTTCTTGCATCAAAGGCTGTGGGCGGCCTGTTCATCTGATATCTCTTCCAGTCTGTATCTGCTTCCCTGAGCTGAGATACAACATAAGGTCTGCGCCATCTGCCCGGCTGATTTACGTTCCATGTCATCTCAACCATTACTATCTTCCCGAATTTACCAGATTTGATATACTGATCAGCTGCGATGTAATTTGCTGCGCTCCTTCTCTGTGAACCTATCTGCACTATTTTTCCCGTCTGTTGTACCGCCTTCAGGGCAGTCCTGGCATCCGCCATTGTTTCGGCAAAGGGTTTCTCACAATATACATCGCGCCCGGCATTTACAGCTTCAGCACAGTGAAGTGCATGCTGAAAATCAGCAGTACTGAGAATAACTGCATCAGTGTCTTTTCCGTTGTACAACTCTTCGTTATTACGGGCAAGACGTAAGGTAATGCCTTTTGATTTATAGAATCTGTCAGCCTCTTCCCTGCGCATGCTCCACAAATCGGATACGGCCGTGAATTCGAAATTCAATTCACCTGCAAGTGTAAGAAAAGACGGTGATAAAGAGCTTCTGAACCGGTCTGAAAAACCTACAATGCCCACACGTATCCTGTCATTGGCGCCAAGGATGCGTGCATAGCTTCTTGCATTGAATGTTACAGCTGCAGTTCCTAACGTAGCGTTACGGATGAATTTTCTTCGGGTAGTCATAATTGGATTTATTTAATATTTTATTCAGATACTCTCTCTTATTATTATAGAAGTTCTCTAAATCAAATAGGTACTGCATATTATCATTGTTGCTCACACAAAGTAAAAATAAATTAAATCCAAATAACATCAGCTTAGTAATACCGGGTTTTTATTTAATTTATCCTCATAGGTCAAATTTAAATCCGGTCATATAATGAAAGAGATTACAGATCTGTCACATAGCCCTTGGAAGCTATCATAACAGCATATAAACATTTCTTTCTCAAATACCTGATTAAAATTACCCGATCTACGGCCCAACAAGGTTGAGAAGCATTTCAACAAGGTTTTCCGCCGCTTTCCTGTTCATGAAGCTATCCGGCAGGAGGTCATGATCAATATATTCATTGTAGATCCAGGGATCACCGACAGCAAAAACATAGCCTTTACCGTACTGTGTTTCTGCCATCAGTACTTTGCTATTCTCCTTTAATACAGGTTTTGCCCTGCGTGAAAGAATGATATCCGATACTTCCTTTATATAGATCTTCGATACATCCCTGAACAAAGGGTGCGGCGGCAGATTGGTACAGGCTCCCATCTCAAATTCAGTGCCTGTCACCGGGTGCAGCGTTACAGGATTGAACTTCATCCCGAAATTCTTCATAAGCTCATTCAGGTGGGTGAACTCGCAGTTCGGTCCGTCATTGGCAAGGACAACAAGGACACCTCCTCCCCTGACCCATTTTTTAATTGATTTTATGTCCCCGGGAAGTATATAATTGGGATTTTTCGATTCGGTTGTCGTATCTGGATCAACTATTATGTAAATATCCAGATCATCAATTAAAGTGGCAGTTGGTTTATCAACAGTCATTATCCTTGCCCCCCCTGATTCAAAAATTTCACCGAATTTTGAATATCCGCTCCAGGCCGTGTCACTCCAGAGATAATGATAGGGCAGACCTGTTTTTACATCAGTTTCCCTGTTGAACCAGTTATCAAGTCCTACAAGTGGCTGGGCAGAGGAATTTTGAACGCTAAAGCAAATCAAGAAATATAAAGCCAGCACTATAGAATTGAGCATAAATCCTGTTTTTTTCATGTCTGATTAACTAAAATTTATCAAAGTTAGAAAACTCAGACATTGATATTCGAAATAGGACACAAATTATGCTTAATAAAGCAATTTTATTAATCCTGTCTGAAAAAATCTAAGATCAAATTTTTTATCTTGTACCCTTAATTTTATTCCCGAAACGTCAAAATCAGATCATTATGAAAAACATTGCACTGATTA
>CAYNRI010000022.1:0-7409 GCA_964399575.1 uncultured Rikenellaceae bacterium
CCTGGGGCCGGGGTAGACGAAGAAAATCAATGGAATAATGTGTATGATTCCTGATACTCATTTAATATTATCAGGAAAGTATTAATTTTGTGCCCGTTGAAGAAAGTCAGATTGTAATATTGATGCCAGTAAAGAGGGCGCGAGAATGAATTCTCAGAAGCAGAAAACGGCCGTGCCGTGGCCACTTGTTGTTTTATTCCTTATCCTGTCAGCAGCATCGGTTGTTGTTGGAATAATCTTTTACCAGAGCCAGAAGAAGGATCTGCTTCTGAACAGTACAAAGGAATTATCTGCAATAGCAGATCTGAAGGCAAAACAGATCATTCAATGGAGAAGCGAGAGAATAGCTGACGGATCCAATTTCAACCAGAATACTGCCCTGATGAAACAGTTCTACAGTTTTCTTAATGACAGGAATAACAAAGAACTGAAGGCAGATCTTCTGCAGTACCTGAAAGGCCTTACTGAGAATTATGACTACCGTGATGCCCTGTTTGTGGATGGGAATAGTGTACCTGTACTATTCTACCCGGATAAGGATACTCTAATCGGAGATTACCTTGCTTCTCATCTTACGGATTATATAAAGAATGGCGATATAACTCTTACAGACCTGCACCAGGCTCATAATGTCAGTATTATCCATCTCGATCTTGTAGTTCCCATGAAGGGTCCCGATACGAGCAACAACTCTGCTTTTGGTGCTCTTGTGTTAAGGATAGATCCCAAAAGGGTTCTTTATCCGATTCTTAATTCCTGGCCTTCAGCAACAATCACATCCGAGGCAATCCTGTTTCATCAGGACGGAGATCAGATACTGTATCTTAATGAGCTCAAATACATGCCAAGGGCAAACCTTACTTTAAGGAAATCGATAACTGAGGAGGATCTTGCTGAGGCACAGGCATTACTCGGTATGAGAGAAACGACTGATGCAGTTGACTACCGTGGGGTGAAAGTTATTGCCGCTATGAAAAAAATACCTGAATCGCCCTGGTTTTTAGTAGCTAAGACAGACAGGAATGAGATTTTTAACTCCCTGAAGGATGACCTGAGACTTATTTTAATTGTTATCGTTCTGTTCATACTGACGACGGCTTCCATTCTCGGATTTATCTGGTGGAACCAAAGAGTCAGATTTTATCGGGAGAAATATGAAGCAGAGCTTGAACGGATGGCACTTGTAAGGCATTTTGATTATATTCTTAAGTATGCAAATGATATAATACTGTTGATTGACAATAATTTCATTGTCGTTGAGGCTAATGACAAGGCTCTCGAAACATATCAGTACAACAGAGGGGAGATAATAGGGCTGCCTCTGAAAAAATTCATTGACGGTAAGGCAGCTAACAAGATTGAGAAAAGTTTTTCCAGACTTGATGATATGGGTTATGATACTTTTGAATCGAGACATAAAAGGAGAGATGGTTCAGTTTTCCCAATCGAGATTAGTGCAAGACGGGTTGATATTGAAGGGGTTAAATTTTACCAGGCAATATGCCGCGATATAACCGAACGAAAATATGCGGAAGAGATATTGAAGGAAAGCGAGGAAAGATTCCGTAAGATCTTTGAGGAAAGCCCGTTGTGCATTGCAATGACTGACAAGGATATGGGAATAATCAGGGCAAATAATGCTTACTGCCGTATGCTTGGATATTCAGAGGAGGAATTGAACGGGATGACATATAAAGATTTCACACATCCGGATGATATACAGAAAGATGAGCTTGCAGTCCTTCAACTTGTATCAAGGAAGATACCAATCCACCATACTGAAAAACGCTTTCTTAAAAAAGATGGTTCCCTGATATGGGGATCAACAACAGTAAGTATTATCAGGAATAATAACGGTGAGATCCAGTTCTTCCTTGTAATGGTCGAAGATATAACTTCGAAAGTGCTGGCTGCTGCAGAACTTCTTGCTGCAAAAGAAAAAGCTGAAGAGAGTGACAGGCTGAAAACTGCCTTCCTTCATAATGTTTCGCACGAAATAAGGACACCCATGAATGCCATAATGGGATTCTCAACCCTGCTGAATGATCCGGAACTCACTGGCAGCGACAGGATCCAGTTTACAGACATAATACGGCAGAGTGGTAATCAATTGCTTTCAATAATAAATGATATTGTTGATCTTGCAAGTATCGAAAGTGGTCAGATGAAAGTTAATTTGCGGAGCATTAATATTAACAGGGCTATGAAGAGCCTTTGCGAACAATTCAGCTATAAGGAGAGAGCCCAGAAAGTAAAACTGGCATTGAAAACCCCGCTTAAGAGCAATAATGCCGAGATAATGACAGATGGCACCAAGCTTGTTCAGATACTCTCAAACCTTATCAATAATGCTCTCAAATTCACTCCGGAAGGACGGATAGATATAGGATATATACTTCAGGACGGTTTTCTGGAATTCTCGGTTAAAGACACCGGAATTGGCATCCCTCCCGAATTTCATTATAAAGTGTTTGAACGTTTTTACCAGGTTGATAATACAGTATCCAGGCAATATCAGGGGACAGGCCTTGGCTTGTCTATCTGTAAAGCATATGCAGAACTTCTCGGCGGAAAGATATGGCTGGAATCCAGCCCGGGTAGCGGAACCACTTTCAGTTTTACTATCCCATACCTGAAGAGCCAGGAGCTAAATGCCGGGCAATAAGATTTTGCTCTCCTTATTTTTATTCTTTCAAAAAATATCACTTTGATTCAAAAAAAGCTGAAAAATTTGAACCAATCCGACTCTCTTATGTTAAATCAGTCTAAATAAAAATAATAACTTAATAATTACAGCTATGAAAAAATTGATTTTCCTCACGGCCTTAATTTTTTCGATGACAAGTTTATGGTCATCAGAGCCGAATGAAGAGAAGAGCTTCAGTATCCCTCTTATCGGTGATAAAGCTCCTTCATTTGTAGCGGAATCAACAGGCGGGCAGATAAATTTCCCGGCGGACTACAGTTACAGATGGAAAATACTTTTCAGCCATCCTCAGGATTTTACTCCTGTCTGCACTTCAGAGATCCTCGAACTGGCAAACCTGCAAAAGGAATTTGATAAACTTGGAGCTAAGCTTATTGTTCTTTCGACAGATGAGCTTGCGACACACACACAGTGGAAAAGAGCTATGGAAGAAATAGAATATAAGGGCAGGACTCCTGTCAGTATTAAATTTCCCCTTGTCGACGACAGTAATCTCGCTATTTCACGAAAGTACGGGATGATACATGAAAAATCAAACACCACAAGGGGAGTTAGAGGAGTGTTTATCGTTGACCCAAATGATGTTGTACGGGCTATCTATTTCTATCCAAATGAAGTAGGAAGGAGCACGGAAGAGCTTCTGAGGACTCTGAAGGCTCTCCAGACAGTTGACAAGAACAAAATCATGACACCAGCAGACTGGGTAGCAGGTAATGACGTAATTATTCCTTATAATCCGGTTACTGAGTCAAAGAACAAGAATCTGGATGCGGGTAAGTATTACCAGACTTCATGGTTCACATGGTATAAGAAAGCTAATAAATAAGTGTTTATTAACTGCTGTCTGGGGAGGGTGTCTGAAGGAGACACCCTCTTTTCTGTTTTCAGGAGATCTCATTCCAGTATGATTCATTATGATAATCAAGGTTAAAGGATGTATTTATACAATACTTTTTATAATTTCGCGGAAATTTTTTTCAATAAATTGGAATAAAATCAATTTAAAATAGTCTATTTGATAGAGAATAGTGATAAACAAAAAGTCTGTTAATTATAATATGAAAAGGACAATAATTATAACTGCAATAGTTTTTGCAGTAATTACGATAGCAATGATAGTCTTCAACAAAGTTGCTTCAAGGGGTAATAAGGATAATACTTTTACTGAAGCAAAAAGAGGACTTTTTGAGATAACAGTATCCAATGCAGGGAAATTACTTGCCGAGAATTCAGTTGATATAAAAGGTCCGGAGATCAACCAGAATGAACAGCAGGGTGGCGGCGGTCCAAGAGGTGGTCGTGGTATGATGCGGGCTATGAACCTTGAGATCCAGGATATTGTTGCGGAAGGGACTATAGTTAAAGAAGGCGATTATATTGCCCAGCTTGACAGGTCTGACTATACAAATACTCTGACTGAGGCCATTCAAAGTCTTGAGACTCTGCAGAACAATCTGGAAATGACAATTCTTGATACTGCAGTTACCCTCTCCGCTCTGAGAGATGAGATCACAAACCAGAGATATGTTGTTCAGGAAGCTCAAATCACACTTGACGAATCAAAATTCGAACCGCCGGCAACCCAGCGCAAGGCAGAAATCAACCTGAATAAGCAGCAACGTGCACTTGACCAGTCGGTTAAGAATTATTCACTTAGAAGAGCCCAGGCTCTTACTGATATTTCTACTTCAAGAAAGAAACTTAAGGATGGAGAGGAATATGTTGCCAGCCTTCAGGATTTCCTTGCTAAATTCACTATTACAGCGCCAAAGGCCGGAATAGTTATGTATAAGGAAGAATTCAACGGATCGAAGAGAAAAGCCGGGTCTTCATTGAATCCTTTTGATATGGTCGTCGCTACAATGCCTGACCTTTCATCAATGATTTCAAAGGTCTATGTAAGTGAAATAGAGGTTAATAAAGTGAGTATAGGACAGAAAGCCCTTATAACAATAGATGCATTACCCGGAAAATCAATAAATGGTACGGTCAACAGTGTTGCAAATGTGGGAGAAGTCCTGCCAAATTCAGATGCAAAAATGTTCGAGGTCCTTATAAAGGTGGATGGCACTGATTCAGAGCTTAGGCCGGAAATGACTTCCTGGAATAAAATTATAATTAAGAGTATTAATGATGCGATTTTTATCCCCCTTGAGTGCGTGCATGCCGGAACCGACAGTATACCATATGTTGTCAGGAAAAATAAAACAAAACAAGTAGTTGTGCTCGGCGATGAAAATGAAAAGAATGTTATAGTCAGGCAGGGACTTGACGAAGGGACACCTATATATATTGTTCCTCCTGATGATTTCAACAAATTCAAAATGGTTGGTCAAAATCTTCTGGCCAGTTATCAATAAGTACTGATGATCTGAAGTTCCCTGTCAGTAATTTCTGTATATTTACATAATTGGACTACAGACTATTGATAAGTGATAATTCATTGCACATGGATGAAGATATCTTTTTTGATAATTCCGGCAATTACATTCTTACTTCCTTATAACCTGGGGGGCCAGACCAGGGGATGTACAGATCCGCTTGCAATCAACTACAGCAAAACAGCCACGGTAAACGACGGAAGCTGCATCTATGATGCGGTTAAGGTTTCTCCGGTATCTGAAAGCAACCTGTCTGCTACCCTGAAGGAAACCTCAGGGCTTGTTTGGTGGAATGATCATCTCTGGACCCATAACGATAACAGCGATCTTAATATCTATAAGCTGGATACGATCAGGGGAGATATACTAAATACTTTTACTCTTTCAGGTACAGAAAATAACGACTGGGAAGAGATCTCGATGGATGATACTCATCTGTATATCGGTGATTTTGGCAATAACAGCTCAGGGAACCGCACAGATCTTAAAATACTTAAGATTGAAAAGAGCAGCCTTTTAGCAGGGGACCCTTCAATTGAAAGTATATATTTTTCATACCCTGATCAGACAGATTTTATCAGTCCCGGTGTAAATAGTACTGATTTTGACTGTGAAGCACTTATTGTATCAGGCGACAGTATCTATCTTTTTACAAAGCAGTGGATAAGCAATAATACGAGTCTTTATGCATTGCCCAAATCACCAGGTACATATAAAGCCCGCTTAAGAAATACTTTTAATGTGGACGGATTGATTACAGGAGCCGTTTACCTGGAATCAAAAAAACTTGTCGCACTGAGTGGTTACAGCAGCTCCTGGGTACCATTCGTATATCTTCTTTACGATTTTCAAGGATCAGATTTTTTCAGCGGAAATAAAAGAAAAATAGTAATCGACAGTCCCTACCATCAGGTTGAGGGGATAAGTACAGTCAATGGATCAAAATATTATATTTCAAACGAGTATATATCAATTGGTTCAATACTGACTATTCCCAACAAACTCCAGATAATTGATCTCAGCTCATTGTTAAAGAAATACTTCAACACACTTACCGGTATGCCGGATGACAGTTCCTATTCAAGTTATCAGCCTTATCCAATTCCAGCACATGATTATATCTCGGTCAGGTGCGATGATTCACTGAGGTACTCGAAATATACACTTCTGGATCTTACGGGTCGGGTAGTTAAATCAGGTATACTTCCTGACGAAACACATGGCATACCTGTTTCAGACCTGTCCGGCGGACTCTACATTCTGAAGATTGGAGAAAACAGGGCAGACAGGTATAAGATAATTAAGAAATGAGCATCCCGTTCCTTTTCTGACTTACTCAAAGATTCTGTTTCATAGATTTTGAGGATATATTTTCAAGCTTATTGAAGGATGTTATAAGTCCGCGGATGACTGCTGAACTTAATCCCTGGTGTTCCATCTCATTAAGCCCGGATATTGTAATTCCCTGGGGGGTTGTGACCTTGTCAATCTCTTTCTCGGCATGATTTTCTGTTTCCAGAATAAGCCTGGAGGCTCCCCTGACAGTCTGTGCAGTTATCATCTGAGACATCTCCGCATTAAATCCTATCTCTATACCACCCTGCGACATTGCACGCATGAATCGCAATGCAAATGCAATTCCGCAGGCCCCGATCACCGTGGCTGCATCCATAAGTTCTTCAGGAATGACAAGCGTCTTACCCATCTGTTCAAACATGTCAGTAACAATCTTCTCCTGTTTGGGTGAGGTATTCCTGAATGATATACAGGTCATCGATTCGCATATCTCAAGTGCAGTGTTTGGCATTATCCGAACGTTGGGTATCGGGCCTAATTCGGTTTCAATATCCTTATGTGAAATACCTGTTACAGTTGAAATCAGAAAATGCTGTGAATTGAGTTTCGTTCTTATTTCATCTTTCAGCATCCTGAACTGTTGTGGTTTTACAGCTATTATAACTATAGCGGCAGAAGATATTGCTTCATTGTTATCCTCAGTGACCGTAAAACCGTTTTTTTTCAGAAAGGAGATCCTTGGCTCACGTTTTTCGGAGAGTATGATTTCATCAGCAGTAAATTGTCCTGACCTTATAAGTCCTCTGGCAAGGGAGGTGCCGATATTTCCTCCCCCGATTATAGCTACCCTGTACTTTTTCATTTTAATAAAATAAGGAAGCGAAGATAGGGAAAATAAGCAAGTCCGGCATAAAGTTCAGTAATGCTTAATAAAAACCGGGAGAAATATCAGCGGGGAAATACAGGTAACCCTGAAAGTTGTGGGCGATGAGGGAATCGAACCCCCGACCCTCCCGACTTGTCAG
>CAYNRI010000022.1:7509-28105 GCA_964399575.1 uncultured Rikenellaceae bacterium
AAATACAGGTAAACCTGAAAGTTGTGGGCGATGAGGGAATCGAACCCCCGACCCTCCCGACTTGTCAGTCGGGATGCTCTGAATCGGATCTGATTAGAGCTTCTAATCTTTCCCTGTTTTTCCAGCTCTTTAATTGTTTTTCACGTTCCATTGCTTTCTTTTTTGAGTCAAAGGCTTCGGAATAGACCAATATCCATGGTCTTCCACGGCTGGAGAATCCATTAGACTTTCTGTTATGTTTTGCAAGTCTGTTTTGAACATCGGCAGAAAAGCCGATGTAGTATTTATCAATTCTTTGAGAATAGATTATGTAAATAAAAAACATCAGCGAGAAAATACAGGTAAACCTGAAAGTTGTGGGCGATGAGGGAATCGAACCCCCGACCCTATGCTTGTAAGGCATATGCTCTGAACCAACTGAGCTAATCGCCCGAAATATTTTAAAAGAACCCCCGACCCTCCCGACTTCTAGTCGGGAGGGTCTGAACCAACTGAGCTAATCGCCCGGAAAAGTGAGTGCAAATATAACTTACATTTTAAAATTCTGCAAGATAAAATAATTACAATTCTTTTATCTTAATTGTTAATATGTTGAAAACACTAAGTAAATATAATATCTCAGAATGTTCTAAATTTCTTAAATTCGCTACAATTTGGTATCATAGGAGTAACATGTGGATAGTACCTGATCATCTGCATTCTTTTAACATATTGAAAATAATTGAGTTGAAATAAATCAAAACTGAACCTGACCTCAATGAGACAACTGTTTTGTTCTTCAGCTATTAATCCGGATAATAATATTGTCAGGATTAATATGAGTCAAAAAGGGGTTCATTATTCTCTTAAACAAATGTTATCAACCCTGCAAAAGAAAAACCGGAAGATCATCCTGCTTCTTGTTTACTTGTTCTTCATTCCTGCCCTGCATCCTCTTGTAGCAGGGAAGATCATTGATTTCGTCACAAATACCGGGATATCACCCACAGTCAGCAAAGAATTTTCTGATGCCGGTTCTTATTCAGGTCATTTTTCAGTATTGCCACCTGTTGCTGTATGTAAAAACATTACGATTCAGCTTGGTGCCGGGGGAAATGTAACGATAAATGCATCGGATATTGATGGAGGTTCATATGATCCTGACGGCACAATTGCAAATATTGTTGCCTCTCCGGCTTCATTCAACTGTTCAAATATTGGACCCAACAATGTGACTCTTACTATTACTGACAATACAGGAATGATCTCGACCTGTGTTGCTGTTGTAACTGTACGGGATAACCTGCCTCCCGTGATGGAATGTAAGAGTTTAATAGTATACCTCGACCAGTCAGGTTCTGCTACTATAACTCCTGCCGACCTTAATAATGGCACTGCAGATAACTGTGCAGGACCGGTAAGGTTATATATAAACCGGACAGTTTTCAGCTGTTCCGACATTGGAGCACCTGTAAATGTAACTCTTACAGGAACGGATGCTTCAGGAAATACAGCTTCATGTGTATCACAGATAACTGTAAGGGATACAATTTCTCCTGTAATTAGTTTAAAAACTTTTGAACTGGTCCTTGATACTGACGGAACAGGAACTCTTCAGCCTTCGGATATTGATAACGGGTCATCAGATAACTGCGGACCTGTTTCGCTGTCTGTTGCTCCCAACTCATTCAGCTGTGGCGATCACGGAATAAAAACTGTAGTTTTTACAGCCGTCGATTCTCATGGGAATTCAAGATCGGAAAGTTTTAAAATATCGGTCCGGCCCTGGTTCGAGATCGAAAGCATGTCTCTGAATAATTGTTACCTGGCCCTTCCCTATGGGTTGTACAAAGCCAATTTAACTGGTGCGGATTCACTTTTTTCATTTTACTGGGATGGTCTTGAGGATCTTTATAAACCTTTTCTAACTTTCATCCCGGTTCCGCCTTACCTTATCCCCTCTAATACAAGCACACTACAAACACCATTCTTCAATAACGCAGATTTACCTGACGGTACTTATAATATAAGGCTCATTGTTAAAGACAGCATAGGATGCGCTGATACCTCTGAAATGGTTATCAGGAAGGAAGGCCCGCTGTTCAATAATATTACAAGTGTTTATTCAGAAGCCTGTGAGGGTGCAACTGCAATATACACAGTCAACAGCGATTCCGGGGCAATTTATTCGTGGTCAATTGAAAACGGATTGCTTCTGACACCTGACCCGGATACAAACAGGGTAGAGGTACAATGGAATCTGGGCGTCAGTCAGGGAGTTGTGAAGGCAACAGTTACAAAACCAAATTTTGCCGGAGATCCCTGCATTTCAAATATGATCGATACAGTCACAGTTCATCCGGTACAGCTTCCTGTATTTGATTCTCCTGCATTCACTGCCTGCTCAGATCTGGAATACACTTATACTCTTGCGGGTACTTTTAAAGCCCACTTCTGGAATGTTACCGGGGGAAATATAATTTCAGGAGGGAAGCAGGATGATAATTTTGTCAAGGTTATTTGGGGTACTAACCCATCAGGGAGAGTTAGTGTGAGTGTTCAGAATAATTTTAATTGCTCAGCTTCAGTATTTGTCGACGTTATAATCGATAACCTTTCAGGAGCAGTTACATCCCTGACTAATATCTCATGTAACGGTGGCTCTGATGGGAAAGTGACGGTTGAAGCTACCTCAGGTTCAGGTCTGGCACCCTATAGTTATTCCCTGGATGGCGGACCCTTTGTGGCAACAGGGTCTTTTTCGGGGATCTCACTTGGTAATCATATTGTTACAATACGAGATGCGAATTTCTGCAACTACGATGTGCCCTTCCTTATTACACAGCCTCCTGTACCCCTTACAGCCAGTACCACTGTTGAGAATGTGAAGTGTTTCGGTGCAGCAACAGGAAGTATAAATTTGTTAGTTAATGGAGGGACTCCTCCATATTCATATCTCTGGAACAACGGAGCAACAACTGAAGACCTTTTAAATATAGCAGCTGGCGTATATACGGTTACAATAACTGATGCCAGCCTTTGTACAACAACTGCCTCAGGAACTGTAATTCAGCCAGCCTCTGCACTTATCGGGATAACAGCAGTAACGAATGTCAGCTGTTTTGGCGGGGCTTCGGGAGCTGTCAACCTTACAGTCACAGGAGGTACAGCGCCCTATACATATCTCTGGAGCAACGGAGCAACAACTGAAGACCTTGTCAATGTTGTTGCAGGAGTTTATACAGTTACAATCACTGATGCCAGCCTTTGTACGACAACAGCAACAGCTACTGTTACACAGCCGGCAGCAGCACTGGGCGCATCAGCAGCAGTGACAAATATTAAGTGTTTTGGCGAAGCTGCGGGAGCAGTTAACCTTACAGTCACAGGCGGTACAGCACCTTATACATTTCTCTGGAGCAACGGAGCAACAACTGAAGACCTTGTTAATGTTGTTGCAGGAGTATATACAGTGACAGTCACTGATGCCAACCTGTGTACGACGACAGCAACAGGCACTGTAACCCAGCCGGCTGCATCACTGAGCGGGACAACTGCAGTCATAAATGTCGGCTGTTTTGGCGAAGCAACAGGAGCAGTCAATCTTACAGTCACAGGCGGTACAGAACCTTATACATATCTCTGGAGCAACGGAGCGATGACAGAGGATCTTGTAAATGTTGCAGCAGGAGTCTTTACAGTAACAATCACTGATGCCAACCTGTGTACAACGATAGCAACAGGCACTGTAACCCAGCCGTCAGCAGCACTGAGCGCATCAGCATCAGTAACGAATGTCAGCTGTTTTGGCGAAGCTTCGGGAGCTGTCAACCTTACAGTCACAGGAGGTACAGCGCCCTATACATATCTCTGGAGCAACGGAGCAACAACTGAAGACCTTGTCAATGTTGTTGCAGGAGTTTATACAGTTACAATCACTGATGCCAGCCTTTGTACGACAACAGCAACAGCTACTGTTACACAGCCGGCAGCAGCACTGGGCGCATCAGCAGCAGTGACAAATATTAAGTGTTTTGGCGAAGCTGCGGGAGCAGTTAACCTTACAGTCACAGGCGGTACAGCACCTTATACATTTCTCTGGAGCAACGGAGCAACAACTGAAGACCTTGTTAATGTTGTTGCAGGAGTATATACAGTGACAGTATCTGATGCCAATCTTTGTACTACGACAGCAACAGGCACTGTAACCCAGCCGGCTGCACCACTGAGCGGGACAACTGCAGTAACAAATGCCGGCTGCTTTGGCGAAGCCACAGGAGCAGTCAACCTTACAGTCACAGGCGGTACTGCGCCCTATACATATCTCTGGAGCAACGGAGCGATGACGCAGGACCTTGTAAATGTAGCAGCGGGAGCATATACAGTTACTGTAACCGATGCCAACCTTTGTACAACACTGGCAACAGCTACTGTAACCCAGCCGGCAGCAGCGTTGAGTGCATCGGCAACAGCAACAAATGTTAAGTGCTTTGGCGAAGCCACGGGAGCAGTTGATCTTACAGTCACAGGCGGTACAGCACCCTATACATATCTCTGGAGCAACGGAGCATCAACCGAAGACCTCGTTAATGTTGCTGCAGGAGTCTATACAGTGACGATCACTGATGCAAACCTGTGTACAGCAATAGCCTCAGGAATAATAACACAACCGGCCGAGGCGCTTGCAGGAGCAATTACTGTGACTGACATTAAATGCTATGGGGATTCTGACGGAGCAGTTAACCTGACAGTCACAGGCGGTACAGCGCCCTATACATACCTTTGGAGCAACGGAGCAACAACTGAAGACCTTGTTAATGTTGTTGCAGGAGCATATACAGTTACTGTCACTGATGCCAACCTTTGTACTGCAACAGTTCCAGCAACAGTATCCCAGCCTTCTGAGCTTATTGCTGTTGCCGGAAGTAACGGACCTGTTTGTGCCGGCATGTCGCTGAACCTCCAGGGCGAACCTGACGGTATGGCAAGCTATTCATGGACCGGACCGGATGGTTTTACCTCCTCACTACAGAATCCTGTCGTTACAAATGCCTCAACACCGGCTATGGCAGGTCTTTATATTTTAAATGTTGTTGATATTAACGGGTGTACAGCAACCGCAAATACAAATGTAATTGTCAATGAGTTACCTGTAATTACATTTACTCAGACTGACATCCTGTGCGGGGGGACCTCAACTGGTGCGATCGATATTACTGTATCAGGCGGAACAGGGCCATTTGTTTATCTATGGACAGGTCCTGTAGCCGATCCTGCAACAGAAGATCAGATTAATATCCCGGCAGGTTCTTATACTGTTATTGTGACAGATGCCGGCAGTTGTTCATCTTCATTAACTGCGATTGAGATCACAGAACTGCCTCCACTCTCCGGTACAATTATTTCTAAGACTAATGTTTCGGTACCGGGTGGTAATGATGGCAGTGTCACGATTGAGGGATCCGGAGGAACAGTACCTTATCTTTACAGCTTAGATGCCGGGCCGATGCAGGCTTCAGGTTCTTTCAGTGCTCTTGCGGCAGGCACGTATACTGTTACTGTCTACGATGCAAATCTGTGTGAACACCCTGTAGTTGTATTAATAACTCAGCCAGGCATGCCGCTTTCAGGGCAGATAATTTCCCGGACAGATGTTCTCTGCTACGGTGATGCCACAGGCAGTGTGACTGTTACAGGTACAGCGGGCGAGGAGCCATACGAATACAGCATTGATGGGGGAGCCTTCCAGTCTTCAGGCATTTTCGGTTCGCTAACTGCAGGTCCTCATATAGTGAGAATTCAGGATGCAGCTCTGAATACATTCGATATCAATGTTTTGATAGCAGGACCTTCTCTGCCTTTGAATGTAACAATAACCCAGACTGATAATATCTGTTCGGGAGGCAATACAGGCAGTGCAACAGCTATAGCAGCAGGAGGAACAGAACCTTATACATATTCATGGAATACAACACCTGTTCAGACCGGGCCTGATGCAACGGGTCTTGCAGCAGGTACATACACTGTTACGGTAACTGACGCCAACGGTTGTATTGCAACAGCTGATGTTACTATTGCTGAACCGGATCCACTGTCAGTTACGATAATAAAGAATGATGTTCTATGCAATGGTGATGAGAACGGGAGTGCCACGGTAAATGTTCAGGGTGGTACAGGCCCGTATCTTTACTCATGGGATACAACACCTGTTCAGACTACATCAACAATAAATGACCTTGCTCCGGGAGCTTATAGTGTTACAATAACAGATGCAAACGGATGCACTATTACAGTGACAGTCAATATAATTGAACCTGCAGCTCTGACAGTAACTGCAACGGTTGCCGATGCCCTGTGTCCTGATACGAATGAAGGGGAAATTGAACTTAATATCGGCGGAGGAATTCAGCCCTATACTATTACCTGGTCAGATCCGGGCGGATTTGCCACACAGAAAAGAACAGATCTTTACCCGGGAACCTACAGTGTTGTAGTGTCTGATGCTAAAGGTTGCCGTGCATCAACGAGTGTGGAGGTGGGGTATGCCGGATCCTTTGATTGTCTGATTATTCCAGATGTAATAACACCAAACGGAGACGGTCATAATGATGAATGGATAATAAGGAACATTGATATATACCCTGAAGCGGAAGTACTAATTTATTCCAGGTGGGGCAGACTTGTTTACAGAACAAAGAATATTTCTGAAAATCCATGGAATGGTCAATACCGAGGCAGCGAAGATCTTATGCCTACTGATTCCTATCATTATATACTACACCTGAATGATGGTTCAAGACCAAGGTCGGGTGTGATAAGTGTAATAAGATAATTAACCGGTGAATTGATGAAAAAATACATTAGATCTGGTAATAGCATTTTCCTGGTGATAGCTCTGAGCTTGATCAGTAACGTCTCGTTTACCCAGCAGGTACCGATGTACAGTCAGTATATAATGAATGGGTTTCTTGTAAATCCGTCATTTGCCGGGCGTGATGGTTACACAACTCTGACACTGACTACCAGGAACCAGTGGGTAGGTATGAAGGATGCTCCAAGTACATATGCCGCCAGTTTTCAGACCCGTATCCTGAAGGATAGCTATATTTCTAAATCAACAACTGTCAAGAAGAAGTTTGTAAGGCCGACAAAAGGCGGGAGAGTGGGAGCAGGGGGTTATATCTTCAGTGATTATAATGGTATAATGAGGCGAACAGGGATCCAGGGTATATATTCCTACCATATTCCGCTGGGCACCACTGACGGATACCCGAATGATCTTGCTTTCGGACTTGCCCTCTCAGCCTACCAGTATGCTATAAATATGAGCGGACTTATATATGATTACAGCGATCCGCTCCTTAATAATTATGACAGGTCAGTTTTCATAGCAGACTTTAATTTCGGAGCCAGTTATACAACATCAAAATACTACGCCGGATTTGCAATGACTAATTTACTCAGAGGTTCACTGCTTTTTGGTGATACAACAAGGAGCAACAGGAACGAACTTGGACATTACTTTCTGACAGGTGGTGTAAAAGTACCTCTGGCTCCTGACTGGATCCTCGAACCTTCGGCATTTCTGAAATCTTCTGATATGCTGATGAGATCGATACAACTCGATCTCACTGCAAGAGTTTATTTTAAGGAAGATTACTGGATAGGACTCTCATACAGGACAAACGATGCAATAATCATGATGCTTGGATTGAAATACGACAGGTTCTATTTTGCCTATGCATCAGACTTCACACTGACTGATATAAGACGTGAGAGTTATGGCTCGCATGAGCTTACACTGGCTATTAAGTTTGGAGAGAGCGCAAGAAGATATCGCTGGATAAATGCATATTAGGATTTTTGATTAGAACTAAAATATGTCAAAAGGGATCGGTGCTTTAACAGCCCTTATCCTTTCGTTGCTGTTGTTATCGTCATTTAGAGGTTATTTGTCGGATTTCCGGGAACAGTCCGTCAGGATTATGTTCTATAATGTGGAGAATCTGTTCGACATATATGATGATACCCTCATTGATGATAATGAATTTCTGCCGAAAGGGACGAGAAGATGGAATTACAGCCGTTACGAGAAAAAGATCAATTCCATCTGCAAGACAATCATGGCTGCAGGAGAGTGGTCTCCTCCTGAAATAATAGCTCTGTGTGAAGCGGAGAATAGAAAGGTTATCGAACATCTTATTTTCGGAACTAACCTCAACAAATATGAATATGGGATTATCCATGAAGATTCTCCGGATCCCAGGGGAATTGATGTGTGCCTGCTTTACAGGAAGGATTTAATTGAGATCCTCAATTATGATTATTTCAATTATCCGGATTTCGTTGAGGATGACTTCTTCACCAGGGATATTCTTTATGCAAAATGCCGGGTAATGGATGACACACTGCATTTGTTTGTTAATCACTGGCCTTCAAAAAGGGGAGGAGTACTTGCCGGAAATGCTAAAAGAAAACAGATTGCAGGTCTTGTGAAGGATGCAGTTGATTCAATAGATATCGCAGGCAGCGGCAGGGCAAAGATAATTATCATTGGTGATTTTAATGTTTCTCCTGCAGATAAGGTACTGGAGATTATTACTGAAGAAAAAGACGAGACGCGGATAAATCTGACAAATCTCTCGGGTTTATTAAGTAAAGGGAGCGGGACGTACAGGTACAGGGGAATATGGGAGATGCCTGATCAGGTGATAGTATCAGATTATCTGTTAAGTTGCAGCAGAGGACTTTATACCGACTCAGATATGCTTAGTATATTTAACCCTGAATTTCTGTTGTTCAGTGATCCCGCATATCCCGGACTGAGCCCTTTCTCTACCTGGCGGGGCTACCGTTACCTTGGGGGTTTCAGCGACCATCTGCCTCTTCTTATTGATCTTAAAATCAAATGATTCAGGCAACAGGTTCCAGTCCCATTTCTTTACCTTTTTCAAGCATCAGGATATAGGCTGCTTCATGGTTGTTCGGTATTATTCCGTCAAGGATTGCCTCCCTTATGGCATTCTTTATTATTCCGACTTCCCTGCCGGGTTTAATTCCGAATGTCCTTATTATTTCACCTCCGTCAACGGGAGGCTGGAAATTCCTTATCGCATCCTTCTCCTCAATTTCTTTAAGCTTCTTTCTAACGTATCTGAAATTTTCAAGGTGTCTTGCTTTTTTAAGCTCATTTTTTGATGTAATATCAGCTTCGCAAAGCAACATGAGGTCGTCAATATCGTTTCCGGCTTCAAAAAGCAGTCTTCTCACGGCCGAATCGGTTATCTCGTCCTGAGAAAGCGCAATAGGCCTGAGATGGAGGTCTACAAGCTTCTGTACATATTTCATTTTTTCATCGAGAGGCAGTCTCATGCGCTTGAATATATCAGGGATCATCTTTGCTCCGAGAAATTCGTGGCCATGAAATGACCATCCGGTCGCGGGGATATATTTCTTGGTTGCCGGTTTTGCTATATCATGAAGAAGCGCAGCCCACCTGAGCCAGAGATTGTCAGTGCTCTCAGCAATATTATCAAGCACTTTAACCGAGTGCAGAAAGTTATCCTTGTGAGCCTTTCCTTCCTTCTGATCTACCCCTTTTAGAGCATCAAGTTCAGGGAAAATTATGCTGAGCAGTCCGGTTCTCTCAAGAAGTATAAAGCCTTTGGACGGAGATTCACTCATTATTATCTTGTTAAGCTCTGTCACGATCCTTTCCTTAGAAACGATCTTTATCCTTGAAGCATTCTTCTTTATCGAAGCAAAAGTGTCTCCATCAATTATGAATTTAAGCTGTGTGGCAAAACGAACAGCTCTTATCATCCTTAGCGGGTCGTCAGAGAAGGTCGTATCAGGGTCAAGTGGAGTCCTTATGATCTTTTTGCTTAGATCCTCTGCACCATTGAAGGGATCAATAAACTGTCCGTATGTCTCTTTGTTAAGACTTATTGCCAGTGCATTAATTGTGAAATCCCTTCTTTTCTGATCGTCCTCTATTGTGCCATCTTCAACAACAGGTTTCCTTGAATCGCTGCGGTACGATTCCTTTCTTGCCCCTACAAATTCCAGTTCATAATCCTTCCACCTGAACATTGCTGTCCCGAAATTCCTGAAAACGTTCACTTTGATCCTCTTATCAATGTCATGGGCGATCTTTGTTGCAATATCGATACCACTACCCGCAACCACAATATCAATGTCTTTTCCGGGATGATCCCTCTTAAGAAGACAGTCCCTTACCCATCCTCCGATGACAAATGCCTGTACATTTTCTCTGGTGGCTACCTCGGAAATTATATTGAAGATCTTGTCATTAAGACATATATACATATATAAATATGACAATTTGATGTTTTACCTGACAAAGTTACAATTATTGGTCAATTTTTGTTGAATAATATGCTCATCAAACAAACTGGCATAAAGCTTGACAACAATAAATCAGAAATGATTATTTATATTTAAGACAAATTTAAGATATGACAGAACATTTGACAAAGGAGACTTTTCTCAGCAAGGTATTTAACTATGAGAAAAACAAAGAATGGAAATTCGAGGGTGACAAGCCCTGCGTAATAGATTTCTATGCCGACTGGTGCGGCCCGTGCAAAATGGTTGCTCCCGTTCTTGAGGACCTGGCAAAGGATTTTGAAGGGAAACTCGATATTTTTAAGGTCAACACCGAAGAAGAGCAGGAACTTGCAGGAGTTTTTGGAATCCGGAGCATACCTTCGATACTGTTTGTCCCTCTAACCGGACAGCCTCAGATGGCGATGGGGGCACTACCGAAGGAAACCTTTGTAAAGGCTTTTAAAGATGTTCTTGGTATTGAAAATAAATAATTGATCAAAAAAGATCATTTTTAAGATATTTTTAAGCTTTTCTATGTAACATTACCCTGCCTTATTTCGTTAAAATGTATAAAAGCAGCAATCGGAAGATTACAAGTTTTTTCATGGATTTAGGTTTAGGGTGGTAATAAGTCAGGACTTCGGTCCTGATTTATTTTATGCAAGGTCCTTGAAAATGCTGTTTATTTCCTCCTCTGTGGTCCTTAGTTTTTTCTGGCACTGTTTGATCAGTTCTGAAGCTCTCTTAACTTCAACAGATAATTTATCAACATCCAGATCTCCACTCTCAATGTTGTTAAGGATCTTTTCGATCTCAATAACTGCTTCGTTAAATGAAAATACCTTTTTTGCCATATCTATTGACTTTTAGTAATATCACTGTTAAGAACTCTGCTTCCAACTTTACCGTCAGAGAACAGAGTCTCAATAATATCATCTCTTTTAACTGAATCTGCATTCTTGATTATTTTTCCATTAAGTGAGGTTATTGTAAATCCTCTCCTAAGTACGTTTTCAGGGTTCAGGATCTTCAGATTATTCTGTAATCCGTCCAGCTTCGCTGTCATTTTAACAAGGGAGCTGTTTGTGATCCTTATCAGTTCATTTTTCTCTTTCTCAATTAGTGTTCTTTTTCCCAGCGACACGGTCTCTGACAGCGACAAAAGTCTTGATTTACGGTTTTCCGTTTTTAGACCGGCTTTCATAATGAATTCCTTGCCGAAATTGATAACTTCGATAATCCTGTTTGACAGATTTTCTTTACGGCTTGAGATCAACAGTTTTGCAAGAGGTATGAGTTTAAGTCTGTAAGATTCGGTGAGCTCAAGATACTCTTTTATAACCGATCCTGACAATTCAGCGATCTCAGTGCTCATCTGATCGAGGTGGGCTTCGGCTGCTGCGACACATTCAATTAAAAAATCAGCAACAGCAGTAGGTGTTTTTAATGATTTGTATGCCACCATATCGGTGACTGACAGGTCTTTATCATGTCCTATTCCTGTAATTACAGGTATGGGGAACTGAGTGACATAATATGCGATGTTATAACTGTCAAACCAGCTCAGATCGCTTTGAGATCCGCCTCCCCTTATTATTACAAGGACATCAAAAAGGTCCGGATTGTCTGCAATCCTGTTAAGTGAACTGATTACGCTATTTTCGGTTTCAGTACCCTGCATCACTGTTTCAAATAATGCAGTATAATAAACATATCCATAGCTATTGTCATGGAGATGTTTTATAAAGTCGGAATAACCTGCGGCAGTTTTGGAAGAAATAACTGCAATCCTTTGAGGTACTGATTGAAAACTGAGCTCCTTGTTCATTGAGAATACACCTTCTTCCTCCAGTTTTTTTATAACCATCTGCCTTTTTAAGGCCATTTCTCCAATTGTGTAGGATGGATCAATATCTGAAATTATCAGACTGAGTCCGTAGATCTCGTGATATTCGATCTTTGTCTTCACAAGTATTTTCAAGCCTGGTTTTAATGATTCTCCCGTTATATTTTCGAAGAAAGTACTGAGGAATCTGTACCGGCTATTCCAGATAATTGCCTTGATCCTTGCTTTTACATCTTTCTCTTCGGGATGTTTTTCTATCAGTTCGAGATAACAATGACCGGCATAATTCTCTTTTATCTCTGAGATCTCAGCAATCACCCAGTACCAGTCGGGCAGAGCCATATAAAGAGAATCCCTTATAATGAGCTGTAATTCAGTCAGTGTTATTTTTTCGTTCATTACTGCCCTGTTTTAATTATCTTATGAAGATATGTTCCTGTACCTGTTATCAACCTGATAAAATAGATTCCCTGCCGGCAGTTGCTAAGATCGTATAATATCAGATCACGTCCGGCATAATCAGCATAATTTTTTCTGCTGATAACTGTACCGGATGCAGAATAAATCTCGACAGAAATTTTACCAGGGGGTTCTTTGAACAGGATCTCAACAATGCCGCTTGTTGGATTAGGTCTGGCCAGTGTTCCACCTGGTTGTTCCCTGAGATGTTTATGCTGGAGCAATAAGAGGACCTCATTCATGTCGGGTATGCCATAACCATAGAGTGAATCGGGTATAAGGAACCTGTCAGCGGTTCTGTGAAAAGCATCTGTCAGTTCCCAGGGTGTAGCATCAGGTACTGCCTGTATGATGCAGGCAGCCATTCCGCTCAGAATGGGACATGAAAAAGAAGTACCGCTTGAAACTGATACTTCAGTTACTGAAGTCTGGACAATCACATTGACCCCGGGAGCAACATTGTCAGGCTTTATCCTTCCGTCGGCTGAAGGACCAGCCGATGAAAAAAAAGATATCTGCCTGTCACTGTCGACAGCTCCTGCACAAATTATGCTGTCGCCATCGGAAGGTGCGATGATTCGCAACCATTCCTTATCTCTTTCATTTCCTGCACTGCTGACAACAAGGATGCCTTTTGAAGCGGCAATATCAGCGACTCTTGTAATGAAAGCTGTATTGCCGTCCATATCTGAGAACGAGTAGTCAAGAGAGGGATCATCAAAATTATAATAGCCCAGAGATGAAGTTATTATATCGGCACCGGCGCTGTCTGCAAATTCTGCTGCAGCTGCCCAGAAATCTTCTTCCGCCGCACTTTCGCTTCCTGTATCTTCTGTCCTGAAGAGCATGTAATCAGCACCTGGAGCCGTGCCTTCAAGTGTTGCGGGCAGGTGCCCGGCAAGTACCGACATTACTGCTGTTCCGTGTGTGTGATGTCCGTAAACAAAAGGATCATTCCTTACGAAATCATAAGTGTATTTAATTCCATTGCGCTTACGGAGATCCTCAAGAGAGGATATCCTGTCAGCATTCAGAAAACCTCCGTCATGAACTGCAATCAGAATGCAGTGACCGTTATAACCTGAATTATGGATAGAAACGCCATTGAGCATCCTGATATGAAAATCCGGCGGGAGGTCATCAGCGGCTTCCGAAAGAAAGTCCAGTTTCCCTGTAAAACTGCTTTTCCCTTCAGGTTTTTTTACAAGCACTGCATAATCAACAAAAGAGAGATTAAGGAGCGTCTGTAAATCTATCGGTTCCTTTGCTCTGAACAGTGCACTGTTCATCCATTTTGACACGCAATGCAATGTCAGTCCCCGGGAAATTATTTCGTTAAGATATTGTCTGCTGACAGGTACATCTCTTATGTCGGGAACAGCTATATTGAATTTTATCCTTCTGCCCAATGCCCTTTCTGAAAGGAGATCAGATGGTAAATAATCTGCCGGATTGTTCCCGCCTTTATCTGTAAAATAAACTCTGTAGAAATAATCCGGGGATTGGTCCTGGGCATTAAGTGTAAAACCTAGGATCAGAAGTATCAGTAAACTCAGTATCCTTGTTTTCTCTCTTATAAGATAAGCGGGAATAGTCATCTTCTTATATCGCCGGTTTTCTCTGGATCGGGGATCTTCCCCTGGTTCTTTTCAAGCTTATCCATCAGATTGGTGGCATCTATGTCCATCTGCTTGTCTTTTGTCGTTCCTAGTTCGTAGTCGGCTTTGTATTTCAGTGTTCCGTCAGCATTGAATATCTGCCATGTACCATCCCTGAAATTCTTTTTATAAAATCCAACAATCTCCGGTCTCCCGTTCTCAAACCACACCTCAAATCTGCCGTCAAGCAGATCCTTTGAATAATTCGATCTGAGGAATAGTCTGCCGTCAGGATAATTCTGCAGCCATTCACCCTCCTTCCTGTCGTTCACATAGGTCACTTTTTCAAATATTGTTGAATCAGGGTAGAATTTGAATGACGGACCATTTCTTTTGTTATTTATGTAAGACTCTTCGCTGATACGATAGCCTTCATAGAAATATGAAAAGAACTGCCATTTCCCTTCCCTCAGCTGGTTAATGTATTTTCCCCGGGAAGCAATGAAACCATTCGGGTGATAATGAGCAGCATCGACCTCTTTCCCGTCGCTGCTGTAAAGCATGACTGACTGCAATTTATTATCCTCTGAGTATCTTTTGAGTTCTCCGACAGGGTGATCGTCTTTGAAAATGCCTTCATACTGGATATTCCCGTTTGGATATTTCTTTATCCACTGGCCCTGTTTTTTACCTGTCTGATCCGTTATATTGATATCTTCCACCTTTTGTCCGCTGGCAAGCAGGGAAAAGACACACAACAGCAGCAAAAACAGGACCTTTTTTTCCATAAAACGGGAACGTTAAATATCGTATAAAAGTATAAAAAAAAGGGCGTCATTTTCAGGCACCCTTTCTGTTGTTTGGAAAGTTAATATATTGGTTCAGATGGTAACGTTCTATTTTACTTCCTCGAAGTCCACATCTGTTACTTCGTCGTTACCGGATTTTTGGTTACCGGGGCCGGCAGGCCCTGGCTCCTGAGGGCCTGGCCCGGGCTGTGAAGCACCCTGGCCTGAAGCCTGGGCCGTTTTGTACATTTCCTCGGAAGCTGACTGCCATACAGCGTTCATATCTGCCAGGGCTTTATCTATTGCATCAAGATCCTGGCTCTTATGAGCTTCCTTAAGTTTTGAAAGTGAGTTCTCAATAGCGGATTTTTTATCTGGGGGGATCTTGTCTCCGAATTCCTTCAGCTGTTTCTCAGTTGTGAAGATCATACTGTCGGCCGAATTGATCTTTTCAGCTTTTTCCCGTACTTGTTTATCAGTTTCCTCATTTGCTTTTGCCTCATCGCGCATCCTTCTTATCTCATCATCGCTAAGTCCCGAAGAAGCTTCTATCCTTATTCTCTGTTCTTTGCCGGTACCCCTGTCTTTTGCTGTTACATGAAGGATCCCATTGGCATCGATATCGAATGTAACTTCGATCTGGGGAATACCTCTTGGAGCAGGTGGTATCCCGTCCAGGTGGAAGCGTCCGATAGTCTTGTTCCCTGATGCAATCGGTCTTTCTCCCTGCAATACATGTATCTCAACAGATGGCTGACTGTCTGCAGCTGTTGTAAAGACCTCTGTTTTCTTTGTCGGGATTGTTGTATTTGATTCAATAAGTTTTGTCATAACTCCGCCCATCGTTTCAATCCCAAGCGACAGAGGTGTAACATCGAGAAGAAGAATATCCTTTACTTCGCCTGTAAGAACACCTCCCTGTATAGCTGCTCCGACAGCTACAACTTCGTCAGGGTTGACACCCTTTGAAGGGGCTTTACCGAAAAATTTTTCAACAAGCTGCTGAATAGCCGGTATCCTTGTCGATCCTCCAACAAGCAAAACCTCATCTATATCTGATATCTTTAATCCTGAGTCGCTGAGAGCTTTCTGGCAGGGGTCAATACATTTCTGGAACAGCTTATCACATATTTTTTCAAAGTTGGCTCGGGTAAGTGTTTTGACAAGGTGCTTCGGAATACCGTCTACCGGCATTATATAGGGAAGATTTATTTCAGTTGAGGTTGAACTTGACAGCTCTATTTTGGCTTTTTCAGCTGCTTCTTTCAGACGCTGGAGTGCCATCGGGTCTTTCCTGAGATCAATACCTTCATCTTTAAGGAATTCTTCAGCAAGCCAGTCTATTATCATGTGGTCGAAATCATCGCCTCCAAGGTGAGTATCACCATTTGTTGATTTGACTTCGAAAACACCATCACCAAGTTCAAGTATTGAAATATCAAATGTTCCTCCTCCAAGGTCAAAAACAGCAATCTTCAGATCCTGTGATTTTTTATCGAGGCCATATGCCAGAGACGCTGCTGTTGGCTCATTGATTATCCTTTTTACATTCAGTCCGGCTATTTCACCTGCCTCTTTGGTTGCCTGACGCTGTGAATCACTGAAATATGCCGGTACTGTTATAACAGCTTCAGTCACTTCCTGTCCGAGGTAGTCTTCTGCAGTTTTCTTCATCTTCTGAAGTATCATTGCTGATATTTCCTGAGGAGAATACAGCCTGTTGTCGATCTTTACACGGGGAGTATTGTTATCTCCCTTCACAACATTATATGTGACGCGGCCTATTTCAGTACTAAGTTTATCATAGGTCTCACCCATGAATCTTTTTATAGAATAAACGGTTTTCTTTGCATTAGTGATTGCCTGACGCTTTGCAGGATCACCTACTTTTCGCTCACCGTTCTCAACAAATGCAACAATTGATGGTGTGGTTCTCTTACCCTCGCTGTTAGGTATCACCACAGGCTCATTGCCTTCCATGACCGAAACACAGGAGTTGGTTGTTCCCAGATCTATACCTATTATTTTTCCCATTTTATGATGTATTTTTAAATTTCAAATTGATATAAAAACTTAACAATGATTATGCCATTAGGAAATTATGTGACAAAAAGACAGTAACCGTGTCTGGGACTGCCAATATTAAAAGATTTGAATAACTTTGTCATTTTATTAAGCAAACCGGAACTATGTCGTCAATTCAGAAATCAATAAGACACGTCACCACTCATGTTCTCAATGAAATGAAACTGAAGGGTGAGAAAATAGCAATGCTCACAGCATATGACTATTCTATTGCAAGGATCCTTGATGAAGCTGAAATTGATGTGATCCTTGTAGGAGACTCTGCATCCAACGTGATGGCGGGTTATGATACAACACTGCCAATCACACTTGATAATATGATCTATCATGCCGCTTCGGTAGTACGCGGGGTCAGGAGGGCTCTGGTTGTTGTTGATCTTCCATTCGGGACCTACCAGGGCAATTCCAAGGAAGCTCTTGCATCATCGATCAGGATCATGAAGGAGACAGGAGCTGCCGCTGTCAAGCTCGAAGGAGGCCTGCAGGTTGTGGAATCTGTTGAGAGGATATTATCTGCAGGCATACCGGTGATGGGGCATCTCGGACTGACACCACAGGCGATACATAAGTTCGGGACCTATGTGGTCCGCGCTAGGGAGGAGGATGAGGCAAACCGTCTGATGGAGGATGCCATGCTGCTTGAAAAGACAGGATGCTTTGCTGTTGTCCTTGAAAAGATTCCTGCAAAACTTGCAGGAGAGGTTACTTCGCGCATAAAAATCCCGGTTATCGGCATCGGCGCAGGACCTCTGACTGACGGACAGGTCCTTGTACTGCACGACATGCTGGGAATAAACAGAGAGTTCTCTCCAAGGTTTCTAAGAAGATACCATAACCTGTACGATGAGATTGCAGGTGCAGTAAAAGCTTATATCAGCGATGTTAAGACACTCCAGTTCCCAAATGAAAAGGAGCAGTACTGATGATGCCTGAAATCCTTTATGAAGACAATCATATTATAGCTGTCAATAAACGGTCTTCCGATCTTTCCCAGGGCGACAGATCAGGGGATCCTTCACTTGATGGCGAAGTGAAGAAATACATTGCAAGGAAATATAACAAACCCGGGGATGTCTTTCTTGGTGTCGTTCACAGGCTTGACCGTCCGGTAAGCGGTGTTATACTTTATGCAAGGACATCAAAGGCCCTTTCACGGCTTAATGAAATTTTCAGGACCTCTGATGTTAAGAAAGTATATCTGGCTATAGTAAAGAACAGGCCTCCGGAAGATTCGGGTACCGTTTCTCATTACCTTAAAAAGAATGAAAAGCAAAACAAGACTTATGTCTATGATGAAGAGGTTAAAGGCTCAAAAAAAGCCACCCTTACATATAATATTGCAGGCAGGTCAGACCGCTATTATCTGCTCGAAGTAATACTGCATTCAGGCCGTCATCACCAGATCAGGGCACAACTTGCGAGGATCGGATGTCCTGTAAAAGGTGATCTGAAATACGGGTTCGCAAGATCAAATGACGATGGAAGTATTAGTCTTATGGCAAGAAGGCTGGAGTTTATCCACCCGGTAAAAAAGGAACTGGTAATAATTACTGCGCCCTTCCCGGATGGCGATATCTGGCAGGTATTCAAGAATGTAAATATTTGAAAATCGGATAGAAGAAAGAGGCTTTCTCAAAAGTCTGATTGTCTATACCATTGCCAAAATAACCGAGGCTTTATCAGAAAGTGGGGAAGCGGTCCTGAATCGTCGGACATGGTCGCTGCTGGCAGTCAATGTAGTGCATAAGAGAGTTAAAGTGAGGTTAATAAGAGTTAATGAAAAGTTAAAACCTGATTGAATTCCGCTGCGATAAGTTAATTTTGGGCCATGAATAAAAGGAAATTCATAATACTTATCTGCATGATGCTTATCTCGCTTGTTGGTATAAGCTGGATCCAGCTTGTATGGATAAGCAATGCTGTAAGGATTGAGAATGGTAAATTCAATGCAATTGCGATAGAAGGGATCAGCGATGCAGCCAACAGCATAGAATCTTCAAGGAAGATGGCTTTCTTTAATTCATTTATGTTCCCGGAAGTAAATCAGTTGAGCGATACTCTGAGCGGACTGTCAGGCTACTTCAGGATCGGTAGTTATTCCTCAGCCGGCACCGGTGATTTCAGTGTTAGAATAACAAACCAGTCAATAACACAGGAATATGGAAAGGAACCGGTTGTAGTTATGCACGATACAGTTATTTCCTCCGATTCCAGGACTTCAATTATGACTTCACCGGACGATCCGGGCAATATGACAATAGTTGATAATGAGGATTTTAATTCTCAGAAGGCAGGAGAGGTATATGTCAGACAGGATGATTACTTTGAGCTCATTAAAAGGCGTTACAATGAATTACAGAACATTGGCGGCCAGATGTTATCGGAGGTCTATCAGTGGGAGAATATGGAGCTTGATAACAGGGAGATCCAGTATGCTCTTAACAGATCACTTTATTATCTGCAAACACCCTATGAATTTGCTGTCATAAAAAATGGCGTTGTAACTGATGGGGTGTATAAGAAATCACAGAAAAATGATTTCCTGAAGAGTATTTATAAAGTAAGGCTCTTTCCCGATAATATTATCCGGCAGGATCTTATTCTGTCTGTTGTTTTTCCTGAAAGGACCAACTATGTACTCGGATCGATGGCAGGAATCCTGAGCGGATCCCTGCTCTTCTCGCTAATAATCCTGGCTACTTTTACAATGAGCCTGTATTTTATAGTCCGTCAGAAAAAAGTATCTGAAATGAAGTCGGATTTTATCAATAATATGACTCATGAATTCAAAACTCCGATAGCCACTATTTCTCTGGCAGCTGATACAATAACAAATCCCAAGGTGATAAAAGACGAATCCAGTATAAAACATTTCATCGGACTTATAAAGAAAGAGAACAGCAGGATGAACAAGAAGGTTGAAACGATTCTGCAGATAGCATCGCTCGATAAAAAAGAGATGGATTTTAAATATGGGGATATGTCTCTCCATTCAGTCATTGAACGGGCAGTTGATGGACTTGATATCCTTGTTCAGCAGAGGAACGGAAAGATAATCCTCAGGCTTGATGCCATAAATCCGGTTATATACGGCGATGCAGAACATATTTTCAATCTTGTCAATAACCTTCTTGACAACGCTATTAAGTATTCCGACAAAGCACCGGAAATAACTGTCCGCACAAAAAACAACGAAACAGGGGTTATAATGTCGGTTGAAGATAAAGGTATTGGTATGTCGAAACATGTTCAGAGCAGGATCTTTGAACGGTTCTATCGTCAGGCTACAGGCAATGTGCACGATGTAAAAGGATTTGGGCTTGGCCTTAATTACTCACGTGCTATTGTTGATGCCCATAAGGGTACTATTACAGTGAACAGTGAACCGGGTAAAGGAAGCCGCTTCGATATATTTCTGCCATTTAACAATGAGCAATTAACAATGAGCAATTAACAATGAGCAATTAACAATGAGCAATTAACAATGAGCA
>CAYNRI010000022.1:28205-35073 GCA_964399575.1 uncultured Rikenellaceae bacterium
AGTAACAATGAGCAATTAGCAATGAGCAATAAACCTGACAGGATATTTCTTGTAGAGGATGACCTGAGCTTTGGTTCGGTATTGAAGTCATACCTTGAGATAAATGATTTCTCCGTCGACTGGATTGATGACGGTAAGTATGCTATTGACCATTTCAGAAAAGGGAATTATGATATATGCATCCTCGATATCATGCTTCCTCACGTTGATGGTTTCACAATAGCTAATGAAATAAGACAGATTAATAACCTTATCCCGATAGTTTTTCTGACGGCCAAAAAAATGAAGGAAGATGTTCTTCGGGGATATGGAGCTGGAGGAGATGATTACATTACCAAACCGTTTGATACAGATATTCTTCTGGCAAAAATAAGAGCGATACTTGCACGTCGCGATTCACAAAGTGGTATCAGGGATATTTATGAGATTGGTAAATTCGTGTTCAATTCAAAGTTGAGGACACTTACTTCTGGAGATATTGAAAGAAAGCTCTCTCCCAAGGAAGCACAGTTGCTTGAGCTGCTTGCTGTTAATCCTAATACATTGATAAGCAGGGAGATGGCCCTGAAGAAAATATGGGGGAATGACGATTACTTCACTGCCCGGAGCATGGATGTCTATATTACCAAGTTAAGAAAATTCCTTTCGGAAGATCCCCTGCTTAATATAAAAAATATACATGGTTCCGGTTTTCAGCTTATTATCAGCGAAGACTGAGCTCCAGATCGTTTCTGTTGAACTGAAGAGGCAGAAGATCCCCCGCTGATTCTATTATCCGGATCTTTTTGCTGCTTCCAAGGATCAGTCGTATTTTATTTCCATTCCTCAGTTCCTCTTCTGCTATTACCTGACGGCAGTTACCGCAGGGCGAAACAGTATCTTCCGTCAATCCTGATGAAGTTGTTGCCATTATTGCCATTGCAACAGGCTTGTCGCCGGGATTGTTTGCGGAAGCGTTTGCAAGCGCATTTCTTTCAGCGCATATCCCGGAAGGGAAAGCTGCATTTTCCACATTGCTCCCGATGATCACCACGCCGCTTTCCAGCCTGACAGCAGCACCGACTTTAAAATGTGAATAGGGTGCGTATGCGTTCTGCGATGCCTGTCCTGCAGCAAGCAGAAGTTCCCTGTCATTCTGATCAAGCTCCTCAATATTATCATATTCAGAGTAAGAAAAGGAAATATGTTTTTTAGTCATAATATTCTTTGATTTCAGGAATGACGTAAAATTAAAAAAAAGTGTCTGATGTTAACTAAATCGTGTGATGTTAATAAAAGCTCAGGAAGTGTCTTGACGATTTTACTATTTTTACCCGAAACCGGTATTTGATGACACGTTCAAACATTTTACTGTCAATAGTATTTATAGCCCTTGCATTTGCCTCCTGCAGGGTGAACAGACCGGCTGTTCAGCCTGCAATACGGATTGAGGCAGATGCACAGAGCTATCTTGCGAAATATAAGGATCTGGCAGTAAGTGAGATGAGAAGGACCGGAGTGCCGGCAAGCATTACCCTGGCACAGGGAATGATCGAATCTGATTATGGCAGGAGCTCTCTGGCAGCAAAAGGGAACAATCATTTCGGAATAAAATGCCATAACGGATGGAAAGGTCCTGTTATGTATCATCATGATGACAGGAGGAACGATTGTTTCAGGAAATATGCAAGCGCTGAAGATTCATTCTATGATCATTCCGACTTTCTCAGGACAGGATCAAGGTACAGGTCGCTTTTTGATCTTCCCGCAGGTGATTATAAAGGATGGGCAAGGGGATTGAAACAGGCGGGGTATGCTACAAATCCCGATTACGCAAATATGCTGATCAGGAAAATTGAGGAGAACAATCTTCACTATTACGATAATCCTCTCAACGAAAGAATATCCACGGAAGCAGAAATAGTTAAGACTGATCCCGTTCCGGCACCAGCGCCTAAAGTAGCAGACAACGCCCCTGTACCGCGGGAGACTTCACCGGTACCGCCAGTTATAAATGACAATTTTACAGTTACCGCAAGAGTATCGAGGTTGATGGAAAACAACAGGATTCAATACATAATTGTTAAGGACGGAGAGACTATTGATATGATAGAGGACGAGTTCCAGTTGCTCAAATGGGAGCTTCAAAGGTATAATGATCTTCCGGATGGTTTTACACCTGTTGCAGGACAGACCCTTTATCTTCAGCCCAAAAGGGACAGGGCAGAGGCAGGCAGGGAGATACACACTGCAACAGATGGTGATACAATGTACTCGGTATCACAGCTTTATGGTGTAAAGCTGAAAAAACTCTATGAATATAACGGTATGAAGGAAGGTGAGGAGCCTGTTGCTGGTCAGCAGATATGGCTGAGAAGTATTAAGCCTGCTGAATGACTTCAATAGTCCATTCATTTATTTTAAATCCCCGAAGGAATTCCTGTGTGCTCATTCTTTTTTTACCTTCAGCCTGAAGGTTGAGGATATTCAGGAAGCCGTCTTTGCAGGCGACCTTCATAATGTTTTTCGCGTCGGAGAAGATTGACCCCGGTTCCAGTGAGTGAGTGATAATTTCATAATAACTTTCAAAAGCCTTGAATGTGATTGTTTTATCAGCTTTTCTCATCTGAAACCTTGCGCATGGGTCCGGAGCAAGTCCCCTGATTAAATTATTGATCTTTACAGCATCATCGTTCCAGTTGATTATACATGATCCGGGAAATATCTTCGGAGCAGGTTTCGGCGTTTCCCCCGGGTTAAGAAAAAGTGACTGAGGCTGCGGGGTCAGAGTATTTTCGCCCAGGCTTTTCAATGTTTTTACCAGGAGTCTTGCCCCGAGCTTCATAAGCCTGTTATGAAGATCACCGGCATTTTCAAAAGGTAAGATCTGTACCTCTTCCCTTAGAAGTATCAGGCCGTTATCGATCTTCTCATCGATCATGAAAGTTGTGATCCCTGTTACATTCTCCCCGTTTATAAGCACGTGATTTATCGGAGCTGCGCCCCGGTAATGTGGCAGCAGCGAAGCATGAAGGTTGATTGTTCCTTTTGGCGGCATTTTCCAGACTGCTTCAGGGAGCATACGGAATGCTACAACGACAAAGATATCGGCGTTTATATCTTTCAGGTCTTTCAGGAATCCCGGATCTTTCAGATTGCCTGGCTGAAGTATTGGCAGCTTGCTGAATTCTGCATACTCCTTTACAGCAGGTTTGGTTATCAGTTTCCCTCTTCCGGCAGGTCTGTCGGGTGCAGTTACAACACCTGCAACATTAAAACCGTTCATCAGCAGTGCCCCCAACGAAGCCACCGCAAATTCTGGTGTCCCCATAAATACGATCCTGAGGTCATTCATTGATAACAGGTAACTGATTCAGAACAAATCTATAAAAAATCTCAATCCTTTACAACGTGTTTGTAGCATGTAAGGTTATGCCCCATCTTGTTAGCCTTTGTCTCAAGATAAAATTTGTTGTAAGGATTTGATTCAATTATAAGGGGAATTGTCTCGACAATTTCTATCCCGTATCCTTCGAGTCCGGCACGTTTGACTGGATTATTTGAGATAAGCTTCACTTTCCCAAGTCCAAGTTCTCTCATTATTGATGCACCAACGCCATAGTCTCTTTCATCTTCACCGAATCCAAGCTTGATATTTGCCTGCACTGTATCCATTCCTTCATCCTGAAGACGGTATGCCCTGATCTTGTTAAAGAGGCCTATTCCTCTTCCTTCCTGGCTAAGGTAAATGACCACACCTTTTCCTTCCTTCTCAACCATCTCCATTGCTTTATGCAGTTGCGGGCCGCAATCGCACCTCATTGATCCGAATATATCACCTGTGAAGCATGATGAATGGACACGCACAAGTACAGGTTCATCCTTTGTCCATGTTCCTTTTACAAGTGCACTATGCTCCAGTCCGTTGCTTGTCTGTCTGAAAGGAATAAAATCGAATTCACCTCTGTCGGTAGGAAGTTTAACACATTCTCCCTTCTCAATAATTGATTCACGCTCAAGCTTGTATCTGATAAGATCGCGTATTGAGATGATCTTTGTGTCGAATTTTTTTCTGATTTTTATCAGGTCATTAAGTCTTGCCATTGAGCCGTCATCATTCATAATCTCAACAAGAGCACCTCCGGGGTTGAGTCCTGCAAGCCTTGTAAGATCAACAACAGCTTCAGTGTGTCCGGCCCTTCTCAATACCCCTTTTGACTTTGCCTTCAGAGGGAAGATATGCCCCGGACGACCCAGATCGGAAGGTTTTGTTGAGGGATCTACCAGTGATTTGATAGTAAGTGCCCTGTCCTTTGCTGATACGCCGGTACTGGTTGCAGGATTAAGCAGGTCGACAGATACAGTGAACTGAGTTTCGTGAAGTGAAGTGTTGTTTCCCACCATAAGATCAAGTTCCAGTTCTTCACATCTTTCTTCGGGAAGGGCTACACAGATCAGTCCGCGCCCATGTTTTGCCATGAAATTGACAATTTCGGGAGTGATAAGTTCCGCGGCACAAATAAAATCGCCTTCATTTTCACGGTCTTCATCGTCCACAACGATCAGTATCTTTCCCTGTCTGATATCGTTAACAGCGTCCTCAATTAAATTCAATATGTTTTTATTTTTCTCCATCATCATTATTATTTCGTTTTCTTATTTTTCCCAGGAAGCTGATCCTGAAAATAAATTCTTTAATATTACGGAAGAACTGCAGGTAAGTATCTGAGTTCATTATCACCGAATCTGTAGAAGCTTTATAAGTAAGGAAGATACCGACAGGGAGCAGAATATAGGCTGATGCCCACATTCCCGGAATTGAACCCACAAGTCCCTCTTCAACAAGTTTTTCAGCCGATAATGAAATTACATACCAAATCACAAAGAAAAAGATCGAGATCACCGAAGGTGTTCCCAGTCCTCCTTTTCTTATAATTGCTCCGAGGGGAGCTCCTATGAAGAAGAAAATGAGGCAGGCAAAAGGAAGGGTCAGTTTCTTATGCCAGTCTATTTCGTACTTTTTAACCTGTCTTATATTGATCTTCATCGATTCAGAAGAGGAGGAGATGAAATTGCCGGCTTCTCTCATGTTCTCTATAGATCTCTGGAGGATCATTGGCTTACTGCTTATAGTGAGAGTGTCAAAAATTTCAGCAGGGGTAAAAATGGCTGCCTGCTGCCGTGGGGGGGCAGTCCCGGGTTGTGCCACATATGCAATAATTGGTTTTCGTTCACTGAATAACTTTGAGTCCCTGTACTCCCTGAACATTGTTTCACTCTTGTTTTCATGATCTTTCTTCAGAGAATCTGCAAAAAATGACAGCTGGGAAAGATTGAGCATCCATGAAGTTGATTTGAACAGTTCATTACCTGATCTTTCAAGGTCAAAGCCGGTTAGCGACAGGATTATTATTTCTTCCTTGAATGAGTCTCTCCGGGCAGGAAGTTTCCTGCTGTCGTAGGAGACGTTTTTCTCTTCGATCTCGTTATAGGAATATCCGTTGAAAAGCTGCATTATCATGCCTGTCTCATCGGAGGTTATCTTAATATAACCGGAATCGGCATGTGTGACCGACACATTTCCTTTTTTACTGCGGTGGTCATATATAAGGAGGCCGTCGAGACGGTTAGTTGCCGGGTCTTTTGAGGTAATCTTTATACTAAATCCGTCTATATCATTATTGAAAGTTCCTGCCTGGAGATTTATATCAGGACGTTTACGTCTTATATCATAAAGGAGCGATCTTGCCTGTCTGTTTGAATAGGGCAGTATATAGTTGGAAAAATAGAAAGAGACGAGGACAAGCAGGGCAATAACGATAATAAGGGATCTCATAATCCTCTGGAGTGGTATTCCGGACGACTTGAGAGCTGTCAGTTCACCGAATTCGCCCATATTACCGAAAGACATAAGAGCAGCAAGGAGTATTGCCAGTGGCAGGGCTGTCGGGACAAATGACAATGAAAACTGGAAAAGCAGTTCAGCCAGAATGCCTGCGCTGAGGCCTTTCCCTGCAAGTTCGTCGATATACATCCACAGGAATTGCAGCAGCAGTATTATAAGCACGATGAAGAACGTGAGTACAAGAGGGCCTATGAATGATTTTATGACGAATTTGTCAAGTGCTTTCAATGGCTTGAACAATTTGGATGCAAAACTACTTGATTTTGGTAAAAATAGCAATTCTAAAATCCGCCGGGATTTTGATGGGCAGGTATTGGGAAGGGCTTAGCCCGGAATATTTAAATTCCCAAAGTTCTTTTCAGATCGGAAATCTGTGTATCCCAGAGGTAGATAGCATCATATTTCTCCTCTTCATCGGCGAAATCGGTTATAATAAGGGCAACGCTGCCGCTTAGTTCCTCAACGCTTATCCTGAATTCAAAGAAGTTAGATCCTTCTGCACCTATATCAAGCCACTCGAACCTTACGAATTTATTCTCTTTAATGGCTGACAGTCTTGCTTTTGATTCTGATTTTCCCCAGAGGAAAGTAAAAATATTACCATCGACGTTTACATTATCGGCAAACCATTCAGCCAGTCCTTCAGGTGTGCTGAGCCTTGTAAAGAGTACCTTGGGGGAGCAGTTCAGTGTATATTCAAGTTCGTATTTCATTTCCTTTTAAGGAATGAGGTATTATCTTCTTGCAATATAGAAAAAATATTGAAACACAAAAAAATCTTATTGTTATTTACGGTCAGACTGTTTATATTTGCACCCGCGAAAAGTTCCCCTTTGCCAAGGCTATGGTGGACATGGCGAGATAGCTCAGATGGTTAGAGCGTCCCGATTCATCGGGAAGGTCGGGAGTTCAATGAAATAATGAAGAATTGGCGAGATAGCTCAGATGGTTAGAGCGTCCCGATTCATCGGGAAGGTCGGGAGT
>CAYNRI010000022.1:35173-35249 GCA_964399575.1 uncultured Rikenellaceae bacterium
TCAATGAAATAATGAAGAATTGGCGAGATAGCTCAGATGGTTAGAGCGCATGATTCATAATCATGAGGTCGGGGGT
>CAYNRI010000023.1:0-34764 GCA_964399575.1 uncultured Rikenellaceae bacterium
TCTTGAAGAATTTGATTATCAGTTCTCTGCATTCTTTCTCAAGTAAGCCTTCAATCACTTTTGTTTTTGGGTGTAAAAGCTGACCCTGTATTTTTGTATATCCCTTCTTTTCATCAGATGCACCATAAATTAACTCTGAAGCCTGGCTCCATCCTATTGCAGCTGCACACATCGCACAGGGTTCAAGAGTAACATAGATTGAACATTCCGTAAGGTATTTCCCTCCCAGCCAGTTTGCTGCAGAGGTAATTGCCTGCATTTCAGCATGTGCAGTCGGATCCTTCAATGTCTCAGTCAGATTACTTCCCCTGGCAATTATTGTATCTTTATGAACAACGACTGCACCTACAGGGACTTCCTGCTTATCGAAAGCTTTGCGGGCTTCTTCGAGAGCCTGCTTCATGAATCTCTCCCTTGTATTTTCGATCATGAGTAAATTAAAGGAGATTAAAAATAGCAAGAAAATATCATTCTATCTCTATAGTCCCATCCTCTGATCAATTTTTCTTATTTTTGCTGAAATTTTCAAAAGCAGAAAATGTACAGGACACATACATGCGGCGAGCTGAAGATCAGCGATGCAGGGACCAATGTTATCTTATGTGGATGGGTGCAGAAGTCGAGAGATCTCGGGGGTATGACCTTTGTGGATCTGCGCGACCGTTATGGCCTTACCCAGCTTGTTTTCGACATTGAAACTGACAGGCCCCTCTGTGAGCAGGCTCGAAAACTTGGACGGGAATATGTTATCCAGGCCAAAGGGCAGGTAAGAGAGAGGAGCAATAAGAATTCAAGGATTCCTACCGGCGACATTGAGATTGCCGTTAGCGGGTTTAATATACTAAACAGGAGTGATCTGCCTCCTTTCACTATCGAGGAAGAAACTGACGGCGGGGAAGAGCTCAGGATGAAATACAGGTATCTTGACTTGCGCAGGGTTCCGGTTAAGGATAATATTATCCTCAGGCACAGGGTAGCCAGGGAAGTGCGGAGCTACTTGGATTCAAAAGGATTTATTGAAGTTGAAACGCCTGTTTTAATAAAATCGACTCCCGAAGGGGCCCGTGACTTCGTAGTACCAAGCAGGATGCAACCCGGAACGTTCTATGCATTGCCACAATCTCCGCAGACACTTAAGCAGTTGCTTATGGTGGCAGGGTTTGACAGATATTTTCAGATAGTTAAATGCTTTCGCGATGAGGATCTCAGGGCAGACAGGCAGCCTGAATTTACTCAGATAGATTGTGAGATGTCCTTTGTTGAGAGGGATGATATCCTTGATACTTTTGAAGGCCTTGCCAAATATCTTTTCGGAAAGATAAAGAACCTTGATTTCACTGAACCATTTTTAAAAATGCCATATGCTGAAGCGATCGGGAGCTATGGTTCTGATAAACCTGATATTCGCTTCGGCATGAAAATAAAAGAACTCACTGCAAAAGTAAAAGGCAGGGGTTTTCAGCTTTTTGATAATTCAGAATATGCAGGAGCTATATGTGCTAAGGGTTGTGCAGGGTACTCGAGGAAACAAACAGATGAGCTCACAGAATTCGTAAAGCGCCCGCAGATAGGTGCAAAGGGACTGGTTTATATCAAGTATAATGCCGACGGAGCTCATTCCTCGATAGATAAGTATTATTCTGCCGATGAGCTGCTTGACATTATGAAGGCAGCAGGTGCTGCAGAGGGAGACCTTGTACTTATTATGGCAGGTGAAAAGAAAAATACTCTTTCAGCTCTAGGTGAATTGAGACTTGAAATGGGGACCAGGCTTGGACTAAGGTCAAAAGACAAATATGCTCCTTTATGGGTTGTTGATTTTCCCCTTCTTGAATGGGATGAAGAAGAAAAAAGATACTTTGCTATGCATCATCCTTTTACTTCACCCAGGCCGGAAGACCTTGAGTATATGGAATCAGATCCCGCCAGGGTTCGTGCGAATGCCTATGACCTTGTAATCAACGGGGTTGAGATCGGAGGGGGTTCGGTAAGGATACATGATGCTGCTATACAGAAGCTTATGTTTAAAGTACTTGGATTCACCGAAAAGGAAGCTGAAATGCAGTTTGGATTCCTTATGAACGCCTTCAGATACGGAGCACCACCGCATGGAGGAATTGCTTTCGGATTCGACAGATGGGTAGCCATGTTCGGCGGTCAGGATTCTATCCGGGATTTTATAGCCTTTCCCAAAAATAATTCCGGGAGGGACGTAATGCTCGATACACCCGCTGTTATATCATCGAAACAGCTTGGTGAATTACATATAAAAATTGACGTAAAGGATAAAGCCTGACAGATCAGTGGTCCCCGGCACTTTTCAACCTGACAAGCACCACTCCATTTGCACCTCTCGATCCATATATTGAGGCTGCAGGACCTTTGAGAATCTCAATCGACCTTACTGACTGAGGCGGGATGTCTTCTATTGTATCAACTACCATCCCGTCAACAATAAGCAGAGGCTCAGTACTTGCACCGACAAAGGAACTTGAACCTTGTATCCTGATACTATTACCATGCACTTCAACATTCGGAACCTGTCCCTTTATCATTTCGTAAATATTTGTATAATTGGCGTTTGCCTTATCTGAGCCACTAATCTTATTGACATTGGTAGCCATGTCTTTACTTCTTACTGAGCCATAGCCAATATTTATCAGTTCCTCTCCGGAAGGATTTTCATTATCACCTGACGATTGCCGGATTGAATTCCCAAGGATAAAATTAACCTGGGTCCTGTTGTTTAAGGGTTGTTCGGAGATCCCTCCCACAAATGAATAGACACCAATATTAACTGTTGAAGGTTTGACTTTTACCTTAAAGAAACCATCTCTGTCAGTTCTTATGTTTGTGTTCTTCCCGTCGATAATTATAATAGCTTCCGCGACAGGTTGATTATTTATATCAACTACAATTCCTGTTACTGTAATTTTTTTATTTGCCTTTTGACCTGATAATTCAACAGCAGCAGCAATAATTAATAAAATAGTTAGAAAAATTCTCGCTCTCATGATTTCATTATTTGAGTTTAATAATAATTACTTCGTTTGACTCCTAGATCAGATAAACAGAATCTGCCTGTCCTTTTAATACCTCAATTGTCCTAAGCCTAGCCATATAAATACCGTTTATGGAACTTACAGAAGGTATATTTTCAGGTTCTTCCACCAGACCCTTAATAGTCGTAACTATTCCTGTTTTCTGAACATCAGTCTTTTTTGTCACCTTATGGTTCCCTCCTTTTTCAATCTTTCTGTCTGAATACTTACCGGAAAGCTGTATTGCTATATTTGAAATCGGACTACTGTATGTATCTAAAATTTCCCCGATAACTGTCAGCTGCTTCCCGTATTTCCGTAGGGGGAGATTATAAATAATTGTAAATAAGAGATTTAATATTAAAAAGTATCTTATTTCCATTTTTACAAGTTAATGCAATTGTGCATAATAAATATTAGACATCCAAAAGACCCGGTTTATTTCAAATAACTCTGGCTATCAAAGTTGCTGAGGTACATTTTTCTACAAGAACATTTGCATATTCTCCCGATTTTTCCTTTTCCCGGGGAAAAACAGCTACTTTGTTCTGTGAAGTACGCCCCGACAAATAATTGTCAGATCTCTTAGAATATCCTTCAACAAGAACTTCAAAAATCCTGCCAATGTCCTTTTTTTTCGATTTTGCTGATAATATGTTCTGTAATGCAATCATTTCATTGAGTCGTTTTGTCTTGACATCTTCAGGAACATCATCCTTTAACTTTCTAGCAGCTTTAGTTCCTGGCCGCTCACTATATCTGAACATATATGAAAAATCAAATCCTGCCCATTCCATAAGTGATAATGATGCCTCATGGTCCTCTTCAGTTTCTGTGCAAAACCCGGTTATCATATCTGTTGAAATTGCACAGTCGGGCAATATTGAACGTATTGCGGCAATCCTTTCCATATATGATTCCCTTGTATATCCTCTGTTCATCAACTTCAGGATTCTGCTGCTTCCGCTTTGTGCAGGCAGATGAATATGTTTGCAGATGTTTTTATATTTTGCCATTGTTAAAAGGAGTTCATCTGAAAGATCCTTGGGATGAGATGTTGAATACCTGACTCTCAATAATGGATCAATGAGTGCTGTTTTTTCAAGAAGATTGGCAAAATTTACTATACGGTCTCCCTGTTTCCAATTGTAAGAATTAACGTTTTGCCCAAGCAAAGTTACTTCCCTGTATCCTCTGTCAAAAAGCTCCTTTGCTTCCCTTATGACTGATTCTGGCTCGCGGCTCCTTTCGGCACCTCTTACATATGGTACGACACAGTAAGAGCACATGTTATTGCATCCTCTCATTATCGAGATAAAGGCTGTTACTCCGTTTGAATCAAGCTTTACCGGTGAAATATCTGCATAGGTTTCTTCCCTGGATAACAAAACATTAACTGCCTTGTGTCCAGAATCTGCTTCTTTGATCAAAGAAACAAGATCACGGTACGAGTCAGGTCCGGCAACAATATCAACAAAATGGTATGATTCAATAACTCTTTCCTTCAGCCTTTCTGCCATACATCCAATGAGCCCTATTAGAAGATCCTTTTTCTTTTTCTTCAGGTACCTTATTGATTCAAGCCGTCCCCATACTTTTTTTTCAGCATTTTCACGAATCGAACAGGTATTTATCAGAATAATATCTGCAGTTCTTATGTCCTTGCACAGCATGAATCCATTTTCTGTCAATAGCGATGCAACAATCTCACTGTCAGCCACATTCATCTGACAGCCGTAAGTTTCAATATATGCGTTCTTTAACATTTCCAGAGAAAAAAATGAAGGTCATAAATGAAGGTTTGCGTTTCATGTTTTTCCAGTCCATATCCAGTCACTTTTTCCGCTTCCCAACATATTAATCCGACAAAAATATACAACCTGAATGAGGAATTAAAGAAATAATTAATTTTGCATTCGTAATAATTAAAACATATTGTATGTCAGGTCACAATAAATGGTCTACAATTAAGAGAAAGAAGGGAGCCGCTGATGCCAAACGGGGTAAGAAATTTACCAAGATAATCAAAGAGATACTCATAGCTGCGAAAGAAGGAGGAGGGGATCCTGATGCCAATGCAAGACTCAGGCTGGCAATCCAGAATGCAAAAGGGGCTAACATGCCAAAAGACAACATTGAAAGAGCGATCAAGAAAGCAGTCGGAGCAGATTCAGTAAGTTATCTTGAGACTACTTTTGAAGGATATGCTCCTCATGGCATTGCTGTCTTTGCCGAATGCCTTACAGACAATAATAACCGGACTGTCGCATCTGTGAGGTCAGCTTTTAATAAGTATGGAGGTAACCTCGGGACCAATGGATCTCTAAGTTTCCTGTTTGACAGGAAAGGTACTTTCACAATTAAAAATGAAGGGGTGAATGCTGAACAGATGGAACTTGAGATGATTGATGCCGGTGCTGAGGATTTTGAGGTTGACGAGGAAATGATTACGATCACATGTTCCATGGAAGATTTCGGGAGCGTCAGTAAGAAGCTGGCAGAAATGGGTATCGAACCAGAAGAATCAGGATTGAAAAGGATCCCGAACACAACAAAGAAACTGGATATCGAGTCAGCGAAGAAAGTGCTGAAATTCATTGAGGTTCTTGAAGATGATGATGATATCCAGAATGTTTACCATAATCTTGAGATCACCGACGAACTTGCAGCAGAGTTTTAAGAAAATCATCTTTCCGGGAAGGATATGTGTGCCTTCTCTTTTTCTGTTATGGCGGATGATGCCTGCGATCCGTTTTCCACGGATGCTTTAGGGATGAGTTTTGATACCGATTACGACGGAAGAATTCTTGTTGCAGGCTCAAGGGGAGGTAATTATTACATGGCTCTCAAGGACCCTGAAGTACAGTAACTTTTATAGCAAAAATAATCATAAGGTGCTCTCGTTTTATTTCTGTCGATGAAATTGTATATTTGCACCATGACCAGAAACTTTTATTTATCCGCAGCAGTTTTCCTTCTGATTTCAGAGTTATGCAGTTCACAGGCTTCTATCAAGACTGCCGATCTGTTCAGGAGGGAAGATATCCGTTCTGGTCAGCTAAATATCTTTCAGGATAAAGCTGTTGATACCCTGATGACGAGGTATATCCTTGCGAACAATAAGGTCAGGACAGATGGTCAGCAGGGTATGCAGGGATTCAGGATACAGATTTACTACAGCTCTGTAAGAAACGCAAGAGAAGAATCTGCAAAAACACAGGCCAGATTTATTGAGAAATTCCCGGAGATACCTTCTTATCCCGACTATCAGGAACCGGGATGGTTTATTGTAAGGGTTGGAGACTACCGGACGAAAATTGAATGTTACAAGGACCTTATCAGGATCCGCAAAGAGTTTCCCAACGCATACTGGATCCCGACAGTGATCAAATTCCCCGACCGGATCAAAAAGTAATATGAGCGAAAGTATTAAACATGAATGCGGGATTGCGATGTTAAGGTTACGCAAACCGCCTGATTTCTATTTTAATAAATATGGTACATGGTATTTCGGCCTCCAGAAGATGTACCTGATGATGGAGAAACAGCATAACAGGGGACAGGATGGAGCAGGTATCGCAGGCATCAAGATCAACGTACCTCCCGGTCACAGATATATTTTCAGACAAAGATCAAACAGGGAAGACCCGATAAAGGAGATTTTCAACTTCATATATGAGGATATTGATAAGATAAACATATCTAATGCAAAGGACCTGAAGGATCCGGATTTTATCAGGATGAGTATGCCCTTTGTCTGTGATGTTTATCTGGGGCATCTCAGATATGGCACTTATGGCAATTACAGGATCGATTATGTGCATCCGGTAAGCAGGGAGAATAACTGGAGATCAAAGAATCTGGTGATGGCTGGCAATTTTAATCTCACCAATGTAAGTGAAGTTCTTAAAAACCTTATAGATCTTGGTCAGAATCCTATCGATTTTTCAGATACTGTGACTATACTTGAGAACATAGGCCACAGGCTCGATGAAGAAAACGAAAGGCTATTCAGACAGTTTAAGGAGCAGGGGTATTCCAAGAAAGAGATCTCACCTCTTATTGAGGAAAATCTTGATCTGGTGACAATATTGTCAAAAGCAAGCCGCAACTGGGACGGAGGTTATACAATGGCAGGTATGGTCGGGCACGGTGATGCTTTTGTAATGCGTGATCCTGCAGGGATAAGACCTGCATTCTATTATTTTGATGATGAAGTAATAGTTGTTGCATCTGAAAGACCTGTAATTCAGACGATCTTCAATGTAAGAAGCGACAATGTCACTGAACTTCCTCCTTCACATGCAATAATATTAAAGGCATCAGGCGATGTTTCAGTAAACAGGGTAAGGGACGATACTGACATTAGGAAATGCTCCTTTGAAAGAATATATTTCTCACGAGGGACTGATAAAAATATTTACCGTGAAAGAAAAAAGCTTGGAGAACTGCTTACAGATAAGGTTTTGAAAGCTGTCAGTTATGATCTTGAAAACACTGTGTTTTCCTATATTCCCAATACTGCAGAAAGTGCATTTTACGGATTGATAAAAGGGCTGGAGGATTATCTTAACCAGTCGAAGATTGATACAATCCTTAAAATGAACGGACCGATGACGAGAGAAGGACTGGAATCTGTGATAAATAAAAGGCCAAGAGTTGAAAAGATAGCTGTGAAGGATGTCAAGCTGCGCACTTTTATTACCCAGGATAAAAGCAGGGATGATCTTGTCGGTCACGTGTATGATGTTACCTATGGGGTTATTAAGCGCGGCATTGATAGCCTAGTCATTATCGACGATTCAATAGTAAGAGGAACAACCCTGAAGAAAAGTATAATAAAAATTCTTGACAGACTTGAGCCAAGAAAGATCATTATTGTTTCCTCTTCGCCACAGCTGAGATATCCCGATTGTTACGGGATCGATATGGCAAAGCTTGGTGATCTGATTGCTTTCAAAGCAACAATTCAGCTTTTGAGCGATACAGGAAGGGAATCATTTATTACCGAGCTCTATAAGCAGGCGGTTGAAGAAAACAAAAAGCCTGTAAATGAGATCAGTAACCTTGTTAAAGAGATCTATAAATCATTCTGCCCTGATGAGATATCGGCTAAAATTTCTTCAATGCTGAAGACAGAGGATATACAGGCGGAGGTTGAGATACTTTTCCAGTCAATTGAAGGTTTGCATCAGGCATGTCCAGGCCATACTGGTGACTGGTATTTCACAGGAGATTATCCGACGCCCGGGGGTAACAAAGTAGCCAATCAGTCATTCATAAACTATGTAGAAGGCAGGGATGAGCGGGCCTACTGATTATCATGAGAGAACCAGGTTATCATAAAGTCCTGCTTGTAAGATGCTAAATGCCTGTTGATCTTTTCAACATAAATATCCCTCAGAGTTATCATTATACCTGTTTCCTCGACGTTTCCGAAATGATTGTTTATAAAGGTGCCGAATGTCCGCATTGTAGGAGAGAGATTCATATATGCGTTTATGAGAGGAGGGATATTCTCTCCAAGACTCCTCACTTCAGATGAAAGTACCTTATAATTCTCCTTGTAACGCCATCCCCTGAACAATTTCTTCATTTCTTCCTCATGCAGATCAATATCGGCAGGTTCGATTGGTGTTACAAGCTTATCCGGGTCATTAAAATGCTTTCTTAGAAAATAGAGGATCATATTACGGGCTTTCTGGTTGAAATGGGGATACATTGTAACCTTTCCGAAGAGAAATTTAAGATGGTGATTATTAAGTACTAATGCACCCAGCCCGTCCCACAGGTTATCAAGTGCGTACATGCTTTTCCTTCCTCTTGCCCGCGATTGATAATCGGGATGAACAAAAGAACGGCCCAGTTCCATCAGATGTGGATAGTATTTAGTAAGGAATTTCTTCGAAAAGTTGAAATATGACGATGAGGCAAGCTTTTTAATATCGCATTGCGTACAGCCTCTGGGCGGGAAATAGAACCTGTAGCCTCCTATTAATTCTCTGTTCTCCGGATCCCAGACTATCAACTGTTTCTGCGGATCTTCCTTTGCTGTGTCAAAATCGTCGATATCTATACCATGCCCTGTTCCGCCGCCAGCGTGCCGAAAAGTCATCTCCCTCACTCTTCCGACCTCATGCATCAGTACAGGTGAACTATTATTGTCAAATATGTAGACTTCGTTATTGCCATTATTGGTATTACGTAAGAGCCTCTCTTTTGTTAATTCTGCCATTATTTGATCTAAGGGCAACCGATCAACGATGGGTTCCATTTTTTACTGGATTGAGATAAGGATGAAAATAGAAATGAGATGCAAGATAATATTTTTTTTATCGTATGTCACCGGGGTATTAATGATTCAAGCTCATATGACTTTGATTTTACCCAATCAGCCCATTGGATTGCAGTCTTTGTATTATCAAATGTTGTCCATGGAATTGGTTTGCCAAAAACCAGGGCTATCTTCTTTCCCCTCTGCCTGAACATTTCATTGGGCAGATAGAGCATTTCGATATTCGCTTTGACGCCCAGTAAGTTCCTCAATCTTGCCAGATTATAAAAAAATTCTGAATTTCTGCCTGAGAAAAATGCTGGCACTATATCCCTCTTGTGACTGACAGCTTTGATTATGAAATTCTTCTGCCATTGGAGATCACAGATCAGACCGTTCTTTTTGCGGGAGCATAAACCTGCAGGGAAATACAGGATCTGACTGTCAGAGGAATAAGCTTCCTCAAGTATCCGGGCTGCTTCCTTCCCCTGAGCTCCGTGCTTGTTAACAGGGATGAAAATACCCGACATGTTCCTGATATTTGTCAGGATGTCGTTGACAGGGAATTTTATTTTTTTGAAATGCCTTGATAATTCATACATGAATATCACTCCGTCGAGGCCACCGAGCGGATGGTTCGAAACAAATATATAGCGACCGGTTGAGGGGATATTCTCTTTCCCGATAACATCATAATTTATCTTCAGAAAATCAAGCGAGGCTTCGACAAGTTCCACATCCTTCAGATGCCTGCATTTCTCAAGGAAATCATTAAGTTCATCTTCATGAATGATCTTTTTAAGATACCTGATCACAAACGATGGGATCAGCCTCGCGAGACGGGGATTCTTTGATCTGAGAACTTCTCTGACATCAATCCTTGTAAAGCCTTTATCTGTTAATTCCTCCATTGATTTTACTTACTCTTCCCGGGACCAAATTTATAATTTTTTAGGGTCCTGTTCTATCTCATTTCCAATAAATGTTCTCTTCTTACTTATCTTCGGTATTCTGCAATCAGGCATACATCCTTTTATCCCGTCAAAAGTTATTAACAAAGCCATAAAAAAAGTGGAGTAAAGTGGGGGAAAGTGGATAAATTTTACTTAATTTAGCGTTTTAATTGACAAAAAGGGTTTATGGCCACATTTATTGGCGATTATACGTGCAAGGTTGATGTCAAGGGAAGGATAATTCTCCCGATGGCATTCAAGAAGCAGATGCCTCCTGATGCGCGTGATCAGTTTGTGGTCAGGAAAGACATTTTTGAAAACTGCCTTGTACTCTATTCAATTGAGGATTGGGACAGGCAGCTTGAGAAGATACGCGGGAAAATAAATCCCTACAACCGTGAACACAATAAGTTTCTCAGGAATTTTTTCAAGGGAACGGCTGAGCTGACTCTTGACACAAATAACAGAATGCTTGTTCCCAGGAGAATGCTTGAGATAATAGGGGCCGGCAGGGATGTTGTTCTTGCGGGGCAGGATGGCAGAATTGAGATATGGGCCGCTGATACCTACGACAAAATAGATATGCCTGCTGAAGATTTTGCAAACCTGGCAGAAAAGCTGATGGGTGGAACTTTAAATGAGTCTGAGCAATAATGGTTTATCATATACCTGCACTTCTTTACGAAAGCATAGAGGGGCTCAACATACGACCTGAAGGGATTTATGTTGACGTTACTTTCGGAGGAGGCGGGCATTCGGCTGAAATTCTGAAAAGATTAAATACGGGGAAGCTGATTGCTTTCGATCAGGATGAGGATGTAAGGATGAATGTTCCTGATGATAAAAGAATTGTTTTTATTGAGCAGAACTTCAGATTTCTCAGGAATAATCTTCTGTTCAATGGGATAAAGGCAATAGATGGTCTGATTGCTGATCTGGGAGTCTCTTTCCATCAGTTTGATGAAGCGGCGCGGGGATTCACATTCCGGCTGGATGCTCCCCTTGATATGCGGATGAATAAAAGCGGCAGCATGACTGCTGCTTATCTTATCAGGACTATAGATGAATCATTCCTTTCAGATATTTTCTATAAATACGGAGACCTTTCAAATTCACGCAGGGTGGCCAGGCAGATAATAAATGCCAGGGATGAGAAACCAATACTGACAACTGGTGACCTTGTTTCTGTTGTGAGGGATATAGCCCCTCGCGGACAGGAGAATAAGTTCTATGCGAGAATATTTCAGGCTCTCCGCATAGTTATAAATCATGAGATAGATTTTCTGAAAGAAATGCTTCTTCAGGCCTTCGAGATGCTTAACAGCGGCGGGAGGCTGGTTGTTATTACATACCATTCGCTTGAAGACAGGGTAGTTAAAAATTTCATGCGGACAGGAAATTTTGAAGGGATAGAGAAGAAGGATTTTTATGGTAATCCCGAGAGACCATTTCGTTTGCTGACAAGGAAAGGGATTGTCCCCGGGCCAGACGAGATCAAAAACAACAAGCGGGCAAGAAGCGCCAGGTTAAGAATTGCTGAAAAAATCTGAGTGATGGAAGGGGCTGAAAAAAAGATAAAACAGAATAAGGAGAAAGCAAGAACAGGGAGCTTTATGAAGGAGCTTCTCAGCGGCAGCATGGTTACTGAAAAGATTATCCTGAATAACCTCTGGTATGTTCTTCTTCTTACGCTTCTTGCTGCAATATATATCGGGAACAGATTCCATGCTGAAAAAATTACACGCGAGGCAACAAGACTGCAGCGAGAGGTTAAGGAACTCCGGGCGGAATCACTGGCTACATCAGCCGATCTGATGTATATAAGCAGGCAGTCGGAAGTATTCAGGTTAGTAAAGGAAAAAGGGCTGGATCTGGAAGAGCTTAAATCTCCTCCTTACAGGCTGCTCGTAGAAAGAAAATAACTGTATGGCTGTACGTGACGAAATAGTATTACGCAGTGGCATTGTTTATTTCATAATAGCTCTACTTGCTATTGCTGTCCTTGCAATGATCCTTGTGCTCCAGATCGTTCAGCACGGTAAATGGTCGGCTATGAGTGAAAAGTATGTCTATCAGACAACTGAAATGCCGGCTGACAGGGGAGACATTCTTGCCATGGATGGCAGATTGCTTGCCAGTTCAGTACCGTATTATACGATCTATATGGATACCAGAAGCACCGGTATGTCGCAGGCAACCTGGTCGAAGGGAATAAACGGTTTGTCGGCAGGTCTTGAAAGGCTTGTCGGAGAAAGATCAGCCTCAGAATGGAAAGCCGTTATCACCAGGGCGAGGGAGAGAGGTGACCGTTATTTTCTTATCAAAAGGAGAGTCGATTATGAGACACTTAAACAGTTGAAGACACTCCCGATTTTCAGGGAGGGACAATTCAAGGGAGGGATGGTTGCCCAGGCTGAGAACAGAAGGATTCTTCCAAACAGTGAACTGGCTGCACGGACAATAGGATACCTTAACCTTGGCACCGAAGGTACTGAAGTCGGGATTGAGGGTTCTTTTGAAAAAGACCTGGCAGGTAAAAACGGTATCGTTGTAAAACAAAGACTTACGGGAGGTGACTGGATAACTGTTGATGATGCAAGCAGTGTTAAGTCGTGGAATGGCAATGATGTGATAACAACAATCGACATTGATCTTCAGGATGTTGCTTCTTCAGCCCTGAAGAACCAGCTTAAGAAACACAATGCACACCATGGTTGTGCAATCGTAATGGAGGTGGCTACCGGAGATATCAGGGCGATAGTAAACCTTGAAGAGGGCAGGGACGGCGATTATCATGAAACATATAATTACGCCATTGGCGAGAGTACAGAACCTGGATCAACTTTTAAGCTTCCGGCTCTTATGGCGGCTCTTGAAGATGGGGTTATTGATACCGGCGACATAGTCGATACAGGCACAGGGAGCGTCAAATTCTATAACAAGGTGATAAGGGATACAAGGGAGGAAGGTTATGGTGAACTGACTGTCAGCCAGGTTTTCGAACTGTCGTCAAACGTTGGGACCTCTAAACTCATTTATGAACATTATAAGGATAATCCCCGTGATTTTGTGAACAGGCTGTACGCAATGAAGCTTAATGAAAAGCTGGATATCCAGCTTAAAGGCGAAGGAGAACCGCTGATAAGATATCCCGGTGATAAACTATGGTCGGGGCTTTCATTGCCAATGATGTCACATGGCTATGAAGTTCAGCTTACTCCCCTGCAGATACTGACATTCTACAATGCTGTTGCAAATAACGGCAGAATGATGAGGCCGAGGTTTGTCACCGCAGTAATGCGCAATGGCCAAATGATCAGGCATTTTGAGCCAGATGTAATAATCAATTCAATTGCATCGAGGAACACTATCAGGAAAGCGCGGAAGATGATGGAAGGTGTTGTTGAACGGGGAACAGCAATAAATCTGAAGAATGCAAACTATAAAATAGCAGGTAAGACGGGTACGGCCCAGATAGCCAAGGGCAGATCAGGTTACAGATCGGGAGTGAGAATCTCATACCAGGCTTCTTTTGTCGGGTATTTTCCGGCTGATAATCCTCTGTATTCCTGCATTATTGTTGTAAATGCTCCCTCGAACGGCGTTTATTATGGCAACCTTGTCGCCGGTTCCGTTTTCAGGGAAATATCCGACAAAATTTATGCAACGAATTTCTACAGAGATTACAGGAACGCTGAAATTTTAGAAAAGACACAATCTGTCCCTGAAGCGGGCAATGGTTACCGTCAGGATATCAACATTATCCTACGTGAGCTTGATGTAAAACACAGAAAGAATACAGACAGCGACTGGGTAGCTACCCGGGAGAACGGCGATACAGTAAAGTTTGTCGGAGTGAACACAACAAAAGGGCTGGTTCCTGATGTGCGGGGAATGACTCTCAGGGATGCCTTTTACCTGCTTGAGAATTCAGGCTACAGGGTACGGTACAGCGGGAAGGGTAAAGTGCTGAGGCAAGCTCCTGAACATGGAGCAAGATATTTTGAAGGACAGATAGTTTCTCTTGAGATGAATATGTAATATGATCATTTTAAAAGTATTAACAACAGGAATAAAAGTGATCACCTTCAGGGGAGATCATGAGAAGCTTATCAGCAGTATAACATTCGATTCCCGTGAGGTCACGACAGGCTCACTGTTTGTGGCTGTCAGAGGATCCAGGAACGATGGTCATGACTACATTGATACAGCAATAAGATCAGGTGCATCAGCGATAGTATGCGAAGCGTTGCCTGACAAACCTGATCCCGGTATTTCATGGATAGTAACAGATGATTCTGCAAAAGCTCTCGGGATCCTTTCCTCAGGTTTCTTTAAGAATCCTTCATCATCTCTAAAGCTTGTCGGAGTGACAGGCACAAACGGAAAAACGACAATTGCTACACTTCTGTATAAAACTTTTACAGGTCTGGGATATAAATGCGGTCTCTTCTCAACTGTCTGTAATTATGTGACCGACAAGGAACTGCCTGCAACACACACAACACCCGATCCTGTTCAGCTTAACAGGCTAATGGCAGAAATGGTCAAGGCCGGCTGTGACTATGCCTTTATGGAGGTCAGCTCTCATGCTGTCGATCAGCAGAGGATAGCAGGACTAAAGTTTGCCGGAGGCATTTTTACAAACCTAACGCACGACCATCTTGACTATCACAAGACTTTTGACAGGTACCTGGCAGCAAAGAAGATGTTCTTTGATCAGTTGCCGGGAAATGCGTTTGCCCTTGTGAATGCCGATGACAGGAATGGGAAAGTGATGCTGCAGAACTGTAAGGCAAAGCCATTTACATTTTCTGTCAGAACTGTTGCGGATTTCCGCTGCGGTATAATTGAACAGAGCTTCAACGGGATGGGATTAAGGATTATGGGAGAAGAGGTATGGACAAGATTCATCGGCGACTATAACGCCTCCAATCTGCTTGCCGTTGCTGCGGCTTCAGAGCTTCTCGGGGCAAAGCGGAAAGAGGTTCTTACAGTAATGAGCGATCTTCATCCTGTTGCCGGCCGTCTTGAGGTCATCAGATCATCCGGAATAACCGGCATTGTCGATTATGCCCATACCCCTGATGCCCTTGTAAATGTACTTGACACATTGAATAAGATCAGGGCAGGAAATATCCAGCTCATAACAGTGGTTGGAGCCGGAGGCGACCGGGATAAGACTAAAAGGCCCAAAATGGCCGCTATTTCAGCCGAGAGAAGCACAAAACTGATCCTTACTTCTGATAATCCCCGAACTGAAGATCCGGAAAAGATCCTTGATGATATGGAAGAAGGGATCTCTCCTGAGCTCAGGGGCAGAACCCTCAGGATCTGCGACCGGCATGAAGCAATAAGAACAGCAGTTATGCTGGCAGCAAAAGGTGATGTGATACTTGTTGCCGGCAAAGGCCATGAACCGTACCAGGAAGTGATGGGAGTAAGACATCATTTTAATGACAGGGAAGAACTTGAAAAGGCATTATCTGAAAAAAGAAGTTAAAAATGCTGTACTATCTGTTTGAATATCTCGACAAGCTGAATGTTCCCGGAGCAGGAGTATTCAGTTATATCTCCTTCAGATCAGCTGCAGCTGTGATTACATCTCTTTTCATCTCAATGCTCATAGGGAAAAGAATAATCCTTTTACTCCAGAAGAAGCAGGTGGGAGAGGTCGTAAGGGAACTTGGCCTTGAAGAACAGTACCAGAAAAAGGGAACGCCTTCGATGGGGGGTATTATAATACTCGCTTCAATAGTTATTCCCGTACTTCTTTTTGCCAGGCTCGATAATATTTATGTCCTCCTTATGCTCCTTACAACTTTTTGGTTGGGATTAATAGGGTTTATAGATGATTATATAAAGATCTTTAAAAAGAATAAGGAAGGTCTTGCAGCACGATTTAAGATAATAGGTCAGATCATTCTCGGACTGATAATCGGTCTGGCGCTTTTCTTATGTGAAGATGTAATAACAGTTGAAAAGGTAAGTATATCAGATCTTACAATGCGTGAGAAGATTGAGATGCTTGATCCTGAAGCACCTGTTTTTGATAAGGATCAGATTTCGGTCGAGAAGAAATCAACAAAAACCACAATACCGTTTGTCAAGAATAATGAGTTCGACTATTCATGGCTTGTCGCTTTTATAAATGAAGATCACCGGCAACCCTGGACCTGGCTTGTATTTGTCGTAATAGTGATCTTTATTCTTACATCAGTATCAAACGGAGCAAACCTGACAGACGGTCTTGACGGCCTGGCGACGGGAGTGTCAGCCATAATAGGAACAGCACTGGGTATACTGGCTTATGTCTCAAGTAATGTAATCTATTCCGATTATCTGAATATAATGTTTATCCCGCAATCCGAGGAGCTTGTAATCTATGCAGCATCTTTCATCGGAGCGACAGTCGGATTCCTCTGGTATAACTCATATCCGGCACAGGTTTTCATGGGCGACACCGGATCTCTTGCACTGGGAGGGATAATAGCAGTTTTTGCGATAATAATAAGGAAGGAGCTTCTGATTCCGGTTCTGTGCGGGATCTTCCTTGCTGAAAACCTTTCTGTAGTACTTCAGGTCGCATGGTTTAAAAGGACAAAAAGAAAATTCGGAACGGGCCGTCGGATCTTCCTGATGGCACCATTGCATCATCATTATCAGAAAAAAGGATATCCTGAACCTAAAATTGTGACAAGGTTCTGGATAGTGGCATTGATACTTGCAGTTATAAGCATTGTTACGCTTAAGATCAGATAGTTGAATGAAGAAAAAGATTGTTATACTGGGAGCAGGGGAAAGCGGTGCAGGATCAGCGGTTCTTGCAAAGAAACATGACTTTGATGTTTTTGTTTCCGACAAGGGGCAGATAAAGGATAAATACAAAAAGTTACTTGAAGATCATTCTGTTAAATATGAGGAGGGAAGGCATACCAAAAAGAAGATCTTTAAGGCTGATGAGGTTATCAAAAGTCCGGGTATCAAAGAAGATGAACCTTTGATAATACAGCTGAGGGAGAAGGGTATTCCTGTTATTTCAGAGATTGAATTTGCAGGGCGCTATGCCCGTGGATTAAAGATATGTGTTACAGGCAGCAACGGAAAGACCACTGTCACCAACCTTATTCACCATATTCTCAAAAAGGCCGGCAAAGATGTAGCAATGACCGGCAATGTGGGTAACAGCTTTGCGCTTTCGGTTGCTGAAGGGCATCATGATTATTATGTTATAGAGCTGAGCAGCTTTCAGCTCGACGGGATGTATGATTTCAAGGCAGATATTGCAGTACTGATGAATATCACACCTGACCATCTCGACAGGTACGATCATAATTACCAGAATTATATCGATTCCAAGTTCAGGATCATCCGGAACCAGACAAAATCGGATCATTTCATCTATTGGGCCGATGATCCTGTAATAGCTGCAGAACTATCGCGCAGGGAATGCAGTATGAAGCTCCTGCCTTTCTCCGATACGATAAGGGAAAATATGACAGCATATGTCGACAACAATGAATTAATAATTGATTACCTAAATAAAGTTAACCTTATGACCATTCACGAATTGGCGCTTAAAGGCCGCCATAACACCTACAACTCAATGGCAGCAGCTATTGCAGGTAAGGTACTTAACATTCGCAAAGATGTTATAAGAGAGAGCCTGGCTGATTTTCAGGGAGTAGAGCATCGGCTCGAACCAGTTATCAAAGTCAGCGGGATCAGTTTTATCAACGACTCGAAGGCGACAAATGTCAATTCAACATGGTATGCCCTGGAATGCATGGAAACGTCTGTCGTGTGGATAGTTGGTGGAATAGATAAGGGTAATGATTATTCGGAGCTCTTTCCTGTTGTCAGACAGAAAGTGAAAGCTGTGGTGTGTCTTGGAAAAGATAACAGGAAGATCATAGAGGCTTTCAGGGATAAGGTGCCGACTATAATCGAGACAAGCTCAATGGAGGAGGCAGTGCGTTCGTCATATTATCTGGCAAAGAAGGGAGAGACAGTGCTTTTATCACCTGCATGCGCAAGTTTCGACCTTTTCAACAATTATGAGGACCGCGGGCGTCAGTTCAAATCAGCAGTAAGGAATCTGTAATAACTATCAGGATGCAGCAGGGTTGGATTACAAGGACTTTTAAGGGTGACAGGGCTATATGGGGTCTTGTTGTCCTTTTCATGGTATATTCCCTGCTGGCAGTATATAGTTCATCGGTGAATGTTGCTTTCAGGAGCCATGGCGGAAATACAACATATTTTCTAAGAAGCCAGTTCTTCATGCTTCTGCTGAGCCTTGTAATAATTGTGATTGTTCATTACCTTCCTTACAGGATCTATTCGTCCCTTGCCGGTCTTCTGCTTATTATCTCAGCAGGGTTGCTTGTCCTGACACTTGTTTTCGGAGCCAGGGTGAACGAAGCAACAAGATGGCTTGTGATACCAGGCACAGGGTTCAGACTGCAAACATCCGACGTTGCCAAAGTGGCTCTTGTTATTTACCTGGCCAGGACCCTGTCGAGATACCAGGGAGAATTGAATAATTTCATGCTTGTCACAAAGTATTTTATGATTCCTGTGGCTGTTATCTGTGCTTTGATACTGCCAGAGAACCTGTCTACTTCTGTTCTTGTTTTCGGAGTTAGCATAATAATCCTTTTTATCGGAAGGGTGCCGGTGAAATTTCTTCTCGCTTACGCAGGAATGGCGATTGCCGCGATAATTCTTTTTGCCATACTCCTTTCAATATTTACTAAGGGTAACAGGGTGGAGGTATGGAAGAACAGAATAGAGAACCATTTCTCAGGGAAGGGGAGCGATGACAGTGATTTTCAGTCGAATCAGGCTAAGATTGCTATTTCAACAGGAGGTTTATTCGGCAAAGCCCCCGGAAGAAGTACACAAAGAAATATGCTGCCTCAATCAAATTCCGACTTCATTTTTGCTATAATAATAGAAGAATATGGATTATTTCTCGGAGCTATACCTCTTGTTCTGGCATACATGATTTTGCTTTTCAGGGGCATTGCTATAGCAAAGAAATGCGATACGGCATTTCCTGCTTTTCTTGTTCTGGGATTGATAATAATGATCGTTGTTCAGGCAATGATCAACATGATGGTTGCAGTTGGTTTATTACCTGTAACCGGCCAGACACTGCCTATGGTAAGCTGGGGCAGGACCTCGGTCCTTATGATGAGTTTCTCAATCGGAGCCATATTAAGTGTCAGCCGGGTTGTAAATGCAAGAATAAGGAAAGAAGAACTGCCTGAAGAAGAGTTAACTGATGAAGGAGAAAAGATATATGAACCGGCAAAAGCATAAAAGGATCATTATCAGCGGCGGGGGTACAGGGGGACATGTTTTCCCTGCAATATCAATTGCCAATGCACTTAAGAGGATTGACCAGAATATTGAAATTCTCTTTGTAGGAGCAGAGAACAGAATGGAAATGAAAATGGTCCCTGCAGCCGGATACAGGATAGAAGGCTTACCTGTTGCCGGTTTCAGGAGGGGATTATACTTCGGGAATATATCTGTTCTTTTAAAACTTATAAAGAGTCTATTTCTGGCCCGGAATATTATTAAGGAATTCAAGCCGGATGCTGCAGTTGGCGTAGGCGGTTACGCAAGCGGCCCTTTGCTGTGGCAGGCCGGAAGGATGAAGATACCCACACTTATCCAGGAACAGAACAGTTATGCTGGCATCACGAACAAACTGCTCGCAAAAAAGGCATCAGCAATATGTGTTGCATACGACGGTATGGAAAAATATTTTCCTGATTCTAAGATAATTAAGACAGGAAATCCTGTGCGGCAAAGTTATGAGAACCTTGAGAATCTCCGGAGTGAGGCCCTTTCATTTTTCAGGCTTAGCAATAACTCCCCGGTTATACTTGTGCTTGGAGGGTCACTTGGCGCAGGAGCAATAAACAAAAGCATGACTGATAACCTTCAGAAGATGATCAGCTCAGGCTGTCAATGGCTTTGGCAGACCGGCAAAGATTATTTTGATAAAGTGAATGCCATGATTTCTGTACAATCCGGAAATTGTATATCAGTGCACGATTTCATCCACAGAATGGATTATGCATATGCAGCAGCTGATATAATAGTATCAAGGGCCGGAGCGGGGACAATTTCGGAATTATGCCTTGTCGGGAAACCGGTCATCCTTGTCCCATCACAGAATGTAGCGGAGGATCATCAGACTAAAAATGCTCTTGCTCTTACATATAAGAGCGCAGCACTGCTTGTACGTGATGATGATGCAGCTAAACATCTCGTAGATACAGTTTTAAGGCTTGTTTCAAATAAAGACGACAGGGAATTCCTTTCGGCGAATATAAAAGAGCTGGCTGAAAGAGATGCAGATGTCAGGATTGCCGGGGAAGTGATTAAACTAACGGAGAGATGACTGGGTTTACAAATAAAAAAGGCGTCTACTTTATAGGTATCGGAGGTATCGGAATGAGTGCCCTTGCCTTGTACTTTATTGGGAAGAAATATGTTGTTGCCGGTTACGACAGAACTCAGACTCGAATAACAAAAAAGCTTGAAGAAAATGGCTGCAACATTTCTTATAAGGATGACATTCTTACTATACCTTCTCAGTTCAGGGACATTAATAACAAGGGTGATTACTTAATTGTATTCACTCCTGCGATCCCTGCTGATAACAGGATATTATCATTCTTCAGAAATCACGGATACAGTCTCAGGAAAAGATCAGAAGTGCTGGGAGAAATCTCTGCTGAATCAAATACTGTTGCTGTGGCAGGAACACACGGCAAAACGACTGTTTCGACGATGGTCGCCCATTTGCTTAAACAATCTCATGTTGATTGCACTGCTTTCCTTGGAGGTATTTCCAAGAATTACGATTCCAATCTCATAACAGGGAATAGCAGATACACTGTCATGGAGGCTGATGAATATGACCGTTCTTTTCACCGTCTCTTCCCTCAGATTGCAGTCATTACTGCAATAGATGCCGATCATCTTGAGATCTACGGCAACCATGAGACAATGATAAGGGCTTACAATGAATTCGGACGTAAGATACGACATGGAGGTACGCTGATCTGTAAGTACAGTATCAGGGAACATATTTCAGCTCCTGAAGGAGTAAGCTTCCTCACTTATGGCAGAGAAACTGAAGCTGATTTCTGTTATTACGATGTGGAACATCTTGATCAGTTATACAGGTTCAGTATTAAAACTCCCGGCGGTCTGCTGAAGGATCTTCAGTACTCTTTTCCCGGGATAATAAATATTGAGAATCTTACTGCAGCTGTTGCTGCAGCATCAGTATGCGGCGTAACTGAAAATGAGATAAGGAAAGCTATACTCACTTTCCTTGGTGTGAGAAGGAGGTTTGATATAAGGATAAATTCCCCTGAACTGTCGTATGTAGATGATTATGCACATCACCCTGAAGAGATAAAAGCCTGTATATTGTCATTAAAGGAATATTTTGGCAAGCGTAAGATAACAGGCATTTTTCAGCCTCATCTATTTACGAGAACACGCGACCATGCCGACGGTTTTGCTGAGATCCTGGATAAGCTTGATGAGGTGATCCTTCTGCCAATATATCCGGCGAGAGAAACGCCGATACCGGGTATTTCATCAGAGATGATATTTACGCGGATGAAAAACAGTAATAAAAGACTTCTTTCAATGAATGATATTCCCGGAGAGCTTAATCCCGGGAAACTGGATGTCCTTGTAACGATCGGGGCAGGAGATATTGACACCCTCGTGGAACCGATTGAAATGAAACTCAGGGGAGGGGGCAGCAGATGGTGAAGTTAATAAGAATACTGTTGATGATACCTGTATTATACCTTGCTGTAATACCATTCATTCTTGCATCGGCGACAAATTCCTTACCATGCAGCCGGGTTGTTATTCATATAACAGACTCAGCTGATTATCATTTTGTTACAAGACGACAGCTATTGAACCTTGTTTATAATGGCAATAATAAGATCGTCGGCAGCCCTGTCAGGAGCATTCCGGTGTCTCAGATTGAGGAAAGGATAAACCGGTTAAGGGAACTGAGAATTGCCGAAGCCTATATGGCTGTTGACGGATCGCTGCATATCTATACCGATCAGCGGAACCCTCTGATGAGAGTAATACCTGATGAAGGCGGAGATTTTTTTATAGATGAGGAAGGATATACTTTCCGCAAAAGGAACCTTTATACACCCAGGCTTCATATTGTTGGGGGCCACGTAGATATAACACCTGCAATGCTTGAAAGTGTAAGTGTACTTGATACAAATTTTAAGGACACGACTCTCAGGGATATTTTTCATTTTGTAAAATTCATAAAGAATAACTCATTCTGGTCAGCGCAGATTGATCAGGTATATGTTGACAGCAGGGACGAAATAGACCTTTTTCCGCGGGTTGGCAACCATCTGATTCACCTTGGTACAACTGAAAATTACGAAGGGAAGCTGAGAAATCTTGAAGCTTTCTATGAAAAGATATTGCCTTTAGCCGGATGGAACAGATATTCATTTATCAATCTTGAATTTAAGGATCAGATAGTATGTAAAAGAAGACAGTAAAACCATATTCAAATGAGCAGCAAAGAACAGTACGTAGCAGCAATCGACATAGGGACCACAAAAATTGTGGCTATTGTCGGAAGAAAAAACGAGAATGGTAAAATAGAGATTCTCGGATTAAGTAAAGCCCTTTCGAAAGGTGTGAAGAGAGGTGTAGTAATGAATATTGAAGAGACAGTCAACGCAATTCAGACAACCGTTGATGATGTTCAGAAACGGTCAGGTATAATGTTCTCCGAAGTATTTGTTGGTATAGCCGGTCAGCATATCAAAAGCATGAAGAACCGGGGGTACATCCTTCGCGATTCATATGAAGACGAGATAAGGAAAGAGGAAGTCTTCAGGCTCATTGAGGATATGCACAAGATACATATCGATATAGGGGAGGAGATAATTCATGTTATACCTCAAAATTTCATTGTAGATAATGAGACCGGAGTTAAAAGTCCAATAGGTATGTGCGGCAGGCGTCTTGAAGCCAACTTTCACATAGTCATTGGTCAGGTGGCTGCTGCCAAGAACATTGAGAAATGTATCAGGAAAGTCAATCTGTCTGTTAAGGATATGATACTTGAACCGCTTGCTTCATCTGATGCAGTCCTGACTGATGATGAAAAAGAAGCAGGGGTTGTTCTTGTTGATATCGGGGGTGGTACAACCGATGTGGCTGTCTATTATGATAATATCATCCGCCACACTGCTGTAATACCTCTTGGAGGGAATGTTGTTACAAAGGATATCAAGGAAGGATGTGCCATACTTCAGCGTCATGCTGAGCAGCTTAAGATACAGTATGGATCGGCACTTGGCGACATTGCTCCTGAAGATAAAGTTGTTTCCATACCGGGGATAAGCGGAAGGGAACCAAAAGAGATCTCGTTCAGAAGTCTTGCCTATATTATTCAGTCGCGGATGGAAGAGATAATCGATTTTGTGAATTTTGAGATCCAGAACTCAGGTTATGCCGATAAGCTTGCGGCTGGGGTAGTTATTACAGGTGGAGGAGCAATGCTGAAACACCTTTCTCAGCTGATGAAGTTTAAAACAGCAATGGATGTAAGGATCGGTCTGCCCAATGAACACCTGGCAGGAGCCGGCAAGGATGAAATCAGCCAGCCCATGTATGCAACCGCAGTCGGATTGATAATGCGCGGTTTTGAATACCTTGATACTTATAAAAAGTCTTTCATTGCAGACAGGAAGGAAGTATTTGTCTCTCCTCCGCGGAGGGAAACTGTCGAACATGAGGATAGGGAAATAAAGGAAAGTCCCGAGCAATTTCAGCCGGAACCCAAAACCTCTCTTACCGAAAAGATCAAGATGATGATGATGAAGATGTTTGAGGTTGAAGATCAGCCTATTAATTAAGTATCAGAATATGGTTACATTACTGTAAACAAGTACTGTCAATAAACACTAAAACTTAACAAAATGCCGGACGATATAATGAACTTTGATCTGCCTGTTGAAAGATCATCAATCATAAAGGTCCTTGGGATCGGGGGCGGTGGCACAAATGCCGTGAATCACATGTTTGAAAGGGGTATCAGGGATGTAAACTTCATTGTCTGCAATACCGACCATCAGTCTCTTGCAACCAGTCCTGTCCCGGTCAAGGTTCAGATCGGAGAGTCCCTTACTGAAGGGATGGGAGCCGGGAGTCAGCCTGAAAAAGGTAAAAAAGCCGCTCTTGAAAATATTGAAGATGTAATGAACGCCCTTACAGGCAATACAAGGATGGTGTTCATTACAACAGGAATGGGCGGCGGTACCGGAACAGGAGCTATCCCTGTTGTGGCAAGAGCCTGCAAAGAAGCAGGGTTACTTACAATAGCTGTCGTAACAATACCTTTTAAATCAGAAGGAAAGGTCAGAATAAGATATGCCATAGACGGGATATCTGAACTGAAGGATCATGTTGATTCCCTTCTTGTGATTAATAATGAGAAGCTGAGGGAGATATATGGTAATCAGGGCGTGTCAACAGCTTTTTCAAAAGCCGATGATGTTTTAACGACAGCCGTGAAGGGGATAGCTGAAATAATAACTGTTACAGGGTATATAAATGTCGATTTTGCGGATGTTGAAACAGTGATGAGAAACTCGGGAGTAGCTATCATGGGAATGGGTAGTGCTCAGGGAGAGAACAGGGCAATAAATGCGATTGAGAATGCATTGGCATCACCGCTTCTCAACTCAAATGATATCACCGGGGCAAAAAGCATACTTATCAATATTTCGTCAGGGAAAGGCGAACACGAACTTACAATGGATGAGCTCGGCGAAATAACCGATTATATGTATGAAGCTGCTTCTGAGGATGCTCTGATAATAAGAGGATTGTCTCAGGACGAAGCACTTGGTGAAAATATAAGTGTGATAGTTATTGCCACGGGATTTGAAGCTAACTCTATCTTCCAGCCCTACAAGCCCAGGAAAGCAACAAAAGTCGAACTATTACAGGAGAATACCGCGATTCCCGAAGCATTGAGCAGGTCACAGCAGGAAGATGATTTCACTGTACACAGAAAAGGTAAAAAATCGATAATAACCGATCTTGAGGAGGAAATGCAGGGAGTCATCGATTTTAACCTTGTAAATGGTGATACAGTCAGTATATCGCATAGCAGAGATGAAAATGTCGAAGATGATGAACAGTCAAAATCCGAAGCCACACTCCGGAAAGTCAAACACATGCAGAAAATATTGCAGAAGGAAGGATTATCAAATAAAACAATGAATGAGAACATTGATACTTTCGAGGATGTGCCGGCTTATATCAGAAGGAACATGTCACTCGGTAATCCTGAGAAAACTTCTGAAAGTAAATTATCCAAATTCACTCTCACAGCAGATGACGAAGATGGTCCTGTTTTAAGGGAGAATAATGCTTATCTGAACGATAACGTTGATTAAGTGTGTGATTTTTACTGTCTGAGGGCACGGGGACGTTTCTTGAGACGTCCCCGCTTGTTTTTAATTTCTATATTTGCGATGATGAAAAGGAATCTGTCGATATTGATACTTCTTCTTTTATCTGTGGTATTGACGGCACAATCTGAAGAGGAAGTAAAACCCCGGACCATAAAACAGTGGAACCTTTCTGATGATCTTATTGATGAGGTAACAATCCCTTTTGACACTGTATTCTCATTATTCCACCGCTACAGGCTGTCTGACAGATATTCATCATTAAATGCCACTCTCGGGAATTACGGATTACCCTTCTATCAGATCAATTTCTTCGATCGTGTTAGGGATCCTGATAAATTTCTGTATTCAGGTTTTTATCCTTTTCTTTTTGTCCCTGAAAAAGCTGTTTTTATGAACACCCAGGTGCCATTCTCAGAAATGGTGTGGACCTATGGAGCACCAAGGGAAACAGCTGAACAAACATTCAGGGTTCGCCATTCGCAGAACGTGAACAGAAATCTGAACTTCGGACTTATTTTTGATGTGATATATAACCTTGGTCAATATAATTATCAGAAAACTGATAACAAGACCTTTACGTTTTATGGTTCATACACAGGGACAAAATATAAAGCTTATTTTTCGACAGGCATAAATAATCTCAACACTACTGAAAATGGGGGGATTATTGATAAGGACGATCTCGGACTTTATGAAACCCGCGAAGTTCCGGTGAACATGGGCTCTCTTAATTCATCAAAGAGTATCTTAAAAAACAATAACCTGCTTTTAGTGCAGAGGTACAGGGTCGGGGGAACACAGCCGCAGAGTGATTCTGCAAAAGTAAAAACATCAGGTATTGCAGGTCTCAGCGGCACTTTTTCACATATTCTCACCTGGGAAACAAACAGGAGAACATACACTGACAGGGCTCCCGGTTCGGGATTTTATGAAGATACTCTCATCAGTGGAAAATTTACCAGAGACTCTCTTTCATCACGGATGCTTAAGAACACAATCCGCTTTGACTTTATGACTGATGAGTCGAAAAAGCTGAGACTCGGACTTGGTGTTGGCCTGAGAAATGAACTCATAAGATACGGTCAGATAATACCATCATATAATACAAATTTTGCAGATACTGCCGCATGGATACGTAACAACAATGTACTTATTGGCAGGATATTCAATGATATCGGAGAGAAATTTAGCTGGATAGCCAGGGGTGAACTCTTTCTTACAGGCTACAGAGCCGGTGATTTCAGCCTGAAAGGCGGGATAACAAAAAAATTCGGCTTTAAAAAGGGGACTGCGTTATGGAATATAAACGGTGCAATGACAAATGCCCAGCCTTCTTTCTGGATGGAGAGTTGGGGAAGCAATAATTTTGAATGGAGCAACAATCTGAAGAAAGAATTCAGGATAGATGTGGGAACAACCTTTGCCTACCCGTTCCGCAAAGCGGAGGTCAGATTCAATTATGCTATAATAGATAATTTTACTGCATTCAGTTCTCTTGCCCTGCCGGATCAGCACCAGGGCGGTTTATCTGTAGCTTCCCTGAATGCAAAGAAGGAAATGAAGGCCTGGAAATTTTACCTTAATGCGGAACTGCTCATTCAGAAAAGCAGTAATTCTGAAATACTTGACCTGCCTCTGTTCTCTACAAAGACATCATTTTTCTTCGAACATCTTTTCATGTTCAAGGAAACGAACGGTGATCTTAATACACAGTTAGGAGTTGATGTACTTTACAATACAGATTATTATCCCTATTCATATATGCCGGCTACAGGCATATTTTACAGACAGGAGGGGATCAAAACAGGGAATTATCCTTTCATCGATGTATTTCTAAATCTTAAGCTAAGGAGAACCAGGATCTTCATAATGTATGACCATCTGAATTCGGGATATATGGGATATGGATATTTTATGGTCCCTGATTATCCCATGAATGCCAGAATGTTACGATACGGACTTGCCTGGACATTCTATAATTAGAAAAATTGTATTACCTTTGCCCCGCTTTTTAAAATTATGTGTAACTAATATGAAAGGTGTTGGCGAAAAAGCATTTTATTTTTTTTATTCTGCTGATAGTTCTGTTATCCTGTGTAAGAAAGTCTGATACTTCTTACATTCCAATTAAAGATATCCCGGTTTCATTTGATCTTGACTCAATTATTTCGAGAGGAAAGCTGATAGCAGTTTCAGATTATAATTCGACGAATTATTTCATCTATAAAGGAGAACCAATGGGTTTCCATTTTGAGCTGTTAAAGAGCTTCACGGAACATCTTGGGATCGATCTTGAGATAATAAAAGAGAATGATCTTGAGGATGCATTAGGATTATTGAATTCTGGAGAAGCTGATATGCTTGCATTAGGATTGACAGTCAGCTCTTCAAGGAAAAAGGACATCCTTTTTACGGATCCGATATTTGAGACAAGGCAGGTTCTTGTTCAGAAGAAACCGCATAACTGGCGTTCGATGACGAGGGATATGCTTAACAGAAAGCTTGTAAGGAACCAGCTTGATCTTGCCGGGAAGACAATATATGTTCAGAGACTATCATCTCATGCTGAGAGACTGAAAACCCTTGCGGAGGAGATAGGTGATTCGATAAGGATTATTGAGGTACCCTACGATTCAGAGGCACTGATCAGGAACGTTGCGCACGGTGAAATAGAATTTACGGTGTGTGATGAGAACATTGCAGCTGTTAACTCGACCTATTATCCTGATATTGATGTAGTTACGCCAATAAGTTTTTCCCAGAACATTGCCTGGGCTATCAGGAAGAAGAATTCAGAAAAGTTGCTGACTGAACTGAACAGCTGGTTAAATACTTACAGGAAGAGCAGGTCATTTGCACTTTTGTATAAAAAATATTACCAGAATTCCAGGTCAAGTCTGATAGTCAGAAGTGACTATTACACATCTAATACAGGTAAAATATCGAAGTACGATGATCTTCTTAAATCTGCAAGTGAGAAGATTGGGTGGGACTGGCGCTTACTTGCTTCGCTTGTATACCAGGAATCAAGGTTCAACCCCCTTGTAAGATCTCATGCAGGTGCTTATGGACTGATGCAGATAATGCCGGTTACCGGGAAACATTTCGGAGTTGATATTACAGCTTCACCATCAAGTAATGTCAAGGCAGGAATAATGTTTATAAACTGGCTGCAGGCGCTTTTCGAAAATAAGATAAGCGATCCTGAAGAGAGGCTGAAATTCATTCTGGCGTCGTATAATGCCGGGCCGGGACATATTCTTGATGCTATGAAGCTGGCTGAAAAGAACGGAATGGATCCGGAGATATGGGATGGGAATGTTGAGCAATGGCTTCTTAAAAAGGCTGATCCGGTTTATTACCGTGATGCTGTTGTTAAAAGCGGATATTTCAGGGGTGTAGAATCTGTCAACTACGTGAGTGAGATCCTTGAACGTTTCGAACACTATAAAAATATGATCCCGGAAGAAGAAAATATTGGTCTGACAGCAGAATCTGGAGCAGATCTTCAATTGAGTAACTCACTCATTTTAAATCCTTAACAGTATTAGTCTTCGGTCTTAACCACGGATTAACACGGATTGACACGGAAATACACGATAGAGAACCTCCGTGTAGCTACGTGTACCCCGTGGTGAATTTCTTTTTTAACTACGAATTACAGGCTAATCATCAATCGTACCTTATTGCTTTTACTGGGGTTATTCTGCTGATTAGCTTGGAAGGAACAAGCAGCATTATTATTATTGCAGCCATTGTTCCGGCATTCAGAAGAATTATATGTATCATGCTCAGATTAATGGGTACTGTTTTAATATAATATGATGAAGGATCCAGGGATATTAGTCCTGTCTTAAGCTGGATTAAAGCAAGCCCCACTCCTATAAGATTGCCCCAGAGAATACCCTTCCCGATAAGATATGCAGCCTGATAAAGAAAGACCTTCCGGATAGTTGCATCTTCAGATCCGAGGGCTTTGAGAATTCCTATCATGTTTGTCTTCTCGAGGATAAGTATAAGGAGACCGGAGATCATATTGAAACCGGCAACAACAAGCATCAGAGTTATTATAATAATGACATTAAGATCCTGGAAATTAAGCCAGTCGAATATCTGAGGATATTTTTCGCGGATATTTGTCACTTTGAATTTCTCTTCGTCCGGCAGTATCTGATAACCTACTGCATCCTGTACTGCTTCGGTTATAAGGTCAAGTCTGTCAAAGTCATCAATGAAGATCTCAAATCCGCTTACCTGATCATCATCCCAGTTATTAAGTCTTTTGATATGCCCGATATCACAGAAGACATACATTTTATCAAACTCCTCGAGACTCGTCTCATAAATGCCGCTTACTGTGAATTTTCTCATCCTTGGAGGATCCTGGACAAAATGCATGGCAAATGAATCCCCGATACGGAGCCTGAGCATGTCGGAGATCTTTTTCGAGATTACAACCTTTTCAGTACGGGCACTGTCGCTAACTGTAAATACCTCACCTTCTGCAATATTACTTTTAAAATAGCTCCAGTCGAAATCGCTGCCAACTCCCTTCAGGACAACGCCCTGTATATCTTCATCGGTCTTTATTATACCGGCTTTTGTAGCATATACCTGTATATGTGATATCCCCGGTATCTTTTTTATTTTGGGAATGAACTCCTGTCCTTCATGAATGGGAGCGGTTTCAAAGGATAAGTTTGAATCAAAATTGACTATCTGGATATTGGAACCGAAACCAACAACTTTTTCCCTTATCTGTTTCTTAAAACCGGTAAGTATAGCAACAGCTACTATCATAACTGCAATGCCGAACGAAATCCCGATAATTGCAATGACATTTATAGGTCTTGAAAAAGAAGTCCCTTCTTTTCTGCCTCTTATAAGGCGTTCGGCTATGAAATATGGTAAATTCATTGTATGATAGCGGATTCAAAATTAATAAATTCTCAATCTCTGTCACAGGCATTCACTGAGAATAAAAAATATTAGTTTTACGAAACAATATCTTAAAGATGGCTCATTTATACCAGATATTTCTTTTATTCTTTCTTTCATATTCATGTCAGCGGACTGGCACAGCTCCGGTCACCGGGGCTGCCCGCTATGACCAGCTTGAAGGTTTAATAAAGAATAAGTCAATTGCAATTGCAGCTAACAATACTTCAATTGTCGGGAAAATGCATCTCCTTGATTATCTTATTACTAATGGTGTCGATAAAAAAAGGATACTTAAGGTATTCGCTCCTGAACATGGGTTTCGTGGTACAGCAAGTGACGGTGAGTTAATTGAAAATGGCAGAGATGCTAAAACAGGTGTTCCTGTCATCAGTCTCTATGGGAAACATAAAAAGCCTGTTGCTGAAGATCTTAAGGGTGTTGATATCGTACTGTTCGATATTCAGGATGTAGGGGTAAGGTTCTATACATATATTTCAACACTGCACTATATTATGGAAGCATGTGCTGAGAATAACGTTAAATGCATCATTCTCGACAGGCCTAACCCTAACGGGTTTTATATTGATGGGAATATACTTGACACGGCTTTCAGTTCTTTCGTGGGAATGCATCCTGTCCCGGTTGTACATGGGATGACAGTAGGAGAATATGGTATGATGATAAATGGAGAGGGATGGCTCGCTGGCGGTATCAGATGCGATCTGACGGTAATTCAATGTCTGAATTACGATCACACTGTTTTGTATGAATTGCCTGTCAGACCTTCACCCAACCTGCCTAACCAGACATCAGTCTATCTTTATCCTTCGCTATGTTTTTTCGAAGGTACAAATATTTCTGTGGGCAGAGGCACTACATTTCCTTTCCAGGTTTACGGGTCGCCACTGCTGCCCGACAAAGGGTTCAGCTTCACTCCCGAAAGTGTTCAGGGAGCCATAAATCCCCCGCTTCTCGGCATAAAATGTAATGGAATGGATCTGCGCAATGCTATAGCAGACAAGCTTGTTCCTGTGCCTGCGATCAATCTTGAATTGTTACTTGATGCTTACAGGAATTACCCGCAAAAGGATAAATTCTTTATTCCCTATTTTGATGTCCTTGCAGCAGGACCAACACTCAGGGAACAGATACAGAAAGGTATGTCATCTGATGAGATAAGGGCAACATGGCAGCCCGGTCTGGAGAAATTCATGAGGGTGAGGGAGAAGTATCTGCTTTATGAATAGGCTCAGAGTCTTGGAGTCTCAGAGTCGGCCGGGATAGACTTTCAATGCTTCGGCGATTGTTTTGATTGCATTTTTAAGATCATTTATATTCAGGACATATGCAATCCTGACCTCATCCTTGCCGAGCCCGGGGGTGACATAAAAACCTGAAGCCGGTGCTACCATTACAGTCTGTTTCCTATATTCGAATTTTTCAAGTATCCATTGCGCAAATTTGTCTGCATCGTCAACAGGGAGTTTTACTACAGTATAGAAGGCCCCTTTAGGTTTGGGACAGTAAACACCCGGGATCTTATTGAGGGCTTCAACCATGAAATCACGTCTTGCGGTATATTCCCGGTTAACTTCCTTAAAGTATTCCGGAGGAGTGTCTATAGATGCCTCACCTGCTATCTGTCCTATTCCCGGAGGTGAGAGCCTTGCCTGTGCGAATTTCAAAGCCGTGGCAATGACCTCCCTATTCCTGCTTACAAGGGCTCCTATCCTTACACCGCATTCGCTGTACCGTTTAGAAACTGAATCGACCATAACAAGTTTATCATCGATACCTTTAAGTTTCATAGGTGAAAAATACGAGGTGCCATCATAACAAAACTCCCTGTATGCCTCATCCGAGAAAAGGAAAAGGTCGTGCTTTATTATAATTTCCCGAAGCTTTCTGAACTCTGCTTCAGAATACAGATATCCTGTAGGATTGTTAGGACTGCAGACAAGTATGCCCCTGGTTGCGGGGCTGATCTTTTTTTCGATTTCTTCGATAGGTGGTAAGGCAAAATCATCCTTTATGCCCGAGGTTACCGGAACTATATTTATTCCGGCAGAAGTTGCAAACCCTAAATAATTTGCATAGAGGGGCTCAAATGATATTATTTCCTCTCCCGGATCAAGGCAGGACATCATAGCAAACAGTATGGCTTCAGATGCTCCTGTAGTAATCAGGATGTCAGAATAATCAACACTTATGCCGATATTATTATAAAAAGCCGCCAGTTTACGGCGGTAAGATTCATTTCCTGCCGAATGGCTGTACTCAATCACTTTAAGATCAATATTCCGTATTGCATTGAGAGCTGCTTCGGGGGTGGCAATATCCGGCTGACCGATATTTAACCGGTAAACCTTAATGCCTTTTTTCATTGCTTCTTCAGCATAAGGCACCAACCTTCTTATGGGGGATGCCGGCATAGCCTTGCCTTTTTCAGAAATTGATGGCATAACTGTGATCTTTTCTTTACTTTTAATAGTACGAACAAAATTAATCAAATAACAAACCCGGGAACATGTTTTTTGTTTTTAAATGCAACAATAAGCGTGTTTTCCCCTTCACTGCTTAAACGTTTCAACTCCTTAAACCCTGAATTCATAATAATTTCTAATTTTGCAGATCAGTTGCTCCAAATAAAGCTAGTTACAGGAATGGAAATACCTTCAAAATACGAACCGGTTAAGACAGAAAGTAAGTGGTATGATTACTGGATGAAACACGGATACTTCAGAAGCATACCGGATGAGCGCGAACCATATACAATAGTTATCCCGCCTCCGAACGTAACCGGTGTTCTTCATATGGGGCACATGCTTAATAACACTATCCAGGATGTTCTGATCCGCCGGGCACGGATGATCGGAAAAAATGCGTGCTGGGTACCCGGCACTGATCATGCCTCTATTGCTACTGAGGCAAAAGTTGTTGCAAAACTCAAAACTGAAGGGATTGACAAGAAGGATATCTCACGTGAAAAATATCTGGAACATGCGTGGGAATGGACAAGGAAACACGGAGGTATAATACTTGAGCAGCTTAAGAAACTTGGTGCTTCATGCGACTGGGACAGGACCTTGTTCACAATGGATAATGAAAGGTATGATTCAGTCATTAAGGTATTTGTTGAACTTTATAATAAGGGGCTTATTTATCGTGGCGTCAGGATGGTAAACTGGGATCCGCAGGCAGGGACTGCTGTATCTGATGAAGAGGTCTATTTCACCGAGGAGCAATCAAAGCTTTACTATGTCAGGTATAAAATTGTCGGGTGGAATGATTACGTCACAGTTGCCACAACCCGCCCTGAAACAATACTGGGTGACACAGCCGTTTGCGCTAATCCCAATGACCCAAGATATAAACACCTTAAAGGCAGAAAGGTGATAGTTCCCATGGCAAACAGGGAGGTCCCTTTTATTTTCGATGATTATGTCGATATGGAGTTCGGCACAGGATGTCTTAAAATTACTCCTGCCCATGATATAAATGACTATGAGATCGGGCTGAAACATAACCTTGAGTCAATTGATATTTTTAATGATGACGGGACTATAAGTTCAAGGGCTAATATGTTTGCAGGTACTGACAGGTTTGCAGCGAAAGATCTTGCAGAAGAGGAATTGAAGAGAACCGGGAACCTTGTAAGGGTTGTTCCGTATAAGAATAAGATAGGCCGTTCCGAAAGGACCCATGCAGTTATCGAACCGAAGCTCTCAACACAATGGTTCCTGAAGATGGAGAAGATATCCCGTCCGGCACTTGATGCGGTTTTAAACGGTGATATCCATCTTCACCCTGCAAAATTCAAGAACCTTTACAGGCACTGGATGGAGAACGTGCACGACTGGTGCATAAGCCGCCAGCTATGGTGGGGACACCGTATCCCCGCATGGTACTATAATAATAATGAGTTCGTTGTTGCTGAAAATGTACATTCAGCACTTGAAATTGCAAGACAAAAAAGCGGTAACGGGGATCTTTCTGAAAATGATCTGAAACAGGATGAGGATGTTCTTGATACA
>CAYNRI010000024.1:0-33836 GCA_964399575.1 uncultured Rikenellaceae bacterium
CACAGCATTTTTTTGGTGAGATTTGGATCGGATTCGAGATAAAAACAAGGTTTTTATGATTCCAAGAACAGCTTCAACATCAACCTGATGCTATGGATCTGTAATCTCTTCCAAAGATGGTGGAAGAAGCAAAATTTGGGTGGGACTGTAACCTTTAAAAACTACCTTTGATTTGTTATTTTGCATACCTCAAGTTACATAACCTGAGGTTCTTGGAAGAGGGATGCATCCCCCTTCTTTTTACTGGTTATCAACAATCAGATAGTCTGAGAAATACCTGCCAATAAAGTAGTATTTTCCCTTAGCACGGCGCGAGGGCTAACCCGGAAAAGGCGCGAACCGGGTCCTGTTTTTTGGAGCGGGAAATGGCATTGCGCAATTGGCGAAAAACAGAACCGGTTGTCTTTTCCGGCCTCCTTTTCTTTGGTTCATTTCTTTTGGAGGAGCAAAAGAAATGAACAATATCAAACAAAAAAAGATTAAGAGGATATAAATAAGTGCAGGAATAAACTTATCAGAAGAATTGTCTAATGTCTGTAATGGCCTTTTAAGCAGGTCTTATTATTTAATCATTAATATAGAAGAGTATGAAAACATTCAGAATCATTATGACGATCGCACTATTTTTTGGTTGCGTATCATTAACAGCCCAGGTTGACTTTTCAGGAACCTGGAATCTAAACGCTGAAAAGAGCCAGTTTGGTGGCCCAGGCGGCGGCGGTCCCGGTGGTGGCGGCCCCGGTGGCGGCGGTGCTCGTATGGGTGGTGGCCCGAGAGTAATAACCCAGGCCGGAAACAACCTGTCGGTTGAAACAACCATGAGAGGATTTGATGGTGGGGAACCAACAAAAATGGTAACAAAATACACTCTTGACGGAAAGCCGACTGAAAACACAAGAACAAGCCCGATGGGTGATATGACAAGCAAATCAACTGCTACATGGTCAGCTGATAAGAAATCTCTTACAATTGTCACAACAATGAGCTTCGATGGTAATGAAATGAAAACGACTGAAACCTGGAAATTAGGTGCTGATGGGAAATCCCTTAGTATCGAATCTGTGAGACCGGGTTTCGACGGTGGTGAGATGAAGTCAACAATGGTCTATGATAAACAGTAAAAATTATTATAGTTTGTAAGAGACATTACTTTTTTTGTGTCAGGGGCGTTGAAATTCAACGCCCTTTTTTTGCAGGAAAGGAACCGGTGCTTTCAGAAAATAGAGTATATTTAGCTTCGTTTTGTCAGTCCTTATTAATCTGCTATCTATGAAATACTTATTTAAAGGATGCCTCCAGATTATTTTCCTGGCAGCTATAGTTACAAACTCTTTTGCTCAGGATACCCTGCCAGTAATAACTGAAAATGACTATGCCAAATGGCAAACTCTTGGTTCCTTCTCAATATCTGATAACGGTACATGGCTGAGCTGGAATGTAAGCCTTTCTGAGGGGGGTGATACTCTCTACCTGAAAAACGCACTATCGGCTAAAATGTACAAATATCCCTTATCCGCAGGTAATGTCTTCTCTTCCGATTCAAAATGGGCAGCATGCAGAATGGGATATAGTGAAAAAGAGATCGAAAAGATGAACGAACAGAAAAAACCCGTAAGGTATAAAACAAGGTTAATAAATCTTGAATCCGGAGTAGAAAGGGTCTTTGATAATATTGAATCATATAATTTCACAAAAAATGCAGATCACCTGATAATGAGCGGTTATGCAAATGAAGACAAAACCAGAAATATTTATTTGCATAACCTTAATACGGGAGTCACAAAGAACATTGGCAATGTTACTGAATTTGCCGTCAATAAACCAGGCAACAGGCTGGCGTATATAATTAATGCTGAGGATAAAAAAGGGAACGGAGTTGAACTGATGGACCTGGATAATTATGCAATATCATTTCTAAGTAATGATACTTCAGTTTATAAAAGCCTGGTCTGGGAACGCGAAGGAAATGTCCTGATGTTCTTAAAAGCTTTTACCGATACAAGCTATGTTGAAGAGAATCACTGCCTTTTTATTGTCAGGAATATATTTACAAAACCGGAGATAAAAACCTTTAATCCCATTTCCACTGCTGAATTTCCGGGGGAGATGCGCATAAAGGAAACTTACAGACCTTCAGTTTCAGACGATTATAGATTTATGTTCTTCGGAGCATACGACTGGACGAAGAAGGAGAAAAAGGATAAGAAATCAGAGGAGGCTGAAGAAAAGCTTCCGGGAGTAGATATATGGCACTGGAAAGATGACCCGATCCAACCCCGGCAAAAAAACACATATAACTCTGATAAAGATTTTATTTACCTGCATGCCTGGAATACTGAAACAAACAGGATTGTAAGAATTACCAGCGATACTCTCCGGCAGGCAACAATAACCGGTGGCGGGCATCATGCTGTGATATCTGATGATACTCCTTACAAACCACTATTCAGGGAACCCACCTCCGATTATTACATTGCTGATGCTGAGACCGGGAACCGGAAACTTTTTTTGAGTGCTTTTTCATCCCAGGTCGGATCTTCTCCCGGAGGTAAATACCTGTTGTATTTTAAAGATAAGAACTGGTGGGTATATGATATCAGAAAAGATTCGCATCTTAATCTGACAGGCGCGATTGATACAGAATTCTGGAACACAAGGGATGACAGCCCTCTTGAGGTGAAGCCGCCCTTTGGAAACGGCGGATGGCTCAAAGATGACAAGGCACTCTTTGTATATGACGAATTCGATGTCTGGAAACTATATCCTGATGGATCAAAACCTGTACGTCTTACAAGCGGAAAAGAAAACAAAATAAGGTTCAGGATACAGCGGCTCGACTCTGAATATCCTTATATTGACGGATCGGAAGCACTATATTTTTCCGCATCCGGCGATCTTACAAAAGAATCAGGATACTACAGAATGACTGTAAAGGATAAATTCGAGAAGCTCATCTATGAAAACAGATCAATAAGCGGCTTAAGAAAAGCGGAAAAATCAGATTTCTTTGTTTACAGGTCAGAAACATATTCTGAATCCCCAAATATCTTCAGAACTGTGGGATCATTCACTGATCCTTTAAAAATCTCAGATACAAATCCCCAGCAAGCTAAATTTGCATGGGGGAAAAGTGAACTTATCGATTTTAAGAACCGTGACGGGAAACAATTACAGGGAGCTCTATTCTATCCGGCAAAATATGAACCGGGTAAGAAATACCCAATGATAGTGTATATTTATGAGATCCGGTCCAATGTGGTCAATCAGTATGTCAGCCCATCATTAAAAAGTGCTTATAATACAACCAACTATACCAGCCAGGGCTATTTTGTTTTCCAGCCTGATATAGTTTATAAGACGAACCATCCGGGAGAATCTGCAGCCGATTGTGTAATCCCTGCAGTTGAAGCAGTTCTCAAAACCGGGATGATTGATGAAAAGAAGATCGGTCTTATGGGACATAGCTGGGGAGCATATCAGACAAGTTTTATAATTACCCAGACCGATATGTTTGCGGCAGCAGTAGCCGGAGCCCCGCTGATAAACATGATAAGCATGTATAACGAGATATACTGGAATACCGGAAACCCAAACCAGAACATTTTTGAGATCTCCCAGGGTCGTCTTAGAGACCCTTGGTGGGTGAGGCTTGAAGAATACATGTCCAATTCACCAATGTTTCAGGCTCAAAAAATCCAAACTCCCCTGCTCGTTGCTTTTGGTACAAGCGATGGTGCAGTAGACTGGCACCAGGGAATTGAAATGTTCACTACTATGAGAAGAATGGAGAAACCTTATATAATGCTTGTTTACGATAGTGAAAACCATTCTCTGGCAAAAAAGGAAAACCAGATTGATTATACCAAAAAGGTTAAGGAATTCTTTAATCATCATCTGCTTGGCGACAAACCCGAGGAATGGATTCAGAAGGGGAAAAAATATCTTGAGAAAAAGATTCTGGAAGAAAAAGCTGCAGAGAAAAAATGATCCGGAATTCACCTGTTACATCTCTTTATCACGAAGATAATGACTGAAGATTCCAACTATAAGATGGTAAGCAGATTAAAACCTGTCAGGATAATCCTACCTGTCCTGATCGGTCTGGTTGTTGTTTTATGGTTCATTATCAGGGAAATAGATACGGATGTAATAAGAAAGCTGCAGTTCAGCTGGAAATCTGTTTTCTGGCTGGCAGTGGCCTGGTGCTGTATGATCGGCAGAGATCTGGGATATATGATCAGGATCAGGATCCTGTCTGAAAAAGATCTTAACTGGAGGCAGGCATTCAGAGTTATAATGCTCTGGGAATTCACCTCTGCAATAAGCCCTTCAACTATAGGGGGGACAGCAGTAGCTGTTGTTTTTATCCATAAAGAAGGGATAACTGTTGGAAGAAGCACCTCAATTGTGCTGGCTACTTCATTCCTCGATGAACTCTATTTTGTGATTATGGGCCCTCTCCTGTTACTTATTGTCGGAAAAGAAATGCTTTTCACGACATCACTTCAGGGCACAGGAGCAGCTTTTCTTAATAACCTTCTGGTAATTTCAATAATAGGATATGTAATAATTTTAGCATGGGTGCTCTTAGTAGGTTATGGACTTTTTGTTGACCCGGATAAGATCAGAAAGATCATAATCTCTCTTTTCAGACTGCCAATACTTAAAAGATGGAAAGAATCTGCCGAAAAAGCAGGGGAAGACATTGTGCAGAGTTCGCATGAATTGAAAAGCAAGTCGTTTGTATTCTGGCTTAAAGCACTGACTGCAACGATCCTTTCCTGGACTTCAAGATACTGGGTTGTAAATGCAATACTCGTCGCTTTTTTTGCCGTGAGTGACCATTTCCTGATCTTTGCAAGACAGCTTGTAACATGGATAATGATGATAATAAGTCCAACCCCTGGAGGCAGTGGCTTTGCAGAAGTTATCCTGGGCCGCTATATTACCGATGCCATTCCTGCTGACCCGGAATTTGCAATGGGCATTGCTCTTGCAATAGCGATACTTTGGAGAATAATCAGCTATTATCCGTATCTTGTTTTAGGGGCATTAATCGTTCCCGGCTGGATTCAGAGAAAATTTGTAATTCCTTCTAAAAAGAAGAGATAGTTTTTTTGTAATTTCGTTTTTAAGCATATCAAAGCTTTCTTATGAGTGAAGAAATCCTGAAAGCTCTAATGGAATTGTTCGCCCTCATCGTTAAACAGGATGGGGGAATGATCGCTGATGAGCGTGATTATGTCTCAGGATTTCTCAATAAACAGCTATCAAAAGAGAGTGTAAATGAATACCTTGCATTGTTTGATGAGCTCGCAGGCCCGGCAGGGGAAAAAGACTCCGGGAAAAAAAATTCTCCTCCATCAGTTAAAGACTCTGTTAAGATACTGAGTATCTGCAAGAAAATAAACCACACTCTTAACCAGGAACAAAAGGTCGTGGTCCTTGTGAGACTATATGAACTTGTCAACGCCGATCGCCGTTTCACATTGCAGAGAATGAACATTATAAATACTGTGGCAGAGGTCTTCAGAATAAGTCCTGAGGAATTAACTGCAACAGAACAGTTTGTTAAATCCTCTCACCCTTCAGAAGTTACAAATCCTTCAATCCTGGCCCTGAACCCTGAGAATGAAAGATGTAAGTCATTTAAAAAAATACTTACAGGATATCCGAATATAAACATTTTCATACTCCGGATTGCCAGTGTGGATCTTTACTTCCTGAAATATTTGTCGGAAGAGCAACTTTATCTCAACGGCCTGCCAATAAGCTCCGGACAGGTTTACACATTTGCCAAAGGTGGTTCAGTCAGATCAACACAGGGCCATTCAATATATTACAGCGACATCAGCTCCAGTTTCCTTTCAGATATAATAATACACAAGCTTTCCTTAGTTGTTGAAAATCTCTCTTATAATTTTATCGAAGGACATCGCGCCATTAATGATATTAGTTTTTCGATTGATGAAGGTAAGCTGATGGGTATCATGGGAGCCAGTGGTTCGGGCAAGACAACGCTTTTAAACCTTCTAAGCGGAATATTGAAACCTTCAGGCGGTTCAATCCGAATAAACGGACTTGATGTTAACGGCAACTCATCTGAACTTGAAGGAGTGCTGGGCTATGTCCCTCAGGATGATCTTCTGATTGAGGATCTGACGGTATTTGAGAATTTGTATTATGCTGCCTGCCAATGTTTTAACGACAAGAATAAACAGGAGATATCTTCCCTTGTTGATCAGACATTATTGAATCTGGGACTTTATGAGAAGAGGGATTTCAAAGTAGGTAACCCTCTGAACAAGGTGATAAGCGGAGGCCAGAGAAAAAGACTTAATATTGCACTGGAGCTTATAAGAGAACCTTCTGTTCTTTTTCTGGATGAACCAACCTCCGGGCTTTCTTCAAGGGATTCAGAAAACCTGATGGATCTTCTTCGTGATCTTACATTAAAAGGAAAGCTTGTAATCACTGTCATTCACCAGCCATCATCAGAGATCTTTAAAATGTTCGATAAGATTGCTATCCTCGATCAGGATGGCTTTATGGTTTTTTATGGAAATCCGGTCGATGCTGTTATCTATTTTAAAACTCTCGATGCCCAGATTAATGCCAGCCAGGGCGAATGTCCGTCATGCGGCAATGTAAACACCGAGACAATATTTAACATCATCGAAACCCGTGTTGTTGATGAATTTGGGAAATATACTGATAAAAGAAAAGTCAGGCCTGAAGAATGGGCTGAAATCTATAACAGGAAACATCCGCTAACTGCAGCCGCCGAAGTAAAGGAAGCTCCCCACAAGAACCTTCAGAGACCCGGTCTGTGGAAACAGTTCCTGATTTATTTTACGCGTGACCTAAAAAGCAAATGGGCTAATTCCCAGTATGTTAGTCTGACTCTTCTTGAAGCTCCCGTCCTTGGTTTCATCCTGTCTTACATTATCAGATATATTGTTGATCCCGAATCAGATGTTTACATATTTTCAGAAAACGAAAACTTACCAATCTACATTTTCATGAGCCTGATAGTAGCTCTTTTTCTGGGACTTACAATCAGTGCCGAGGAGATCTTCCGTGACAGGAAGATCCTTAAGAGAGAGCATTTTCTTAATTTAAGCCGAACAAGCTATCTGACTTCGAAGGTCATTATAATGATAATCATTTCAGCCGTTCAGTGTACCTTGTTCCTGCTTATAGCCAATCCAATTCTTGGTATAAAAGGAATGTTCCTCCGTTACTGGCTTGCCCTTTTTACTACTGCATTCTCAGCCAATATGATTGGCCTTAATATATCGGCAGCCCTGAATTCAGCAATAACTATCTATATTGTAATTCCTTTGTCAATAATACCAATGATGGTCCTGAGCGGAGCAATGTTCCCCTTTGACAAACTGAACCGGCAGATAGGGAGTGTTGAAAAAGTACCTGTAGTGGCTGAGCTGATGCCTACAAGATGGACATATGAAGCTCTTATGGTCTCGCAATTCAAGGATAACAGTTACAGCCAGGTAAAATACACAAAAGAAGGAGAAACGTTTTATTCTTTACAGAAGAAAATAAGTGAAGCTGATTTTAATAAGGTTTACAGGATCCCTGAATTGAAAAAAGCGCTGAATGCCGCCCTTGAAGAATACAGAAAGAGTCCGAAAATAACTGAAACAGAAGAGAATAATAATTCCCCGTCTAAGGTCAATAACCTTAAACTGATACGTAATGAACTCATTAAGATTGCACAGGTCTATGACTTTCCTCCATTCAGCTATCTGAGCTATCTTACATCTTATGAGTTTAATCCGGTAGTGGCAGACTCTGTTTATAGCTATCTCAACAAGCTTGATGATCATTTCAGTAAGGTTTCAATCAAAGCCAGTGATGCAAAAGACAGGTTCTATATCCTTAATGATAAGAACCTTGACAGGATGCGTGACGACCACTTTAACTATAAACTTGAAGAGATTGTAACAAAGTATTATGAAAGGAACAAGATCCTTGTCCATGAAAATAACCTGGTACAGAACACCGATCCGGTATATCTCGATCCCCAGAAAAGAGGGTTTTTCGGATTCCGAACCCATTTTTATGCCCCCTCCAAATATATTTTCGGGATTAAAACGGATACATTTACATTCAACATCCTGCTTGTTTTGCTCTGTAACATATTATGGTATTTGATCCTTTACTATGATCTGCTGGCTAAGTTTGTACGTTTCATTGAAAAATTTAAGTTCCGAAGGGAATTATTTAAAAGAATAAAACTAAATTTTTATATTTTTGTATTAATCATACTAATAGTCTGATGAAAGGAAAGTTCATTTTTATTCTTCTTATAATAGCATGTTCCAGTTTTTCATGCAGGAATTCTTCAAAAAAAACGGCTGAATTCATCTTCCCTGAAGCAGACTCCGTGCCACTGGGAGAATCGGAAAAACTCAGTTCAGAAGCAATAGAAGAGATCTCAAAGAATATCTCCTCTCCTGTCGAAATAGCTAATCTGCTTCAGATGATGTCAGTCCCATTTTCCCCGGATTATCTGGCGTCTTCAATAGATCCCAACAAAGAGGTTACAGCTTTTGACAAAGCTCTTTCCCTGGGTATCCTTGGTGCTGACCTCGGGTACCTGAATATGTACGAGAGAACCGGATCATCAATCGATATTCTTTCATCAATACGAAAACTGGCCGAAGGAATTAAGGTAGGCCAATTTTTTGATTTCGAGACTATTAAAAGACTTTCACTCAACAAATCAAACCTTGATTCACTTCTCTTTCTTTCAATTGACTCCTACACCCAGATTGATAAATATCTCCGCGATAATGCCCGTGGACAGTTATCTTCACTTATGATAATTGGTGTCTGGATCGAAGGTCAGTATCTGGCAACACAGGTTGTTAAAGATTATCCCGACCCTATCCTGAAAGACAGGATCGGGGAGCAGAAGATAATCCTGAATGATCTTATTCTTCTTGCCAATCCCTATTGCAGCAGAGATGCTGAATATAAAAAGCTTTGTGAATATCTCCAGCAGATAAGGGAAAAATACCGTGACGTGAGGATCTCATATACTCTCGGAGAACCTGTAAGTGTTGAGAAGGACGGAGGGCTTGTAATAACACAGACTGAGACAAGCAATGTTGAAATGACTGAAGAACAACTAGCTGATATCATTCAAATAACAAAAGAGATACGGGATAAACTAATTATAAAAAATTAGGATGAAAAAATATTTGCTCATTATTCTGCTCATCCTGGCAACCGGTGTCCTGGTCAGATCTCAATCAACAGACCCGCTTGTCAGTAATTGCGTTATGAACGCAGGTACCAACACACGATATCTGAAGGATTTCAGGATTCAGTTAGGCAAAGGATCCTCCTCCGGGGAAATGAGGTTCAAAGCACAAATGTCCTTGTGGAAGAATACTAAATACAGGTTCTCAATGTGTAATACGGATGATTCACAGGGGCAGCTTATCCTGACAATAAAAGATGAATCAAATAAGGTTGTACTTTCATCTTATGATCAGAATACCAAAAAAGTATATCCTTTTATAGATTTTATCTGCAATAAAAGCGGAATCTATACACTTAATTATGATTTCAATGAAGGCAACCAGGGATCTGGGGTTGGTGTGGTCTCGATGGTAAGATAGTATGTCCCTTTCAGAAAATATTCAGTATTTGTGCCAGCAATACTATTAAAAACAGCCCTGTGAAAAGGACCTCGGGAAATAGTTTCTTTTTCACAAATACAAAATAATGAGCCATAAAATAACAGGAAGGAACTCCCGTGAGCCACATCATTTCAATTGATACGGACGGCAGTAAAAAATACAGAAGAAGCGAGATGCCAAATACCCAGAAAAGCAGAAAATAAGTTTTACGGGCCTTTATTTTCTTTGCATTAAGTTGATTCGAAAGGAAGCCCAGACTTACAAGTAAAATCAGAGCAGCATATATTAAAACAACTACAGTAATCCTGTCAAATTTATAACCTGAGTTATCTTTAAAAAGGTTATCAGTAAAATCTGAGAGAAGAAGTCCCAGATCTCTGTCCAAAACATAAAAAAGTCCTGTTACAACTACAAATGGCGTAATCAGTCCCAGCAAAGAAAGTGCTATCTCACTGAAATTAATAGTCCTCAGCATTACGATCCCTGCAAAGAGTAACATACCGAACCAGATCATATTTGCATAGAACAGGCTTCCAATGCTTATCAGGATGCCGGCATCAAAGAAATTGTAAGCGATACCCTGTCTTCTGTAAGCATCCATGATCCTCATCATTGCAAGTATAAGAAATATTGCAGCCGGGAGAACGGGATTAAGCTTCTGGTTCACAGGGAAAACTGCCGTTAAAAGCAGATAAATTATGACAGGGAGATAAGTCCTCTCATTTATAAAGAATACTGCTGTATTGAAACCTGATATCAGGAAAAGGATAACGGATAGAAGCACCAGAGTAAAAATTGTTCCAGCTATCTGATTCCCGGCCAAAAAATATTTAACCAGGCTGTATAAGGGCATGGGAGAGGTTTCGTAAATGAAAGGTCCGGATGATTGCGGATTCGCGAAAGCACCAATCCACAATAATCCGAGAGTTATAATAATCAAAAGTATAACTCCGGGATCCGTTCCCTTGAATATTCTGAGAATCATTTTACCTACAAATCAAATCCTATATCCGTGCGATAATATATCTTTTCGAATGAAATTGATTTTGCATTATTGTAGGATCCCCTTAAGGCATCTTCCATTGTTGCACCATGAGCTGTGACAGCAAGTACTCTACCGCCCGATGTAACTACTTTACCGTCTGAAAGCTTTGTCCCGGCATGAAAAACCAAACACCCATCCGGAAGGTCAAGCCCATGGATTTCCTGTCCTTTTTCATAACTACCCGGGTAGCCTCCCGATACAAGCATTACTGTTGTCACAAAATCGTCGGATATTTCCAGGGTGCGTTCAGCCAAATTACCTTCAGCGACTCCTTCAAGAAGATCAAACAGGTCGGATCTGATCCTGGGGATAATAACCTCCGATTCCGGATCTCCGAGCCTTGCATTATATTCAATAACATAAGGATCTCCTTCCACTCTGATAAGACCGAAGAAAATGAAGCCCTTATAAACAATACCTTCTTCTGACAATCCTTTAATCGTTGGTTCAATTATTTTTTGCCTGACCTTTTGCATAAATTCAGAGTCAGCAAAAGAGACAGGGGAAACAGCCCCCATACCTCCGGTATTCAGCCCTGTGTCGCCATTCCCGATTCTCTTATAGTCCTTTGCTTCAGGAAGGACTTTATATGAAATCCCGTCAGTAATAATGAACGCTGACAATTCAATTCCACTTAAAAACTGTTCAATAACTACCCGTTTTCCTGCATCTCCGAATTTACCTTCAAGCATCGCGATTACTTCACTGACTGCCTCATCCTGATCATTAATTATTAAAACTCCTTTCCCCGCAGCTAATCCGTCAGCTTTTATTACATAAGGTGGTTCAAGAGTCTTGAGAAAAGCAGGCACTTCATTCACATTCGAGCTGTCAAAGCTTTTATATGAAGCTGTCGGGATCTTGTGGCGTTTAAGAAATCCTTTTGCAAAATCCTTGCTGCCTTCAAGTCTTGCTGCTGATCGGTCCGGTCCTATGACGGGGATATTTTTTAATTGTTCATCTTCAGAAAAAAAATCACTTATACCAGCCACAAGCGGAGCTTCTGGTCCGACAATTAGCATTCTGATATCATTATCCAGAACAGCTTTTTTTATTCCTTCAAAATCCACGGGATCAAGAGGCAGGTTGGTGCCAATTGTTGAAGTCCCGGCATTGCCCGGACCGAAATAGATCCGGCTCACTTTACTGCTCTGGGTAAGTTTCCAGGCCAGCGCATGTTCTCTTCCCCCTGATCCAAGGATTAAAATATTCATCTGACAAACAAATTAAGTCTTTTCAAAAGTAATATTTCAATCCGAATAAAGCCTGACGGAATCAGCAAATAATTTTCAGGGAATCAGGTAAGTCGAAACTGTATCCCCCGGCCTTGCAGAATTCAAGAAAATCTCCTAAAATCAGCAGAGAAGAAGATGATTGTTTATCGTGAAGAACAATTACAGATCCCGGTCGGATCTTAGCTTTAAGAATATCCAGTGTTCTTTTCGGCCCGAATTTTAAATCATAATCATATGACATCAGGTCCCACATGAATATCCTGAATTTTTTTTTTAGGATCCTGTACTGACTTAATTTCATTCGACCATAAGGTGGCCTGAATATTTTATCCGAAGTGAATCCGGCAGCACGATCTACTTCATTACAATAATTATCAGTCGGGGTTCTCCATCCGTTTAAATGATTATAGCAATGATTACCAACAATATGTCCTTGTTGTTTAATCATTTCAATTAATTCGGGATACTTCTCGGCATTTTTGCCGCTGCAGAAAAAGATCGCCTTTGCACCCTTTTTTCCCAGCATGTCCAGGATAAGTGCAGTTGATGCAGGATCCGGTCCATCATCAAATGTAATATAAAGGACTTTTTCAGATGTTTTTATCCTGAAAACAGCTTCCGGGTATAACAGTTTTAAAAACGACCAGGCTCTGAAACTCCTCATAAAAACTATTTAACCGAATATAGCCGGGTGTAATAATTACTTATCATGGGTTCAACAACATTAGTCAGGGAATCCATTTTTAGTGACATCGAGAGATTGTATACATCAAGCATTGTCTGCATATTTATGCCATTGGGATATTCAAGACCAAAACGTTCCCCGGGATCCATGCTCACTGCGTAATCGAGATATTCCTTAGCATAATTCACGATCTCACCAATCAGTTTTTCTCCCTCTTCTTTCTGACCAGCCTTAAGGAGTATCCCGGCAAATCCGATCGAATAGTAGTCATGAGGTATTTTTTCAGATGGTACTATCTCTCTTCCTTTCCGGACTGTTTCGAGAGCCTTAAGAGTATCGCCTCCTGCCAGCAATGTCTCGCCAAGATTCCCGAATATCCTCCTGTAATTACTGAACATCCTGCGGTTATTTTCATCAAGGTAAACTGATGGATCGTCTGCATTGCCCCATTTGAATTTGTTCATCATATTATCATACATGACATGAGGATCGATAATCCCATATTCACTATTCTCTGATTCTTCAATTTTCAACGGAACGATCCTGTAAGCCATACCCTCCTGAACAAAGTATTTGTCAAGCCCTTTATACTGACTTGATGGTACAGTTGTTGACATATAAACAGGACGATCCCATTCGTTAGAAGACAGGAGATCCATTATTGCCAGATCGCCCTTGAAGGCATAATCATCGTTATATTCCCAGACCATCGGTGAAATTATTCTGTCTTTGAAATATTCCTTAACGGTGCCATTAGCAAGTACTTTTGATGAATCTACATCAATAAGGAATTTGCCTGTTGGCAGATAGTTAAGATATTCCCCTCCGCCTACATTAGTCATGAATTTCCTGTCATCGCGACCAGCAAACTGGACCAGATCCCTGAGATTAGCCGGTTTATTATTATTGATATCAATTGGAAGCTGATTTCTTACTCCTTCCAGATATTTTTCCGGAGGAAGAGAGAATGGTAATGGATCTGATTCAAAAGCTTTCTGTCTCATCATGTCTATGTACCATCCTGCCTGGATATAGCTCAGGTTTGCCACTCTGACATCTGTCCGCAGCTGTTCAACATCCTGAACACACCATACGGGAAAAGAGTCATTATCTCCATAAGTAAAAAGTATACTGTTTGGAGAACACGATTCAAGATAATTGGCCCCAATATCTCTTGCGGTGTAACGCCCTGATCTGTCGTGATCATCCCAGTTTTCAGATGCCAGTAACAAAGGAGCCGCGGCCAGCAGCAAAAAAAATGTAAGCAGAGCCGATATCCTTGAATTCATGAACCTTTCCAGTTTTTCATACAGATACATGAAGCCAAGCCCAATCCATATAGCAAAAGCATAAAATGAACCAACATATGCATAATCACGTTCCCTGGGCTGGTCGGGATACTGGTTAAGATAGAGGATAATGGCGAAACCAGTCATTATAAAAAATGAAAGAATAACTATCAGTCCGTTCCTGTCTTTTTTGTATTGCCAGAGAATGCCTGCAATACCAATCAGCAGTGGTAAAAAGTAATACTTGTTAGTCCCGGGGTTGTTCTTAAGATCTGAAGGCAGGTCATCCTGGGGTCCGAGTCTTGCATCATCAATGAATTTTATTCCGCTTATCCAGTTCCCGTGTATCTTATTACCGTTACCCTGAGCGTCATTCTGGCGGCCTGCGAAATTCCACATGAAATAACGGAGATACATGAATCCGGTCTGATACCTGAAAAAGAAACGAAGATTCTCTCCGAAGGTGGGACATGTTACTGTCTGCTTTCCCGTTCCGGAAGCTATAGAATAATTGCGTCCCGTCACTTTACCCCAGTATATATAATCCGGTTCATGGTCAGAATCAGGACTATACATGCGGGGGAAGATTGTTTCAAACTGCTTGTCATATTTATATTCCGGTCTGTAGTAAGGCTTGTATTTCCCGTCAACCTTATTATAGCCTGCAATAACTCTGTACATCTCTGTTGCAGGTGCACTATAGTATATGCCATGAAGCTTCGGAGAGCTTCCGTATTGCTCCATATTAATGTAGTATGCAAGAGAGAAAATGTCTGATGGGTTATTCTGATTCATCGGAGGCCTTGCTGAAGAACGTATCATTATCATAGCATAAGAAGAATGGCCTATCATAATGACTGTAAGGCAAGTCATTACATAATTGAGCAGGAGCTTTTGTTTTTTCAGTGAATATCTGATCCCGAAAACGAGCCCTGCAATAACGCTTATTACAAAAACAAGAAGTCCTGTATTATATGGCAATCCGAAAATATTGACAAATAACAATTCAAACCAGCCTGCTATTTTCGGAACACCGGGTATCAGTAAAAATACAAGGAATCCAATCAATAGAATTGCCACTCCGAGTGCTTTTAACATACCCTTTCCCGTAACCTCATATTTTTTGAAATAGAAAACAAATACAAGAACAGGAAGTACAAGCAGGTTAAGACGGTGAACACCCAGTCCCAATCCCATAATATACGCAATAAGCACTATCCACCGGCCTGAAGACTGTTTTTCAGCTTCTTCTTCCCACTTAAGCATAGCCCAGAAAACAAGTCCGAGCATAAGGGAAGACAATGCATAAAGTTCCCCCTCAACAGCTGAAAACCAGAAAGTATCAGTAAAAGTATAAGCCATTGAACCTATCAGACCGCTGCCTATAACAGGAAGGATATGCTTCGTTTCAAGGGGTGTTGTGGCAGTAAAGATGCGTCTTATAAGATGTGTTATTGTCCAGAAGAGGAACATAATTGCAAAAGCGCTGCAAATACCTGACAGCATGTTTATCATCAAAGCAGCCTTTGATCCGTCGCCACCTGCGAAAAGTGTAGCAACCCTCCCTATCATAAGAAACAGGGGAGCACCCGGAGGATGTCCGACCTGAAGCCTGAATGCTGAAAGGATAAACTCACCACAATCCCAGAAGCTGATCGTGGGTTCAACTGTTAATATATAAACCGCAGCCGAAAAAATGAACATAAACCATCCGGTAATATTATTCCAGCGACGGTAAGTACTAAGAACTGAATTCATTTTATTGTTTATTTCTGTTTGATGAAAAAGCAAAGAACGTAAAAATTCAGTTATTGAGCTTAACCATAATTCACTTTAACACCATTTTAACTTAAGTAAGTATCACACAAGGATATAACTATTTTAAATTTTAATTAAACGCAATATTAATCATGTAAGATCACGTTATAATGTATTATAGAGAATTACAAGCAGACAGAATATCTCCATTGCTTATCCTGCCAGATTTTCCCTGCATAGTCTATCCCTATTCTTCTGTTACAGCTTAAGGCAGGTCTTAAACCTTCATCTTCAATCCAAATGCGCTGTGAAGTAGTCAGGTCCTCACCATAGAATGACCTGTCAATGCACAGGCCCCTGCTTAATCTGCCGGGACCGTTAAATCCATCAATACCACGGATAAGAACAGCCTGGGGATCATCCTTCCCTCCAGTAACAAAATTCAGCATCCAGTAAATGCCATAGATCAGGTAAACATAGATTTTCCCACTTTCAAGATACATTACTTCAGTCCTTGGTGTCCTTCCCTTGCAGGCATGACAGGCCTCATCTTCCGCTCCACGGTAAGCCTCGGTTTCGGTAATCATATAACGCTTCATCAGGTTCTCCCCAGACCTTATCACTAATATTTTTCCGATCAGATCGGGAGCTACGTTAAGTACATCGCGTAAAAAAAAATCTTCTGTAAGTTTCTTTGCAACAGTCATATTAATACTGGATCTTCCCTTCAAACTTATCCCACTTTCTGAATATCTCCTCCGCGGCTGGATCCTCTAACCGGATAAAGGATATATTTCTCCTGTCAGGATCAAGCATCAGTTCATCATAGATTATTTTGTCGCTAAACCCGGCTTGCTCAGCATCAGTACGGCCTGTTGAATAAACAACTTTTTTTATACCTGCCCAGTAAACAGCTCCGAGGCACATAGGACATGGCTCACAGGAAGTATATAAGGTACAATCCGACAGATCATGTGTTGAAAGTATTTCAGAAGCTTTACGGATCGCCAGTATTTCGGCATGAGCTGTAGGATCTTTTAAAATCACAACACTGTTAACGGCTTCTGAAATAATTCTTCCGTTTTTTGCAATCACGGCTCCAAAAGGTCCGTTCCCTGTATCAATTCCTTCTCCGGCAATATCAATAGCCCTTTTAAGGAAACGCCTGTCGTTATTCATATACAGCGTTAGTAGTTAAATGACATGATAAGCAAAAATACTCTTAGTTTTGGTTATACATATAATTTCTGTTCAATATTCTTTTTTTTTAATAAATATGTTGTATTTTTGCAAACCCGAAATCAAAGGGTTAAGAGATTAAGTATAAGAATATCAATTATAAAAATTAAGAAAAGTGAACACCTTAAGTTATAAAACAGTTTCAGCAAACAAGGCTACTGTTAACAAAGAGTGGGTTCTCATTGATGCTGAAGGTGCAGTGCTTGGCCGAATTGCAACAGTGATTGCCAGTATGTTAAGAGGCAAAAATAAAACAAACTTCACCCCTCATGTTGATTGTGGAGATAATGTAGTGGTTATAAACGCTGAAAAGGTTGTTTTAACAGGAGAAAAGCTTCTGAAAAAAGAGTATGTCAGGCATACAGGTTATCCTGGAGGCCAGAGGTTTACAAGTGCCCAGAAGATGCTTAAGGAAAATCCAATCGGACTTATCGAGCATGCGGTAAAAGGAATGCTTCCGAAGAATCGTCTTGGGAGTGCCCTTTTCAGGAATATGCATGTTTATGCAGGAACATCACATCCTCACGAAGCCCAGAAACCAAAAAAAATTGAACTTTAAATCAGGGAAGATATATGGAAGCAATCAATGCATTAGGTAGAAGGAAAGCAGCTGTTGCCAGGGTATACCTAAATGACGGAAAAGGGAATATTACTGTCAATGGCAGGGACTATAAAGATTATTTTGGAACTGAGATACTTACATATGTTGTAACCCAACCTCTCGAAGTACTTGATGCAATGAACAAATTTGATATCGTTGCAAATCTTGAAGGAGGTGGTATAAAAGGTCAGGCCGAAGCCCTCCGCTTAGGTATCACCAGAGCTCTTGTCATTGTTGATGAAGAGAATAAAAAAGTTCTCAAACAGAAAGGATTCATTACACGTGATTCACGTGTTGTTGAAAGAAAAAAACCGGGCCAGCCAAAAGCCCGCAAAAGATTCCAGTTCAGTAAACGATAGGAATCATATAATGACAGAGATTCAAGTTTAGTATCTAAATTGTGGAGACTTCTGTTTTGCAGGACTACTCGACAATTGAAAAAAAAGAATGTAAACTTAAAAATAATAAGATGCCCAGAACAAATTTTAAAGAATTATTGGACGCTGGTGTTCATTTTGGACACCTGAAAAGAAAATGGAATCCGGCAATGGCCCCGTATATATTTATGGAGCGTAATGGAATTCATATAATCGACCTTGAAAAAACGATAGTAAAAATCGATGAAGCTGCTTCAGCAATGAAACATATAGCCAGATCGGGCAAGAAAATTCTTTTTGTTGCCACAAAGAAACAGGCTAAGGAGATAGTTGCTGAAAAAGTAAAGAATGTAAATATGCCGTATGTGACTGAACGATGGCCGGGAGGTATGCTTACAAATTTCCCTACTATCAGGAAAGCAGTCAAAAAAATGGGATCCATTGATAAAATGGCAACAGACGGAACATTCACAAACCTTTCAAAGCGTGAAAAACTTCAGGTCACCCGCCAGAGGGCAAAACTTGAAAAAAACCTCGGAAGTATTATAGACCTGACAAGGCTGCCTTCAGCATTGTTTATCGTTGATGTCTGTAAGGAACACATAGCAGTCAGAGAAGCAAAACGGCTGGGTATACCTGTTTTTGCGATGGTTGATACGAATTCAGACCCTTCAGAAATTGATTTCCCGATTCCCGCGAATGATGATGCTTCAAAATCTATTTCACTGATTATTGGAATACTTTGTCAGGCAATTGATGAAGGTCTTAATGAAAGAAAGACTGATAAGGATAAGGAAGGTACAAAAGATAAGAAAATCATCAGAAAAGAGCTCGAGAATAAAGATATCCCCGCTTCCCTGATAGAAGCTATAGTTGAGGATGAAGAGGATTCTGAAGAAGAAAGTACCCCGGACGAAACTGAAGAATCAGAAACAAGGGAAGTTCTGGCAGAGGAACATGAGGAAGAAGAAGAGTAATAATAGTTCTGCATTTAGTGATTTTTTTGTTGGAGATTTGTTAAATAAAAAGATATAGAGATGGCTGTAATAAATGCTGCTGATGTTGCTAAATTAAGGAGAGTGACGCTCGCCGGGATGATGGATTGCAAGAAAGCCCTGGAAGAAGCTGATGGCAATTTCGATAAGGCAATTGAAATAATACGTAAAAAAGGACAGGCTGTAGCCAATAAGAGGGCCGACAGAGAAGCAACTGAAGGTGTTGTTCTATCTAAAGTATCAGCTGATTGTAAACTGGGTATTATGATAGTACTTAACAGTGAAACTGATTTCGTGGCAAAAAATTCCGACTTTGTCAACCTCGCTCATAAGATCCTGGACATCGCTTTGAAGAATAACCCTGCTGATCTTGAAGTACTGAAATCCCTTCCTATGGATGGCGGTAAGGTTGGAGAAAAAGTTGTTGAATATATGGGTATAATTGGTGAAAAACTTGAGCTGTCATACTTTGAAAAAATTGAAGCCGCCCATGTTCAGGCATATATTCATCCGGGAAACAAACTTGCAACTCTGGTGGGATTTACAAAAGCTGGTCTGGATACCCAGGTATATAAGGATGTAGCCATGCAGGTTGCAGCTATGAATCCGGTGGCTGTCGATAAGGATGATGTTCCTCCTGCAGTAATTGCCCAGGAACTTGAAATCGGTAAAGAACAGGCCAGGCGTGACGGTAAACCGGAAGAAATGCTTGAAAAAATTGCACAGGGGAAACTTGGAAAATTCTATAAGGAAAGTACTCTCCTGAACCAGGAATTCATTAAGGATAATAAAATGACAATCGGACAGTACCTTAAATCTGTCAGTAAGGAACTATCTGTAACCGGATTCCGGAGATATACGCTGAATCTATAATAAGATATGTTCATGATTCAATAATAATTGGCGCCTCATGGCGCCTTTTTTTGTTTTTAAGGAAATTATATCTTTACATGAAAGTGAAAACAATATGAAATATTCAAGAATACTTCTGAAACTAAGCGGAGAATCACTTGCCGGAGAGGGTATGCATGGGCTTGATGAATCTGTGCTTGAAAAATACGCCGCACAGATAGTAGAGGTTGTAAGGGGCGGATGTGAGGTGGCAATAGTCATTGGAGGAGGCAATATCTTCAGGGGATTAACAGGCGAAAGATCGGGCTTCGACAGGGTCAAAGGCGATCAGATGGGAATGCTTGCCACAGTAATTAACAGTATCGCTCTTGAAAGTGCTATTCAACTGTCTGGAGGAAAAGCCAGAGTATTTACTTCAATCAGGATGGAACCTGTTGGAGAACTTTATGACAGGGATAAAGTTGTGTCAGAGCTTAGAAAAGGCACTGTCTGTATCCTTTCCGGCGGTACCGGAAATCCTTTCTTTACAACTGATACAGCTGCAGCCTTAAGGGCTGTTGAGATCAAAGCTGATGTTCTTCTGAAAGGCACAAGGGTTGATGGTGTATATACTGCTGATCCTGAATTAGATCCTTCTGCACAAAAATTCGATACAATATCATTTGAGGAGGTAATTGAACGCAGACTCAAGGTGATGGACTCCACCGCTTTTACAATGTGCCGTGAAAATAAAATGCAGATAATCGTTTTCGATATGAACAAATCCGGAAACCTTATGACACTTGTCAGCGGGATCAAAACCGGAACGCTTATTTACCCCTGAAAGGAATTGCAATTCCAGCTATTTTATTATTTTTGTTTTAATTGCTAATTGACACAATTATCGTTTTATTAAATCAAAGTTAACCTTCATGCTATGAACGAAGATGTTGAACTTATAATCGAAGAAGCGAAGGAAAGGATGCAGAAAGCTACGGATCACCTTGAGCATGAGCTTGCAAGGCTGCGTGCAGGCCGCGCAACCCCTGTGCTCCTTGATGGTATTACAGTTGATTATTATGGAGTCAATTCTCCCCTTTCTCAGGTCTCAAACATAAATACACCTGACCCGAAAACAATCCTGATACAACCTTGGGAAAAAACCATGCTTGGCACAATCGAAAAGGCAATTATGGCTGCAAACATTGGATTGACACCAATGAATAATGGTGAAGTCATCCGAATCAATATCCCCCCTCTTACTGAGGAAAGAAGGCACCAGCTTGTAAAACAGGTAAGAAATGAGGGAGAAACAGCCAGGATCAGCATCCGCAATGCGAGAAAATGGGCTAATGATGAACTAAAACAACTGCTGAAAAATGGACTTCCTGAAGATATTGAAATAGATGCTGCTGAAAATGTTCAGGAGATGACTGCCCAGTATAACATCAAAGTCGATAAAATAATAAGTCTCAAGGAGAAAGATGTTATGACAGTATAGAAAGCCTCCTGCATCAAATTAGTCATAATTAATAACCCTATCCCGTTACTGTTTAACAGATCTGCCCTGAAACATGCAATCAGTATTTAACACCTTTCAGGCCTGAAGTGCAGTTCCTGCATATATCAATATATTTTCTGCCTGAAAAAACAGCTTTTCTGAAAAGACGATAGCGGGGACCATTCCATATATCCCTGAATGAATCTTCATTCAGGTCTCCCAGAATATGCTGTGCATCCTTGTCGAAACAACACGGCAATACCTTGCCGTCCCATGTAATAACAGGATTAAACCATAATCTTGAACATCTGTCAGGCAAGGTGTTCTTAATTGTATAATGCCCATCCTTTAGCTTATATCTGCTGTATCGCCTTCCTGAAGGCAACCACTGTTCAAAAGCTTTATCATCAATTATTTGCATTGATTTAAGGCGGAGAGAAGCTCCCATCGCTCTTGCATAATGCTTTATCTGCCCGATCTGATGTTCATTGTTTTTATTCACAAGAACCTGAATTGTCAGTTTCAGACCCGAAGAATGTCTTTTCTTAGCTTCAGTTACATTTCTTATTCCCTGCTTAACGAGATCGATGTCCCCATTAACTCTGTAAGACGCATATGATACATTGTCAATTCCATCAAGAGATACGATTATATTATTCAATCCTGAAGCTGCAAGCTTATCAGCATTTTCTTCAGAAAGGAAATGGCCGTTTGTTGATACTGTGGTATGAATTTTCTCTGCTTTTCTGAGAAAAGAAAAAAACTTTGGATGCAGCATCGGCTCTCCCTGAAAATAAAGATTCAAGTTATAAACAGATGGTCCTAATTCTTTAATGATCTTTTCAAACAAAGACATTTCCATGAAACCCCGACCCCTTGACATCAATCCTGATCCTGATAAACATTCGGGACATTTCAGGTTGCAAAAATTCGTCAGTTCTATACTTGCTGAAACGGGCATACCATATATCGATATTTTCCCTGTTAAAGAACTGACAAGAAATGAATATCCGGATCCTATAGAATTAAGAGATTTAAAAAAGGTTTCAATCATAGGTCAGGTAAAACAGCATGAAAGATAATAATTTATTTTTCGTTTCAGAATAGGGTTTTTTGCTTTAAACCGGTCATATAAACTGTAAGCGGGACAAAACTTCTGAAAGAGAAAAGTTCAAATAATAACTTAATTTTTAAGCCATGAAAACTATTAACAGAATTTCACTTCTTACCACTTTTTTTCTTCTGGCTTTTACAATTCAGACTTCATTCGCCGGCGGGTCTGAAAAAAGTAAAAAATCAGATCAGCAAGAGTTTTTAACCTTAAAAGGTAAAGTGGTCGATGCAGAAACCGGTGAGGCACTTGTGTTTGCAACAGTAGCTGTTTCCGAATCAAATGTTGCAATTATTACAAACATCGATGGAGAATTCACTTTGAAGATTGGAAATGTATTGGTATCCAAGAATCTGGAAGTGAGCTATCTGGGATACAAGAACAAAGTAGTCCCAATAAGCTCTATGAGGGATAACGGGTATAAAAATTTAATTTCAATGGAAACTGCACCTATTCCAATTAAGGAGGTTATTGTAAAACCATTGGATCCTGAACTCATAGTTGAAAATGCCATCTATAAGATTGGGAAGAATTACGAAACCGTTGCTAACCTGATGACAGCGTTCTACAGGGAAACGATACGTAAAAACCGCACATACGTTTCGATCGGTGAAGCAGCTGTCGAAGTATTCAAGGCACCTTATTCAAACGACTTAAGGTTCGATGCCGCAAGATTATATAAAGGACGCAAGAGTACTGATGTAGCAAGGATGGATACTGTATTGTTCAAACTCCAGGGAGGTATTTCAAATACTCTTGATCTTGATTTGGTCAAGAATACTGAAATGATACTTACTATCGATGCGATGAAGAACTACGATTATTCCCTGAACAGCGTTATAGAAATAGACGGGAAACCTCATTATGAGATCGGATTCAGGCAGAAATCAAATGTCGATATTCCGCTGTTCGTTGGATCTCTCTTTATTGCAGTGGAATCCGGTGCTATAACAGAAGCTGAATTTGGTCTTAACCTTGAAGATAAACAAGCTGCTACTTCAATATTTGTGAGAAAGAAACCGGTAGGAATGGAGGTTACCCCTGAACTTGTTACTTACAGAACAAAATTCCGGGAACAGGATGGTAAATGGTATTTCTCATATTCAAGAGCAGAAGTCAAGTTTAAAGTAAACTGGAAGAAAAGACTATTCAATACTTTCTATACAACAATGTCAGAAATGGCAATAACAGACCGTACTGATCAGGAAGTTATTAAATTTGCAGGTAAGGAAAAACTCAGGTATTCAGATGTGTTTTCAGAAAAAGTCAGTGACTTTACTGATCCAGAATTCTGGGGAGAATACAATGTAATTGAACCTGACCAGAGCATCGAATCAGCAATACGCAGACTGAGCAGGAAACTAAAATTCAGTGACAGAAATGATCTTGACAAGTAAGATCTGATGAACAGGGAAAGTGAAATAATAAGGAGGATCCGACAGGGTGATAAAGGACAGTTTGAATCACTTTTCAGATCCTCCTATGCTTCCCTGGTACTTTATGCAAAAAAACTTATTAGAGACAACGATACAGCTGAAGAAATTGTACAGGACCTGTTTGTCAGGCTCTGGCAGGATAAAGAAAAGATCAGGATACAAAGTTCATTGAATGGTTATCTTTTCAGATCGGTTCACAACCGCTGCCTTCATCATATTGAACATAACAAGGTGATAGAAAAACATGCAAGAGAGATGTCTTTAAAGAAAGAGGATGATTCAGAGAGCCCCTCAGACTTAATTCAGTACAATGAACTGTATTTAAAGATAACAAGGATCCTTGACCGGCTGCCCGAAAAATGCGGCAGGATCTTTTGCATGAACCGGTTTGAAGGAATGAAATATGCTGAGATAGCAGAAAAACTGTCGGTCTCGGTTAAAACAGTTGAAGCTAACATGGGAAAAGCATTAAGAGAATTCCGGAAAGCTTTGGCAGAACAATGAAAACAATGAAAAACAAGGATAACTTAACAGACAGGGATTGGCAGGAACTTGCCGGTTTCATGTCGGAGGAAACAGAAATTAAATCAGAAAAACTTAAGCAGTTTATAGCTGAAGACAGCTATAATACCGAAAAGGTATGGAAAGAACTTAAAGATATGTACAATAAGGAACAAGTCGATGTTGAACAGGCGTGGGATAAGGTCATAACACGAATAAATGAGACAGGTACCTATAACCTGAAAGCTCATGGAAGGGTAATGATAATGAGAAGAACATTGATCAGAATAGCCGCTGTTGCTCTTATTCTTCTAAGTATTGGTGCTGCTGCAGTTTATTTGATAAGAACGGATGCCCTGAGCAGAAAAATAATTACTGCAACAGGAAATGATGAGAAAAATCTCAAAGTTACCCTGCCGGATGGTAGCAATGTCTTTCTAAACCGCAATACAAGACTTAGTTATCGTACTAATTTCGGAAAAAACGGCAGAGACGTTGAGCTTGTGGGTGAAGCATTCTTTGAGATCGCTCCTGATGCATCAAATCCATTTACAGTTGATGCAGGAGAGGCAATTATAAAAGTCCTTGGTACCTCATTTAACGTAATAACAAGTAATGACAATTCTGCAGTTGAAGTATTCGTTGAAACGGGTCACGTAATGGTTTATGATGAATCGGGAAAAGAGAATATTCTGCTTGATCCCGGATTTGTCGGAACCCTTAGCCAGGAATCTTCGGATAAAAAACTGAATGATAATCCAAATTATATGGCCTGGAACAACGGATTACTGATGTATGATGGTCAGACCCTCGATGTTGTTTTCCACGATCTTAGGAGGGTCTACAATATGGAAATAATTGCAGACGACAAGGAGATCCTTGATTTACCATGGGCCATTACAATCGATAACCAGTCGCAGGATACAATTATTCGCCTGATTTGTGCTAGCTTTATACTGAGTTATACGAAAGATGGCGATGTTTACCATCTCAAAAAAAAGTGACTCATTTTATAAAAAATGCTACCAATCAATGGCTCTATGATAAAAAGAGTTTCAGCCATTGTATTCTTCATTTTGCTGAGCAAGTGGCAGATTTATTGTCAGGAGACAATACTTAATTCCGTATTTACATTCAGGGAAGGTATAGTCAAAACTGGTAGTGCTCTGAACATAATATCCAAACGCACAGGATTTAATTTCACTTACGACAGCAGGCTGATTAACCCTGATAATAAAGTTAATATGACCTTCAGCGATGCCAGACTGGAAGTCATCCTGGATAGCATAGTTCAAAATGATTCGCTTGTTTATTCCGTAATCGATAAATATATAATCATTTCAAAACCGCCCCCCCCGGGAATTAAAAAAGCTGATCTTAAACCTCTGGCAGGAGCCGGGATAATTTCAGGAATAATAATTGATGAGGAATCGCAAGAACCCTTGCCATTTGCTGCAATCGCATTAAAGAATACGGGAAGAGGAACGGTAACTAATAACAGCGGAGAATTCAGCCTAAGGATCATAAATGAATATCTGCCGGATACTCTTTTTATATCGTACCTGGGCTTTACAGGAAGAGAAATACCTGTTAAGCAGGTAATTGGAAACGATCTTACAATTTCCCTGAGAAGAGAGTTCATTTCTATCCCGGAGATAATAATAAGGACTCAGATTCCTCAGGAAATAATTAATAAAACAATAGCCGCCATACCTGAAAATTACGGCAATTCCCCTGCAATGCTTACCTCCTTCTACCGTGAAGGTGTAATGAAGAAAAAGGAACTCCAGACCTATTCTGAAGCAATTCTCCGTATATATAAAAGTGCTTATCATGGATTTTTAAACGACCAGATAATGGTCCTTAAGAGCAGGAAGATTGAGAATGCAAATCTTAGTGACACCCTGGCGATAAGACTAAAAGCAGGATTAAGCACCTGCCTTGATCTTGATGGAATAAAAAATTCCTTTGAATTCATCTCAAGAAATGATTATAATAATTACAATTATAGAATCAGTGATATAATAATCAATGATGAAGAGTCAGCTTATGTGATTGATTTTGAGCAAAAAGAGAATACTGATCATGCTATGTACCAAGGTACAATGTATATAAATACCGAGGATTATGCACTTGTACAGGTCGATTTTGAGATCCATCCGAAATATCTTGAAAATATGAAGGAGTCATTTATCTCAAGTCCATCCCACGGATTCAATACCTGGCCCGTATCTGTAAAGTATTCTGTAAGTTACCGGAAATTCAATAAACGTTACTACCTGAATCATGTAAGAGGCGATCTACAGTTTATTGCGAAAAAGAAAAAAAGATTGTTTAACAGCCAGTTCAATGTCTTTTTTGAAATGGCAGTTACTGAAATAAGTTTAAACAATGTGGCGAGGTTCGAAAGAGAACAACTTGCTCCTATTCATTCTGTCTTTTCCAGGACAATCACAAGTTATGATTCGGATTTCTGGGGAAACCAGGATTTTCTGAGACCTGAAGATAATCTTTTGCAGGCACTTAAGAATATTAAAGTCAGACTGCAGGAATTCAGTGAAGAATAATACAGTGCTGGATACCGGATGCTTATCAATACCTGTTAATAAGTTCGTATAATTCACTGAGGTCGGGAGTCAGGATTATCTCGGTGCGCCTGTTTTTCTGTCTGGCATCAGCAGAATCCCTGTCGTCGACAGGAACATATTCGCTTCGGCCTGATGCTATCAGACGCATAGGATTAATCCTGGATCCTTCAAGAAGCACACGTACAACTGTTGTGGCTCTTTTTACACTAAGGTCCCAGTTGTCTCTTAACTGGCTGTTCCCCGGATTATAAGGCACATTATCAGTATGACCTTCAATTGTTACCATTATATTCGGATTCCTTTCAAGAACGCCGGCGAGTTTTTTCAAAGCATTCCTTCCATTGTCATCGATATCCCAGCTGGCTGTTTTGAAAAGAAGCTCCTCATCAAGTGATACATAAACTTTCCCGTCTTTTTGTGTGACTGTCAGTCCGTTGTTCTCAAAGCCAAGAAGAGCATCTGAAACCTTGTTCTTAAGATCCTGGGCAATCTTTTTCTGTGTATCAAGAATCTTTTCAAGTTCAACCAATCGTTCATTTCTCTTCTGTAATTCGAAATTAAGCTCGTCAAGAGATGCTTTTTTCGAATCAAGATTAGCCTCCAGCTGCCTTAGAATATCCTCTTTCTGCTGAAGGTCTGAATGCGCTGCCTGCAACTCTGTGAGAAGTTTCTGGGTCTCTTTAACATTACCTTTTATGAGCTCCTCATGGGCATTTTGCAGATCTTGATATTGTGAAGATATCCTGGCAACTTCATCGACTGCATTATCCCGTTCTTTCCTGACTTTTTCAATTTCTGTATCTGCCTTATCTATCCTCTCCCTTAGTCCGGCAGCCTCAGATTCAAGTTCCCTGTTGGTCATTTCAAGCAAAATATTACTTGCTTTGAAGTTATCTCTTTCATCCATGAAGTGACGGCTTTTATCCTGTACATCCTTGAATTTACGGCCGGATACACATGAAATCATTGATATGCCAATCAGGAATATCAAAAAGAACAAAATTTCTATTCTCTTCATAATCTTGTTTTTATTTTATCTTCCTCCACTTTATAATGTTACCCTTTCCAGTTCTGCACGATCAATCAAAAATAAGAAAATCCCAGCTATCGTCTGACAAACATACAGGCATAATAATTGTTATATTTGCGAATTATTTCGGCATGATGGGCACCGGGGAAAATCTGTTGTTTAAAATTTCTTCACCAGAAGATCTTAAAAAGCTTGATCCTGCTGATCTTATGAAGGTTAGTGAAGAACTCCGTCAATATATAATTGACGCTGTAAGCCATAATCCGGGACATCTTGGGGCAAGTCTCGGGGTTGTGGAACTGACAATCGCCCTTCATTATGTTTTTAACACTCCTTATGATAAAATAATCTGGGATGTAGGCCATCAGGCTTACGGTCATAAAATCATTACGGGAAGGCGGGAGAAATTCTCTACTAACAGAAAATACAGGGGCTTATCCGGATTCCCAAAGATGTCAGAGAGTGAATATGATGCATTTGGTACCGGCCATTCATCAACAAGTATTTCAGCTGCACTTGGTATGGCTGTTGCCGCTAAAAGAAAAGGTGAGAAAAGGCATATTATAGCTGTTATCGGCGATGGTGCAATGACCGCGGGTCAGGCTTTCGAAGGTCTTAATAATGCCGGAATAGCTAAATCTGATCTGCTTGTAATACTTAATGATAATAATATTGCAATTGATCCAAATGTGGGTGCTTTAAAGGAATACCTTCTTGACATCACTACAAGCAGAACGTATAACAGATTTAAAGATAAGCTATGGAATTTTCTGGGTAAAGTGGGAAAACTTGGCCCCGACGCCCGAACACTTGCCGCACAGCTCGAAGCCGGGTTTAAAAGTACAATCCTTGACAAAAGCAACCTTTTTGAAGGGATGAATTTCAGGTACTTCGGACCTATTGACGGACATGATGTCCTTCATCTTACAAAAGTACTTGAGGATCTGAAAAAGATCCCAGGCCCGAAACTGCTTCATTGCCTCACCGTAAAAGGCAAGGGATTCAGGAAGGCCGAAGAAAATCAGACAGTATTTCACGCTCCGGGCAGATTTGACAAAAATACAGGAGAGCTTATCACTGCCAGGGAGCAGGCAGCTTCCTATAATGAGATCTTCGGGAAATCGATACTGGAGCTGGCCAGAATGAATGATAAAATAGTTGGGATTACTCCGGCTATGCCAACGGGCTGTTCCCTGTGCATAATGATGAAAGAATTGCCTGACAGGACTTTCGATGTCGGGATAGCAGAACAGCATGCAGTTACTTTTTCTGCCGGACTTGCCACTCAGGGGCTGATCCCTTTCTGTAATATCTATTCATCATTTTTACAGAGAGCTTACGACCAGGTGATCCACGATGTGGCTCTCCAGAACCTGCATGTGATCTTTTGCATTGACCGCAGCGGCCTTGTAGGTTCTGACGGTGCTACCCACCACGGTTTCTTCGATATTGCCTTTATGCGCACAATCCCAAATATTGTTGTTGCTGCCCCGATGGATGCAGTTGAACTCAGAAATATTATGTTCACAGCTCAGCTTGAAAAAAATAAAATGCCATTTTCTATCCGCTATCCAAAGGGCAACAGTCATATTTCCGACTGGCAAAGACCATTTGAGGAGATCCCTGTCGGAAAAGCAAGACTGATAAGCGAGGGTAACAATATAGCTGTTCTGAGCATCGGCCATCCGGGCAATGAGGTAGCTGAAGTAGCCAAAAAACTTGAAAAGGAAGGGCTTACAGTGACTCACTGGGATATGAGGTTTGCAGCCCCGCTTGATACTGAAGTTCTGCATTCAGTTTTCAGAAAATTCAGGAAGATTATAACTGTTGAGGATGGTGTTCTTAAAGGAGGCTTTGGGAGCGCTGTAATAGAATTCATGTGTGATCACGGGTACAATGCCGGGATAAAAAGACTGGGGATACCAGATTATTTTGTCGAACATGGCAGCCAGGAGGAACTTTATAAGGAATGCGGTTTTGATTCAGATGGTATAGAGAAAACTATCCGGGAATATTCACGGCAATGAAGTACCTAAGTTATAAAAGTTAAATTGGGAAAATTTCTAAAACAGTTCCGCTTAAAAATTTAATGCAGCAGTAACCTGGAATACTCCGTAACCACTCTTGGAGGTCGCCCGTAATGATAGTTCCAGTACCGAGAACCTGCCGCCCATACCGGCAGACAGAACAGGCACATTTTCCGGATTCAGCGAATTGTCAGGAAGATCAGTATCTCCTGCCGGAATCAATAATGATCCTCCAAGCTCCACAAAAAGAAATTTCTTTATATAACGCTTAAAATTTAACCCGGGCATGATATATGCAACCGGATCACCCCCGTCCTGATTCTGATGCACAGAATAAAGGGCCTCACCATAGATCCCATAATATGAGATCCTCACTCCTGCCTGAGCACCTGCATGATAGCCAAGAAATATTTCTCCATCGGAGGGCTGAGCATTCATTAAATTCAAGCCTCCGCGGATATTCCAGTCAAATGACTGGCTGTAAACTGCTGCCGTAAAAAATGAAAGGAACAAAATCAGCTTTAACTTTTTGCTCATATTGAAATATATTTATTGCTAAAATACAAAATTCACATTCTCAACGCAAAAATGATTTGTTACATCCTCAATTAAAATGTAATTTTGATAAACAGCTCTTTCTTTTAAATATGAAAAGGGTCAGTTCAATCCTTGCTTTATTCTGTCTTCTTCAACCTGTATCCTTTCCGCAATCCGCGGTCAGGGATTATGGTAATAACCATATCTCAACAACCTCCATAACTTTTACTTCCGACGGAAGATATATGCTTATCGGAGGTTATCCTAAAATATATGATGTAAGTTCAGGTATGCTTGTAAAAAGACTGATAGAAGAAGATGAAGTAGCTATGGGTGATATCGCTTATCTTGTCGGTATCAGTCCTGATGACCAGTTGTTTTTTGTAACAAAACTTAACAGGCTTGAAGTATGGAATATGCAAAGCCGGACCCGGATAAAAACAATAAGGGACGGCAGGATAGCTGTAAAGGCAGCCTGTTTTTCAAAAGACAGCAGGTATATAATCTATATGCGGACCAATGGAGAGATCGTTTTCCTGAATTCAGCCTCACTAACCGAATCTCATAAGCAGATAGTTACAGATGAGACTCCGACAGCATTGACCCAGTCGCCGGATGGTAAGAAATTATTTATCGGAACCCGTTCAAATACTGTGCTTGTATATGATCTGAGTTCAAGGAAAAGCAGTTCATTCATTATTGACGGAAAAGCAGCATATAATATTGATATCCCTGCTTCAGGCGATTATATTGCTGTATCAACCAACGACGGGAAGATCTGGCTTGGTAAATATCCTTCCCTGGAACCAGTGAGATCATGGCAGGCGCATAGCGCTGATTATACAGCAATTGCTTTCCATCCCTCGGGAGAATACCTGGCTTCCGGTGGAAAAGACAGAACAATACGTATATGGAAAATACCTGAGTGCACAATACAAAATACCTGGGAAAATGCACATAAACTTGCCCTCCTGTCGCTGACTTTTTCTCCCGACGGAACCACTCTTGCATCAGGTTCGCAGAATGAATTAAGGATCGGAGGAGGAGATGATACAAAGACACGATCATTTACGGCTCCATCAAAATTTAGTGCTTCAAAAACAGCAAAAAATGAAGTCGCTCAGCCTGAAGTTTCGCAGGTATCACAAGCATCCACAGCAACAACAACTGTAAACCCTACTCTTAAAAGGCTTGCTCTTGTGATCGGGAACGGGAGTTATACAGGTTCCTTTTTGGCAAATCCGGAAAATGACGCCCGTGCAATGCAGAGCGTTCTGCTCCAGTATGGATTTGATGTGCTTAAATATGAAAATCTTAACCAGGCACAGATGAAAAAAGCAATGGATGAATTCGGCGGCCGGCTTAAGAATTACGATGTGGGTCTGTTCTTCTATGCAGGACACGGAATTCAGTCAAAAGGATATAATTACCTGATCCCCGTTGATGCAGATCTGAAATCAGAAGAACAGGTGGAATATGATTGTGTCCAGGCCGACAGGATCCTTGCACTAATGGAAGCATCGGGAACCGATGTTAATATAATCATCCTTGATGCCTGCAGGAATAATCCATTTGAGAGAAGCTGGACAAGATCGTCTTCCGGTAAAGGCCTTGCATTCATGAATGCCCCTAAAGGATCCCTGATTGCATACGCCACTGCTCCGGGAAGTACTGCTTCAGACGGAAGCGGCAGTAATGGTTTATATACATCTGCTCTCCTTGAAAGCATAAAGATCCCAAAAATAAATATCCTGCAGGTCTTTCAGAATGTAAGGGTGATAGTCTCCGAAAAATCAGAAGGACGACAGATACCATGGGAATCAACTTCACTGACAGGGGATTTTATTTTTTGATAGTGCGATCCTTCTTTATGCTCAATCTCAACTGGACCGGCTTTTCTAAATTCGGTACCGATGATTTTTCACGGAGATTTTTGGGTATAGACAGAAAATGAAGCTTAATTCTGTCTGCAGGCAGAAAGTCATCATGTTTAATTCAGCAATATAGAACTGCTGAGACTAAAATAAAGGACTAATATTAAATAAAATTTATATTTTCGCAGACTATAACATGCAGCAAGGCCGCAGCATGACTTTAAGACTCTAAGACTCCGAGACTCTTAGACTACTAAAGCCCGGATGGCGGAATTGGTAGACGCGCTGGTCTCAAACACCAGTGGCAGCGATGCTGTGCCGGTTCGATCCCGGCTCCGGGTACTGAAAAAGAGTGAGAGTGAGAGCGAGACAAGGAACGAAGTGACGAAGTTCCGCATAACGGAAGCGAGCACTCTCATCTCTTTTTCCTCACTCTCACTCTCACACTCACTCTTATGAGTTTGCTACTTCCCGGCACTCTCGAAATAATTCTTCATAAACAGCATCTGAAATTTCACTGCATTTGTCCAGTATGCCCAGTTATGTGCACCCGGCCGTACTATGTAATCGTGTTGAATATTGCGATAGAGCAACTGCTGATGCAGGTTCTCATTTACATTATAGAAGAAATCCTCCGTTCCGCAATCTATAATGATAGCCAATGAATTTGGCGTAAGCAGATGCAACTGATTTATTACAGTGTACTTCTCCCATCTTTCAGGTTGTTGTGCATATGTTCCCAGCTGCCTGGCCATATCCCAGTTGTTCGGGAAAGGCCTGATATCTACTCCCCCGCTCATACTCCCGGCAACTCCGAAAACATCCTGGTGCCTGAAACCAAGATATAAGCCCCCGTGACCACCCATGCTTAAGCCGGTTATCCCCCTGCCCTCCCGCGACTTGATTGTGGAATACTTTCCGTCAATTGCTTTTATAAGTTCGTCCGAAACAAAAGTCTCATACTGTGAACCCGGATTTACAGGACTATCCCAGTACCAGCTGTTAAAACCTCCATCAGGACATACTATCATCAGATTGTACTGATCAGCAGCTATTTCAAAACCATCCGCCTTAAGTATCCAATCCTTGTGATTGCCACTGTATCCATGTAATAAATACACCACAGGCAATGCTTTCAGGGAACTGTAATTATCGGGCCTGATAATTACGACAGGTACATCCTTCTGCATCGTTTTACTGTAAACCTGTATCGTGTCAACAATTGCAGCATTGACCGATATGAAGGTCAGGAGAGTAATGATAATAACAATTAAACGCTTCATCACTTTTATATTTTGAACATATTAAGCTTCCTAAATTACAAAAAAACAGGAATCTCGGATTTAAATTTATATGAGAATCTGGAAGCATAATTACAATTCCTGGAATCGCTTGAAAATCAATACAATTACCCCGACCCCGAGCTACCCTTTATACACATCTTTTAATTCACTTATGTTATAGGCTGGAGATTCCTCATTACGTCCCGCTGGGGCGTGACT
>CAYNRI010000025.1:0-33389 GCA_964399575.1 uncultured Rikenellaceae bacterium
CGCATAAAATCATTGAAATAATAACCTCATCTTAATTTTGGGTGTCTTTCGCACATAACAGGAAAAAGGATTTGGTTTTATTGATACTGAAACACCGGAACTCAGCATGTCTGTAAATGAGAAATACAGGGGTAAAGGTATCGGAACCAGACTGCTTGCCGAAATGATAAAACTGCTTCGTGAAAAAGACACTCCTCAGGTTTCTTTAAGTGTCGATAAGATCAATTAGGCATATAGCGTGTATAAAAAATCCGGGTTCGAAGATTATGAGTACAACAATGATTCAATTACATTGCTGTTGAAATTACGATAAGCAAGAGGGTGTCTCCAAAGCCTACTTTTCTTTACTTACCCCTAAATCCCCCAAGGGGGACTTATTGATATTCAGGATTCTAGAGAACCCCCTTTAGGGGGCAGGGGGTGGTTTTCAGGCTTTTGAGACGGCCTCTTACGGTCAGGCCCTCAAATCTTCCTCCCTATATAAAATACATAGCCGTAATATTCCTTATATTTTGAATATAGAAGAGCCTCATGCCTTTCATTTGCCACAAGCTCTTCAGCAACTTTATTCCCCCTATGCTTGTTGAGGAATGTTTCCTGAGCCTTGATCTGCGGAATATAAAAATTCTCAGTCCAGCAGTTTTCAGGCAGGATGAAGCTGGCGACAGGAATATAGCCTGCTTTCTGTATTTGCGCAATCTTTTTGGGAATAGTGTCCATTTCTGGATAAGCATCCTTCCAGAAAGCATCAATTTCATCCGGCCTCTCATCTGTAAACCAGGATGCCTCACTAACTGCAATATAGCCTCCGTGTTTTAGAAACCGCCTCCACTCGTTCAGTCCCTTTTCAAAGCCGATATTGTAGATCGCTCCCTCTGACCAGATAAGATCAAGTTCCTCATTATCAAATGTGAGCTTATCCATCGAGCCAACGACACCCTTTACCCTGCCCTGCAGCTTCATTTTACGGGCGTTGGCATTAAAAAGATCTATGAAAGCGGGAAACAGGTCGATACCGGTGATCTTCCCCGGGACATTCTGTGCAAGGACAATTGTCTGCCCGCCTGTCCCGCAACCAATATCGGCAATGCGCGATCCCTCGCTAAGATTATCAATGAAGCTCAATGCCCTGATTGTTGCTTCCGGACTCCCCGGCCCCTGCCGTTCTATTGCCGAAAAATATTCGCATATAAGATTGAAGTCGAATTCGTGGATTGATTTATTTTCGTTACTCATGATTTTTTTATTGGGTTTTAAAATATAAAGTTAAAGAATACCCCATACTCTCTGCTAAAACTTAATTTTTTATTGAAAAATATTGAGAAATCCCAGTCAAAAAGAATTGTATTTTTAGGCTCGTGATTTTTGAAATTAATCTCCCGGTTACATGTTAAAGAATTTGTTTCTAAAAAGATTAAAAACAGAATATGCTGTCATTATAGTCTTTGTTGTATTAAAAATCACCTTGCAGACAATTGCATTATCCAATTCGGGTTACTTCAGCGATGAGTTCCTGCATATAGAGGCCGGGAGACATCCTGCAGATGGTTATGCGGGCTTCCCTCCCATGATTGCAATACTTGCATGGATACAGAATCTGTTTAACTCCGATTCGATATTCATAAATCATCTCTTTAATTTCATTGCTTCGGCATTGATAATAATATTCTGCGGCCTTACGACAATGAGACTGGGGGGCAAATGGCTTGCAGTTTTGATTACATTATTGTGTATTGTATTCTCCCCCGGAATGGCAGGTATTCAGTTCCTCTTCTTACCCAATGTTTTTGAACAACTGTTCTGGATCATCTGCATATACTATCTTGTGGCCTTCTGCAGATCGGAGAATAATAATTATTTAATACTTTTTTGCGTATTTGCAGCGCTTGGATTTCTTACAAGATACAGTACTGCATTTTTCCTTGTTGGAGTAGTAGTATCAGCAATTTTCTTCAGGAAAAGCATCTTTTTTAACAAAGGCCTGAGAACAGGGCTTCTCATATTTTTTGTACTTGTTGCTGCAAATATTTTATGGCAGATAAAAAACGATTTTCCTGTATTTCATCATTTTTCGCAGCTGTACGACAAGCAATTAAACAACCTTTCAATGTTTGATGAATTAAAAAAGCTGATCCTTTTCTTAAATCCTCTTACAAGTGTATTATGGATCCCTGCATTATTCATCATTCCTTTCCTTCCTGCATTTAAAGAATACAGGTTAGTTTCTTTTGCTTTGTTCCTGTCGTTTCTTCTGCTTTTCATAGCAAAAGGGAAATGGTATTATTTCTTCCCGATAATACTTGGCATAATACCGGTAAGTGCGGTTATTGCTGAACAAATATTTAATAGGAAGAAATTGATAATCTATTGTTCTTTATTTCTTATTGGCATAGCAGGTATTATTCTTTTACCCCAGGGGATCCCGATCCTTAAACTGGACAGATATATAAAGCTATATAATTTAAAACCCAACAGTGATAATAAGATACCTTTATCTTTTGATAACTACTATTCGGCCGGAATATGGGATCAGACACTTGAAATTGTCAGAAAGACATATATGAGCCTCCCGCAGGATGAGAAGGAAAAATGTCTTGTTTGGGGCAGGCATTATTCCCATGCAGCAGGCATAAATCTTCTCGGGAGGAAATACGGACTGCCGCAGGCTTTTTCTCTGCATCCTTCTTTTGAGTGGGTCCCGGAATTTGGAAAAGACGCCGTCATTATTGCCATAGGAGAAGCAAACTGGATCCAGCAGAACTGGGAAGCATATTTCGAAAATGTTGTTGAGGCTGGCGTTGTTGAAAACCCATACGCATCAAAACAGAATGATTATTGTTACAGGATTTTTCTGTGCAGGGGATTGAAGTACAGCTCAGATGAGCTCAGACAATTATTCAGGAACTGAACATTTGTTTTAGGTTTTAAGCAAGGTTATTGCATTTTCTTTGAAAAGTTTCAATTAAATTGTGATGATCAAAGCTTTCTTTAAATCAATCATGAATGAAGTGTTCCTGGCTGAGCAGGAATTTGAAAAAATGGCAATGAATGGAAATATGTATCGGACTAAAATAGAAAGTTAATGAATGAACAATTACATTTGCAGAAACAACTCTCTCAAAAACAACGATGGCATCAGGCCTGAAAATGAGAATGCATATTTATTTTAAATAAATTAATAAAAATGAAAATTCAGCTTAACTCCGACAAGAACATTCAAATAACAGAAAAATTTGAAAAATATTTTTCAGAAAAAATCAATCTGTCGTTAAAACGCTTTGATGATATTATTACCCGCATTGAAATACATCTCTCCGACCAGAATGCCCATAAAACAAGTCATGATGATGTGCAGTGCAAGATTGAAGCAAGAATAAAGGATCTGCAGCCTGTAATTGTTACAGGGAAAAGCGATACAAAAGAAAAAGCGCTTGATGAAGCAATAAAAAAAATGAAAGCATCATTGGATAAGGTTACAGGTAAACTGAAAGAAAAACAATAGTGTTTTTAGCCTGAACCATTGAAAAAATAATCCCCAGTTCAGCAGATGCCTTACGCGGATGAGGATATCTTAAAATAACAGGATCATGTATGATATAAGAAAAATCCAGGAACAGGTGATTTACAAAGCTGTAAAAGACATAAGCAATGATGAAACAGCAGAAAAAATTGTATTTGGAGATAACAATACGGCAATTTCAGAAGATAATCCCACCTGGGTGAAAAACACAATGCAAAGATTAGAAAAGAACTTTGACAGCAACTCAATCAAAAATATCAGAATTAATTGTCAGTGCGGGTACGGAATGGATGAAAAGACAGACCTGGTTAAAGAGCTCATTGAAGCGTCTTCAAATTTCGAAGAATTTGCAGGCCAGGAAAAGGCAAAAGCTGCCGGACTTTCATGTATAAATGGTGAACTCTTTCTTCAATTCCCTTTTTGTCCCTGCCCTATTCTTGCCGGTGTTGACAAACTTGATACTGACTCATGGTGCCAATGCACAACAGGCTACAGCAAAGTCCTTTTCGAAAAAGCTTTCGGATGCAGTGTCGATGTCGAATTGCTAAAAAGTGTTAAAATGGGAGACGAAATTTGTCTGATGAAAATAATACCGCAGGAACCTGTCTGGAGATAAATTTACCTGATCTATCCTCAAAAAAAGAAAGCAAAGGGGATTTTCCCGGGAATTTTTAAATTAGGTCCCTGCCTGATTTGCCTTAAAATATTTTAAAATACTTACTGTAACTATCTGGCAGCCCGGCGAAAAAAGATCCCGGTAATTATAGTTCCTGTTAAACAGTCCTTAAGTGAATATAAAAATGATTAAGAAAATCTTTTTAGGTAAAAGGCATTTCATATAAGTATTTAACCAGCTGAAATAACAAATCAGATTAAATCATTACCCTGATTATGCTTTTAATAATGAGTCAGATTATCAGAATTTTTTTATACATTGCTCGGGAAAATAAATTGATGTGTTCCGGAAATAAATTATTATCAGAAGGAAACAAATAAACACAAATAAAAAATTCTAATCACAAATCGTAAAATTAAACCATGAAAAACAAAAATTCAAGAAGAGCATTTTTAGGCAAAGCTGCAACTGTTGCCGCTGCTGCATCTGTCGCCCCTCTGGCCGGTTTCGGCAAGGGACTTGAAGAGGCAGTACAGAGAACATCAAAAGCTTCAGCTCCTTCAGAACTGAAGATCACAAGTGTAAAATGCGCATTTGTACGCGGAAGCCTCTTTGTTAAAATTTTCAGCAACCAGGACATTTACGGATGCGGTGAAGGAGTAGACGCCATCCAGGGAACTTATCATCTGGTTCAGAACCTTGGAAGACGGCTCGTCGGACAAAATCCCTTTAACATTCACAGGATCTTTGAAGACCTGCGCAGAGGAGGCTTTTTCGGAGGCGCACAATCAGGTATGTATGTTGCGGTCCTTTCAGCAATTGAATGCGCATTATGGGACCTTGTAGGAAAAGCACTGGGTCTGCCGGTTTATCAGCTGCTGGGTGGTAAATTCCGTGATAAGATAAGGGTATATAGCGATACAGCTATGTACCGTACACAGTTCCCGTCACCCAAGGACTTTGCCGATTCAGCCCTTGAGGGACTTAAACTGGGATTCAATGCAGTAAAGTTCGACCTGGATTACACAGCCGATCCTGATAAATACGACAGGTATAACTGGACAGCCAGCCCGGGTGAATTACAGAGGATGTATGACCAGCTGGCTGCCGTAAGGGAAGCCGTTGGTCCTAAAATAGATATATGTGTCGATATGCACGGCAGATATGACCTGAATACTGCACTTGCTATTTCAAGGAGAGTTGAGCCGCTGAATCTGATGTGGCTCGAAGAACCAATACCCGCAGATAATGTTGAAGCCTACAGGCTTATCTCCCAGGAAACAGGAACACCCATCGCAGCCGGCGAAAATATTTATCTGGCTTATGGATTCAGGAAACTTCTCGAAATAGGCGGAGTTGAAGCTGTAATGCCTGACCTGCAGAAATGCGGCGGACTGGGCGAAGGACAGCGTATTGCCAACCTGGCTAATCTTTACTATGTTCCTTTTGCTCCTCATATGGTCGCTTCATTCCTCGGAGCTATGGCTTGCGCTCACGTCTGCGCTTCAGTTCCCAACTTCCTGATAATGGAGTGGCAATCATACTTCCACACTACCCCTATGTTCAGGGAAATAGTAACCTTCGACGAAGGTGACTGGGTTAAGGATAGTTTTGTAACTGTTTCAAATAAACCCGGTATTGGTGTTGATCTTAATATTGAAGCATGCAGGAAATATGCTGTCAAGGGTGTACCTTTCTTTGAATAGATCACAAAAAACATGAACCAAATCGATTAATTATCTGCATTTGGTTTACAGAATTTCACAGATGAGGGTGTCTAATAATGACACCCTTTCTTTTAATTAGTAACGGACCATTTTATTAACCCATCCCCAACCCCTTCCCTTAAAAAATAAGGGAAGGGGCAAAGAAGCCTCGGTGCCATTTCGATACATTTTTACTTTAACGCCAAACCAATGAACTTATCTACCTCATTATCATTGAGTAGCCCCTTCTCTTGGCCTTAAGAGAAGGGTGCAGGGGGATGAGTTAATAAGCCCAGGGAACAGTGCAAGGGGATGAGTTCATTAACCCTCATGCGCACCCTTTTCTTTTTTTTGGGTATTGTTCATTTCTTTTACTCGTCCAAAAGAAGGAGATCCCTCACTCGTAAATCCTTCGCAAGCTCAGGATTTACTTGATCGGGATGAGGGATCTCCTTCCCGGCAGTGAATTAAGAGAAAATTTGCATCAAGAGTATGATTTTCCCGTGAATATACTAAGTAAACGTATCCCGACCCTCTGCAGCGCGATGGCACCTACAGGTGCCGAATGTGAATAACCCCGGGTCGACAACCCGGGGTGGATGGGCCACCTGATTTGTGTCAGCTCTGAAGGTTCTGAATAATAAATATTCAATAAAAACCATTAATGCGAATAGTCGTAGAAATTTACTTTAATATTGACATTCGCATCTATGAATTATTCTTTAGGAATAACCGGGTATTTAATATCTGCCAGGAAATTCAAATCTTTTGAAAATCCTCCTGTATTCCACAATTGTATAATTTAAGCCGCTGACATCCTGCCGGAAGAAACCATTATTCCTGTAAATGACGGCAGGAATAATTATCCTTTGCTTTAACCTGAAATATAAGAGCAGTTAATTTTTCTAAATTACTTTATGCTTTTAATTAATATTTATTATTATTTTAAATATATTTATTGGATTTTAAAACTAATATAGTTGTTTTCATTGATATAATCTAATATTAATTAAAAAGTCTATCGGATATGTTTGAATCTAGGAAGAACAATGATGCCCTGGGGTCGCTTAACAGAGGCATTCCCTGTGAATCAGGTTTATGTACTTTATGCGATTCCGCCTGCAAGGGCAAATGCGAAACATGGCTATCCTGCATGGAAGGAAGGAAAATGCTTTATCCAAGAAGGTTTGGTTTTTCAACAGCAGGAGGCGATAATTCGACCTCCCTGGGAATAGGTTATCATGCACTGCGTATCCAGGGCTATGCTTATGGCTCAAGCGGACTGGGAACAAAATTTTCAGATGATCCTGATGACTGTATCTTCCCGAATGTAAATATTGAGACTGAGTTTGGATTAAAAATCAGGACTAAGTCACGTATTCCGATGATGACCGGCGCACTGGGATCAACCTTTATAGCTGCCCGTTACTGGCCTTCATTTGCCGTTGGTGCCGCACTTTCAGGTTTCCCTATAGTTGTCGGAGAGAATGTTGTGGGTGTAGATAAAAATTCAAAGATCCTGAATGGCAAAACACTGGAATCACCTGAACTTGACAGAAGGATCGGATTCTTTAAAAGATATTATGACGGTTATGGAGCTATTATAATTCAGATGAATGTTGAAGATACAAGAAATGGTGTCGCTGAGTATCTTATCGATAAATATGGAAATGATGTAATAATTGAGCTTAAATGGGGCCAGGGGGCAAAAGATATTGGAGGTGAAATACAGGTCTCCGATCTTGATTATGCCCAGTTTCTTAAATGGAGAGGTTATATTGTGGATCCTGATCCGACAGACCCGGTGGTTATTGAGGCATACAAGAACAGGGCAATTATTTCATTTGCGCGGCACAGCCGTCTGGGTGCAACAGACAAACACAGCCCTGCAGAACTACAGGATAGCTTTTTTGAGGGAATTAATTATCTGAGAAAGATCGGCTTTGAAAGGATAACCCTGAAAACAGGTGCATATGGGATGGAAAACCTGGCTATGGCAATCAAATATTCCGCCGATGCAAAGCTGGATCTTCTGACAATTGATGGTGCAGGCGGGGGAACGGGCATGAGTCCGTGGAATATGATGCAGAACTGGGGGATCCCTTCTCTTGCCCTGCATGCAAAGACATATGAATATTGTGATATACTTTCAAAAAGGGGTATTAAAGTGCCTGATATCTCTCTTGCCGGAGGCTTTGCCCGTGAAGATCATCTTTTCAAGGCACTGTCACTTGTATCGCCATATGCAAAACTAATTTGTCTTGGAAGGGCTCCTATGATAGCCGGATTCCTCGGAAGTAACATTGAAGGAGTATTCCATCCTGAAAAAAAAGCTGTACTAAACGGACACTGGGATGTACTTCCTCCGTCAGTAACAGAATATGGTAAATACCCCGAAGAGATCTTTTCAATGTATGAAACCGTCAAGAATAAGGTCGGGACTAATGAAATAAATAATATCCCTCTCGGGGCAATTGCACTTTGCGGCTATGCCGATAAACTCGCATGTGGATTACAGCAGTTCATGGCTGGTGTCAGGAAATTTGATCTGTCAAAACTAAGCAGGGAAGATCTAGTGACTTCCAACCGTGAAACAGAGGCGGTTACAGGAATACCATTTATGACAGAAGCTCTTGATGATAAAGCTAAGGCAGTTCTGAATTCCTGATAAACTGAAATAAATAAGAAAGAGGTTGTCTCAAAAGCCTACTTCTCTTTACTTACCCCTATTCCGATAGCCATCGGAACCCCCGGGGGGGGACTTATTGATATTCAGGATTCTAGAGAACCCCCTTTAGGGGGCAGGGGGTGGTTTTAAGGCTTTTGAGACAGCCTCTTGTTCTTGCCCTGATTAATAATCCCGTAATTTCTCCTCCGGAAATTTCAATCTGTATTCTTTTATATTAAATTTGAAGAATACAAATAATCTTATACCCTTGTAAATAATCAGAATATGAATCTTTTATCATTAGTTTTTCTGGCATTACCCCTGATCTTCAGCAACATGCAAAAAGAAGATCCTGGTGTGATAAAAAAAGAGTTGCTTGGTCCTCATGACGGTTCGGAAGTGTATCTCTTTACTCTTACAAACAAAGCAGGCAATGTTCTGAAACTAACCAATTACGGTGCAAGAATTGTAGGAGTTGAAGTTCCGGATAAAAACGGGAAAATAGATAATGTTGTTCTGGGGTCTTATGACCTTGAATCGATTTTAAAAGATAATTTCGGAGGAGCAACTGTAGGCAGATTCGCTAACAGGATTGCAAATGGCAGATTCAGCATTGACGGAGTGGAATATAGTCTGCCAATAAATAACAAGCCCAATACTCTGCACGGAGGACCTCGCGGCTGGTACACAAAAGTATGGAAAGCTGAACTGATAAATAAGAAAAATAAACCTGCTGTCAGGTTTTCTTATGTGAGCCCTGATATGGAGGAAGGGTTCCCGGGAACTATCCAAATGGAAGTGCTCTTTACCTGGACCAATAAGAACGAGTTAATTATTGATTATTCGGCTTCAACTGATAAAAAAAGTGTCATAAATGTAACGAACCATGCATATTTCAATCTTCATGGAGCTGGGAACGGAAATATTTTTGACCATGAGATGATCCTCAGGGCTTCAGCCTTTACTCCTTTTAATTCGACATTGATCCCGACTGGTGAGATACGTCCGGTAAAGGGAACTCCGTTTGACTTCACCTCGGCTCAGACTTTCGGATCCAGGATAGGAGATACATATGAAGGCTCTGTTTTTTCCGGATATGATCATAATTATGTCCTCGATAATAAAGAAAAAACCGATGCTGTTGTTTTCGATCCTCAAAGCGGCCGGATGCTTGAGATGATAACCGACCAGCCGGGGATGCAACTCTACACAGGTAACGGTATGATGTATAAAAAACCTGCAGATACCGGAGGGAAACCGTCCAGGTTCAGGTCAGGATTTTGTCTCGAGAGCCAGCATTATCCCGACAGTCCTAACCAGCCGGGGTTTCCGTCAACAGTAATAAGCCCCGGAACTAAATTTAAGTCAAGGACTATTTATAAGTTTTCAGTCAAGAAATAGAAAACCGATATACCGGATTTCTGATATGTCCGGGCATTCTATTTGCCGGAAGACACTGATTTAAGCAGCCCCTTCCCGAATTCCATGCATTCAGACCTTTTAAGGTTATCATATTCCGGCATCTTGAATCCCTCCATTTGTTTCCTTACATCCGGTTCCATCAGTCCGTAGGTGATCCTTCCAAGAAGTACTTTTGAAGGGACATTGCCTACTCCGGTTAATAGTGCCAGGTGATTATCGATAAACAGTTTAGTCTGCTCCGGGCCGACAGGATTCATCATATTCCCGCAAACAGCAAAATATCCTCTTATCTTATTTTTCAATATATTGTTGTTCTTTTTCAGGTAATCCTGAAGTTCCTGTGATGTTACGTTGGCACGGATAGCTCCTCCTATAACAACATTATCGTATTGTGACAGATCGGGATTCTCACGTACATCAAATACATTTGCTATCCCATCCATTCCCTCAGATATCCATAATCCTGCATCTCTTGTCGATCCGCACCAGGTTGCATAGAGCACCGCCCATTTCTTATCTGATTTATTTGGATAATATTCAAGCGCTCCGGCTTTCTTTGGCATTAAGAGAGCACCTGCTGATAACAGAAGGCCTTTTAGGAATGTTCTTTTTTTCATTTGTTTGGATTTTGATCTTTATACAAATATAATCAATGGAATAAAGATGGTCAATTTTATCTTCTGACAATTATTTCATTTCATTATGTTTGTAGTAGATGAAGTTGACAGGTTCTTAAAATAAAGAATGAGTATTGGGAGTCATAAATGTAATTGCTAAAATCGCTTGAAAATCAATTTATTTACCCCTACCCCAAGGGGAGTAAATTGATTTTCTTCGCTCCCCTTGGGGCCGGGGTAGACGAAGAAAATCAATGAGTTATTGTGTAATATTTCCGGTACTTATAATTTAAGTTCAATTTTTAAACCGATATCAGATATGAGAAGATACATAATACTCCTGCATCTGGCAGTTTTTCTCCAGCCTGTATTTTCCCAGCAGCAAAAGCCGCTGACTATTGATGACCTTGCAAAGTGGAACCGCATTACGGAAAAAGTCATTTCACATAATGGCGAACTTGCAGGATTTGTAATTGAACCATGGGAAGGTGATCCGCTTATCGAATTGCATGAAATTAAAAAGGATAAAAAGACCTCTTTCAGATCGGCTTCAGGAGTTGCATTCACAGCTGATTCCAGATTCATGGTATTTACTATAAAACCAACTCTTGAGGAAACAAGGGAGCTTAAGCTTAAAAAAACAAAGAAGGAGGACATGCCCCTGAATATGCTTGGGATTTACAATGTCAGTAAAATGTCAACTGACACTGTCAGGAGATTAAAATCTTTCAAACTGCCTTCGAAATGGTCCGGCTGGATAGCCTGGCAGTGTGAACCGGAAAAAGCAAAAGAAGAGACTGAAAAAACTATCAAAAAAGAATCTGAGGAAAACGGATATCATCTCTGTATACGGAATTTATCAGATGAGACTGTTGATACTATAAAATTTGTTACTGAATATATCCTGGCATCAGAATCGCCTGTACTGATATGCGCTACAAGCGGAGATGGAAAAAATCTTTCCCCGGGGGTACTAATTGTTGATCTTGAAAAGAGAAAACAGAAGGAGATCTATCTCAAAGATGCAAGATATAAGCAGTTGTCTGTATCAGAGAAAGCTGATCAGATTGCTTTTCTTGTTTCTTCAGAAGATAAGAAAGATAAAACAGGAAATAACTGGTCATTATGTTACTGGAATGACAGCGGAAAAGCAAGGATCGTTTCCGGGAAGGGTTCTCCCGGAATCCCTGAGGGATGGATAATAAATGAAAACTGCAATATCACTTTCGGAGAAAAAAACAGGAGGCTTTTCTTTGGCACATCTCCTGAATATAAAATAAAGGATACAACCAGGCTTGATGAAGAAAGGCCTGATGTAGACATCTGGCATTATGATGAAGGCAGGCTGCACACTGTCCAGGTAATTGAAAAGGACCGCGATCTTAAAAAAACATATCTTGCAGTTTATCACAATGACCTTGACAAGACCGTTCAGCTGGGCAACCTGGATATGCCGATTGTCCGGCTCATTGACAAAGGTGACGCCGCAAAGGTTCTGGCGTTGTCAAATCTTCCGTATGAGCTTGAGAAGATGTGGGAATCAGGCCCGGAGAGATATGATATGTGGCTTATTGACATAATAAGCGGCTCTCAGAAAAAGCTGAAGACGAATATAAGGGCTGATATTAAGCCTTCTCCTGCCGGAAAATATATTTACTGGTATAATTATACTGACAGCTCGTTCTATTCATATGATATTAAAACAGAAAAGGAATACAGGCTTACAAATCCTGGTATTGTTGCCTGTTATGATGAGCTTAATGATGTACCTAATATGCCACAGCCTTATCCACCAGCCGGATGGCTGAAAGATGACAATGCTTTTATAGTATATGACAGGTTTGACATCTGGTCCCTTGATCCTGAAGCAGGCCGGCAACCAATCAATCTTACAGTGAATGGCAGGAAGAACAGGGTGACTTACAGACTTATTGATTTTGATTACGATAATGAGTATATCGACTCATCAGAGAAGCAATTTCTTTCCGGTTTCAATGAAGCATCTAAAGGAAGTTCGTTCTACAGGATTGATCTGCGTAAACCGGGAAATCCCGGGTTTCTTACCGGAGGCAATTATAGTCTTGGCACCCCGGTAAAAGCACGGAAGGCTGATGCAGTAATATTTACTGAAGAGACCTTTGAACTTTTCCCGGATTACAAAATTTCTGATCTTTCATTCAGTAAAAGCAAAAGACTTACTGATGCCAATCCCCGGCAGAAAGTTTTTCTTTGGGGCAGCAGCCCCGTGCTTATTTCCTGGTCCTCGCTTGATGGGAAGGAAGTAAAAGGGCTTCTGTATAAACCTGCCGGATTTGATCCCTCAAAGAAATATCCGATGATAGTTAATTTTTACGAAAAAAGCTCGGATGAGATGTACAGGCACCGGATCCCTGAACCTCACAGGTCGACAATTGATTATCATTACTACACAAGCAATGGTTACCTGGTGTTTAATCCTGATGTTCATTATACTAACGGTTATCCCGGTCAAAGCGCCTTTAATTGTGTCATGCCCGGGATAATGCATATCATTGAAAAAGGGTTCGTTGATGAAAAGCGGATAGGTGCCCAGGGGCACAGCTGGGGTGGTTATCAGGTTGCATATCTTGCAACAAGGACAGATCTGTTCGCGGCAATTGAATCCGGAGCGCCAGTTGTTAATATGTACAGTGCCTATGGCGGAATAAGGTGGGAAACCGGACTTAACCGTTCCTTTCAGTATGAGCATGAGCAGAGCCGTATCGGGGCCACAATATGGGAGGCACCCCATCTCTATTGGGAAAACTCTCCTCTGTTTGCTATTGAAAAGGTCACCACGCCGATCCTTATAATGGCAAACGACAAAGATGGTCACGTTCCCTGGTGGCAGGGTATCGAGTATTTTGTTGCCCTCCGCCGGCTTGGGAAAGCATCGTGGCTTCTTAATTATCCAGGTGAACCTCACTGGCCCCTCAAATTACCCAACAAAAAAGATTTTCAGGTACGTATGTCGCAGTTCTTCGGCCACTATCTGAAAGGCGAACCAATGCCCCAATGGATGAAAGAAGGGGTTCCGGCAACAGAAAAAGATTTTACACTGGGGTACTGAGCGGTTTCCGGAGCGGGATTACAGCTTTGCTCCAACCTTCATAGGGGGAATCCGGCATTGCCATAACGCCGTAATGCCTTAATGCCGTTTCTTACATCCCCCTGCCCTCACACCAGCTTTTTGTACTTGATCCTTACAGGTGTGGTGTCAGCAACTCTTTTCCTGTAATTCTCCTCATAATCGGAATAATTCCCTTCGAACCAGACAACTTTGGAATTTCCTTCAAAAGCAAGAATATGAGTTGTCACTCTGTCGAGGAACCACCTGTCGTGTGAGATAATTACAGCACATCCTGCAAAATTCTCAAGTCCTTCCTCAAGCGCCCGCAGAGTGTTTACGTCGATATCATTAGTCGGTTCATCAAGCAGAAGTACGTTAGCTCCTGATTTAAGAGTGAGAGCCAGATGAAGCCTGTTTCTTTCCCCGCCGGAAAGAACTCCGCATTTCTTTTCCTGGTCTGCCCCGGTAAAATTGAACCTGGCAACATAAGCCCGGGCATTTACAAGGCGGTTACCAACCATTATATCATTCTGACCGCCTGAAATAACTTCATAGACTGTTTTTGAAGGATCAATTGCTGTATGGCTCTGATCGACGTAACCGATTGTAACAGTGTCTCCTATCTCAAACGAGCCGCTGCTTGCCTCCTCCTGCTTCATTATCATTCTGAAAAGGGTAGTCTTTCCCGCTCCGTTGGGACCTATCACGCCTACAATCCCGTTGCGGGGAAGGTTAAAATCGAGATCCTCAAATAGTATCTTATCGCCGAAGGATTTAGACACATGAGATGCCTTTATTACCTTATCTCCAAGCCTGGGTCCGTTTGGAATGAATATCTCAAGCTTTTCCTCTTTCTGCTTTACGTCCTGATTTAACAGGTTTTCATAAGCACCCAGCCTGGCTTTTGATTTTGCATGACGCGCTTTGGGCGACATTCTTACCCATTCAAGTTCCCGGTCAAGCACCTTCTTCCTCCTTACATTGCCTTTCTCTTCAATTTCAAGTCTTCTTGCTTTCTGTTCCAGCCACGATGAATAATTCCCTTTCCAGGGTATACCTTCTCCCCTGTCGAGTTCCAGTATCCAGCCTGCCACATTATCAAGGAAATATCTGTCATGGGTTATGCAGATAACTGTACCATTGTATTGTTTTAAAGTAGTTTCGAGCCATTGCACTGATTCGGCATCAAGATGGTTTGTTGGCTCATCAAGCAAAAGGACATCCGGTTGCTGCAGAAGGAGACGGCAGAGAGCTACTCTTCTTCTTTCCCCTCCTGAAAGGATATTTACTTTTGCATTGCTGTCGGGACAACGAAGAGCATCCATTGCTCTTTCAAGCTTATGTTCGATATTCCAGCCATCGTTATAATCAATCTTCTCCTGCAACACAACCTGTCTGTCCATAAGCTGTTGCATCTTTTCAGGATTTTCGTACACTTCAGGCTCACTGAAACTAAGGTTAATTTTTTCATATTCCCTTATAATATCGATTATTTCCTTAACTCCTTCTTCGACGATCTCCTTAACTGTACGGCTTTCATCAAGAAGAGGATCCTGGGGCAGATGACCAACAGAATAACCCGGAAGGAAAGTAACCTCACCCAGGTATTCTTTTTCAATCCCGGCAATTATTTTCAGAAGGGTTGATTTTCCTGATCCGTTAAGCCCGATAATACCGATTTTGGCTCCAAGGAAAAAGGAAAGTGAAATATCTTTAAGTACCTGACGGTGTGGAGGAAAAGTCTTTCCAACCCGATACATTGAAAAGATTATTTTGTTGTCTTCAGCCATTGAAAAAAATTTCCCGACAATTTATAAAAAATAATAATGTAGATACGGTATCTTCTCCGTATCTACATTAGAATTCAATTCCAGCTTTATCTCTCCGGGTGGAAAAACTGTTCTCCTTGTACTAAAAACCGATCTTATTATGCCTTTTCAAATAATTTGATTGTATCATCCTGCAACAAAACCCACAGCGAATAAACACCTTTAAGTGTTCCAATCGGTATGTTAAGGCAACCGAGAGCTGCAACAACAATAATAAGATAGCGGGCCCAGGATTTAAATGCAATAAGTCCTATCCCTCCAATAAGTCCGAGTGTTGACATAAATCCTATCAGCAAAGGAAGACTGGCGGAAAGGAAACTTAAAACAACATTGGGGATTTCCTCCTCTGCCACAAATCCTCTGGCAAAATTGAGTGCAAAGAAAACAGCCAGTGCGCCTATAAGGCCAAGCAATCCAAATCCAATATGAATGGCCCCGACAACAGTGACATGTTTTCTCATTTTCGAGTCTTTTAAAACACTTTCTTCCATGACAATCCTTTTTATCTTGTTAGTTTATTTTCATTCCTGATCAAATGACTTGTATTTTGGTTAAATGATGCATAATCAGGATAAAAATACAATAAAGCTATCTTTTTATCATAAATATGATCTGCTTAATAAGAGTTTTATAAATTTGTCAAAAATCAGATAATATATGAAGAGGATCATTCTTTTTATTGTATCATTCGTAATGTTGAGTTGGGCCGCCTCATCCTGTGAAGCAGAGAACTGCAAATATTGCAGGGAGGTACTGACCGAAGATGCCACCGGGGATATAATTAATGATGGCTATGATTCTGAAGCAGAATATTGCGGTTTTGAACTTCTCGCGATAGAAGCAAAAAGTCCGATATCAAATGCAGGCATTACAACAAGCTGGAAATGCCGTTAATACATCACCCCAACAACTGATATATTGTCGATCGGGGATTATTCCCAATCAATTTCTCAAAAATACAAGCGAAAAGCTGATCTGATTAAACAGAACTGTTTAATCATTTTATTATTTTTGTTTTACGAATTTGCAACTTTTTAATAAGGAAAGCAAGTCTATATACAGAATGGTTAAAAACCCTGTTGAAAAGATGTTAATAATTGCAGGGGTATCTTGACCTTTGGTTGGCTACATGTAGTAATTTTATAGAAGCATATCCAATCCTGAAAATGACACTGAACATCAACGATTTACAGTTGCCTGATAAAAAGATTATTATAGTTGAGGATGATATTCCTTCTATCAGATATTATGAAACCCTGCTAAAAAATACAGGCGCTGAAGTAAAAGTATTCCGTAACGGGAAAGACTTTGTTGATTTCATAACTCACGGCCCTGTACAGATAGATCTTGTACTGATGGATTTCCTGGTCCCGCTTGTAAATGGTATCGAATGCATGAGGATCTTCAGAAAGGAAAGAAAGGATGTGCCTGTTCTGATGCTTACTGCCTATGCGTCAGAGCAGAGCAAGACAGAAGCCTACCTTGCAGGATGCAACGAATACATTCTGAAGCCTGTTTATCCGGAAAAGATCATAGCCCTTCTTGAAAAATACCTCAAGCACGAGAAATCTGCAACTATTGCCGGCTGATCACTTTACAGACTCCTGGTCATCAGGAATCCTGTCTTCGAGATAATCCCTGTAGTAAACTTCAAGTCTTTTGTCTATTTCCTCAGCAAGGTCTTTCTGGCCATTAGACATGCAAGCTGTTGACACTTTGGAAGTATACTGAATTGCCGATTGTATTTCATATTCAGCCGAGCTGATTATATACTGAGTCTGCTTCAGGTAATAATCAAGATGCTCATAATTATGCTTACAGTAATCATTTGTCAGCTTTACCGCTTTTTCGGTATTCCCTGCAGCAAAGTATGCCTCGATAAGATCAGGGACATAAGGATCATATTTTACCTGCTCAAAGGGAAGCATCTCCATGCAACGGTCAAGAACTTCAAGGGCCTTGGCTTTTTCACCTTCTGCGGCAAGTTCCTTTGCAAGCTTTGCATATTGCAGTCTTGCCCTGACGACTGTCAAAGTCCGGTTATGGTTATAATCAATATAAACGTCCTCATCATTGGCCCCTCCCCAGACAAATTTATTCATGATGTTCTCATAGAGAATATCAGTATCTATACGCCCGTAATCAACCCAGCTTTTATTTTCCGACTTTATTGGTACCAGACGATAAGCCAATCCCTCCAGCTGGAAATATTCCTCCAGCCCGAAAGCATCATTATGATACCCGGTCACAAAATATATCGGCCTTGTCCAGTCATTATGAGCCAGAATATCAAGTATAATAAGCTGGCTCTTCAGAATTGAGCTGCCTCTGAGTCTGATATCAATATAGGGTACAATCCTTGACGAATCTTCGGGCTTTACAGTACCTGATTCAATAACCTTCGCGGCATCGACAGGAATCCGGATCGTTTTTGTAGGAATTATGTCAAGAACTTCATTTGCAGATAACTGGACCTTTGTAGCGGGGTTCTCGCTTAAGATCCAGTCGATTATTGTCTTAACATCAACCGGGTCCTTTGTCTTTTCAACAATGAAAACCTGGTTATTAATTCCGTCATAGTATTTCTTTATCGGCAGTGTTATGGGCAGGGGATCCGATTCGTATACTTTTTGTTTCATCTGTTCTATATACCAGTCGGTATTAAGAAGCATAAGATTGCATACACGGATATCCTTTCTTTTGCCTTCAACTTCCTGGGCATACCAGAGAGGGAAGGTGTCATTATCGCCGTTTGTAAACAATATTGCATCCGGAGCGCATGATTCAAGGTAATTAAATGCGACATCCCTTGCAAGATAGCGCCCTGATCTGTCATGATCATCCCAGTTCTCAGATCCCATTACAAGGGGCACCGCGAGAAAACAGGCAATACCTGCCACCGGCGCTCCGATTTTTTCTCCTGTAACTGAAGAGATGCCACGGAATAATGCCAGCACTCCCAATCCAATCCAGACCGCATAAAAATAAAATGATGCTGCATAGGCATAATCCCTTTCCCTGGGTTGATTTGGGTATTGGTTCAGATAAAAAACAATTGCAATCCCGGTCATTATGAAAAGCAGCATGACGTTGAACCAGTTTTTGTTATCAGTATTAAGCTGGAAGAACATCCCTATAAGGCCAAGGATAAAAGGAAGCATGTAATACTTATTCCTTGAAGGGTCATTCCTTATATCCTCCGGAAGATCGTAAGTTCCGGTCCTCGGCTCATCCAGGAATTTAATTCCTGTGATCCAGTTGCCGTTGACTGCTCCTCCTGTTCCCTGCGTATCATCCTGCCTGCCGGAAAAGTTCCACATAAAATACCTGAAATACATATATCCGAACTGGTAGGAGAACATGAATTTCAGATTTTCACTGAACCTCGGCTTCCTTACTATCGATTTCTCTCCCGACTGATCAGCAACCTGTAATGGTATGCCCCTTGTCCCTCCCCAGGCTTTATAGATCTCTGCGTGATCGTTGCTCTGATCACTCCACATCCTTGGAAAAAGGGTGAGAAACCTGTCATCATAAACCCTTTCAAGCTCCCTGTGGGTTATTATGTATTTTTTGTTATCCTCAAGAACATAAACCGGTTTACCGTCAGCATAATCGAGCACAGGCGCATTATAATACGGGCCATAAAAGAGTGGCCTGTCGCCATACTGTTCGCGGTTTAGATAATACAACAGACTGAAGGGATCACTGGGATTGTTCTCATTCAGCGGAGGATTTGCTGAAGCCCTGATAACAATTATCGCAGTGGAGGAGTATCCTATAAGTATCACCATTACCGAAGTAAGTATCGTATTCAGTACAATCCTGTTCTTGCCCGCAACATAAAATAAAAATGATGCCACCGCAATTAAAACAATTATGTTAATGAAAACCGAATCTGATACTACCCAGATTCCTGTTAAGAAAAGAGCTGCTATTGCAACAACAGCATTTCTGATTTTGTTGTCGGAATACAGCGACATTCTTATAGCAATTATGAAGAGTACTATCAGAATAATGAAATGTACTATCATACCGCTGTTATGGGGAAGTTTTAGGGTATTGACAAAAAGCAGATCAAACCTGCTTGATATCTTTATCAGACCCGGAATTATGCCCCATATCAGCAGAGACAGTATAGCAAAAGATACTGCAACAGACATTATGAACCCTTTCCAGGAAAATGTAAACTTCCTGAAATAGTAAACAAGTACAATAGCCGGAAGAGCCAGAAGGTTAAGAAGATGCACTCCTATCGAAAGACCCATCAGATATGCAATAAGTATTATCCATTTATCGGCATATTTCATATCTGCATTATCCTCCCATTTGAGTATTGCCCAAAAAACAATCGCCGTAAAAAAGGATGATGTGGCATAAACTTCTCCTTCAACAGCCGAGAACCAGAATGAATCAGAAAAAGTATAGGCCAGGCTTCCAACTATTCCTGCACCCATTATGGCTGCTATCCTGGAAATATTCAGCTGATCTTCATTTTTTATGAGGATTTTACGCGCAAGATGGGTTATCGTCCAGAAAAGGAATAAGATCGTAAATGCGCTGGCAAGAGCTGACATGGCATTAACCATTGCAGCTACTTTTTCTTCATTCCCGCCAGCAAAAAGAGTAAATACCCTTGCAATAATCATAAATACCTGGCTGCCAGGAGGATGCCCTATCTCTAGCTTGTATGATGAAGCTATGAATTCACCGCAATCCCATAGGCTTGCAGTTGGCTCAATAGTCATAAGGTAGGTAATGGCAGCTACTGCAAATACAATCCAACCGGTTATATTATTAATGAACCTGTACTGTTTCATTTATTTCCCATTTTCTTGAAGACCTTATGTGCCGGATCAGTTGACTAAAGTACTTATTTTTTTATTACTTAGGGAGTAAACAAGGGACTAACATTATTTGTTAATTTTGGACAGGAATTAGAGATATGAGAAATAAATTGCTGGTGTTTTGTTTTCTCTTTCTGGTCCCCTTTTCAGTTTCTGCGCAATACTATGAAACAGGGCAGGATCCGGCAAATCTTAAGTGGTTCCAGGTCAAAACAAACAGGTTCAGGGTAATCTATCCGGAGGTATATGGCAATAACGGAGTTGAATTTGCCCGGGCGCTTGAAAAGGCTTATAATGATATTTCATTCCTTTATCCGGATTCCCGCTTCCGCATCCCGGTAATAATACATAACTACACAACCCAGTCAAATGGCTATGTTGCATATGCACCGAGGCGAATGGAGATATATCCAACGCCCGAACAGAATACAATTCCTCTTGATCCCGCAAGGCAACTGGCACTTCATGAACTGACTCATGTGCTTCAGATGGAATCCCTGAACAAGGGATTCTCAAGATTCATGTCAGTTTTCTTCGGCCAGCAGTTCCCGGGAGCAATGGCAGCTCTGCTCCCATTGTGGTATCTTGAAGGAGATGCTGTATTTGTTGAATCAGCTTTCTCTGGGGCTGGCAGGGAAAACAGCGCTTCTTTTCAGAAACAGCTTAAGGCCTTATCAGTTGAGAAAGGGAATGTCTATAAATATGATAAGCTTGTCAACGGTTCGTTCAGGGATTATGTGCCGGATCATTATCAAAGCGGATCACAGGCAGTAACTATGGCTCGTTTCAAATATGGACAGGGTGTCTGGAATAAAGCAATAAAAACAACTGCAAATCTGCCATTTCTTATCAATCCAGTTAATATCAGTTTATTGGGGAACACTGGCAAGACAAAAAAAGGTCTTTTCAAGGAGACTTTCGATACACTTAATATTCTATGGAACGAGGAGATCCGTAACAACGGTTCGCGCCCTTACAAATACCTGAATCAGGATAAGGGGAAAAAATATCTTGGCTATTTCTCTCCTGTCCCGGCCGGAGAGAACAAAATAGCTGCAATCAGGACATCACTTTCAGATCCTCCAGCCATTGTAATAATTGACACGCTAAACGGGTCCGAAAAGAAGATACATGTTCCGGGAATTATAAATCCATATTACCTGTCGGGGGCCGGATCTCTGCTTGTATGGGTTGAGAACCAGCCAGATCCAAGATGGGACAACAGAAATTATTCAGTAATAAAAATGATTGATGTCAGGAGTAATACTGTGAAACAGCTGACATGGAAAACAAGACTTATGTCCGCATCAATTTCTCCTGACGGGAAGAGCATTGCAGCTGTTGAGAATACAGCAGATAACAAAAACAACCTTATTCTTTTTGACTTAAAGACGAACAAAATTTCAGCATCAATACCCGTTCCGGGCAATGCTTCCCTGCAACGGCCTCAATGGTCGGCTGACAGGTCAGAGATAACTGCTATTTCGTTGACAGAAAAGGGGGAAGGGATAATTTCATACAGACCTGAGGATAAAACCTGGAAAGCTTACCTTGATGAAGGAAATGATGATTTACAATCAACATTTTTAAGAAATGATACGTTGTTTTACGTAAGTTCTGCCTCTGGTGTCGAGAACATCTTTATTCTCACCCATGAAAAGAAATCAAAGCGGCTTACAAATTCACAATTCGGAGCAACGGATCTGATGATAAGTGGTGATAAGATATTTTTCTGTGACTATACCTCATCCGGCAATAATATCTGTTCTCTCAGCCTTAAAAATACCTCCCTGCATAATCCGGACATTGAGGACCGGAGGGCTTACCTCATCGAAAAAATAACACTCCCTGAAAAAAAGGAGATGACACCATTGGTGCAACAGTCATTTCATCCTGTCAGGTACAGAAAATGGCAGCATTTATTCGGGTTCCACAGCTGGATGCCTTTATATGCCGATATTGAAGAACTGCAATCAGACCCTGCTGCAATCAAACCGGGTTTTACACTGTTGAGCCAGAATAATTTAAGCACTGTGATAACAACACTTGGGTATGAATACTCAAATAAGAAACACATGTTCCATTCAAAAATCAAATGGCAGGGATTATATCCGGTAATAGAATCAACACTTGATTACGGCGATGATAATATTGTCTTCCGGACAAGGACAGGGGCCAGACTTGATGATCCGGAGTTAATCAAGCCAGGACTTAAATTCTCAAATACTCTTTCAATACCTCTGACTTTCTCGACGGGTAAGTTTTATCAGTTTTTCCAGCCTTCGATATCAGCAAATTACAGGAATCAGTACATTCTTTATGTAAAAGATGATACTATATACGATTATGGTCAGACTGAAATGTCTGCCAGGCTGTATTTTGCAAACTATCATAAAGCAGCTGTACGGGATATCTATCCCCGTTTTGCACATGTTTTCGATTTCAATTATTCTTTTTACCCTTTTGACAAGGATATTTACGGCTCGTTCCTGACTATGAGAACAGCTTTATTTTTCCCGGGGTTTTTCAGGAATAACGGTATACGTTTCAGGTATGAAGCTGATAAACAGTATATCGAACAGATTTCAATGTGGAACAGGATCAATTACCCGCGGGGTTACAGGAATATAGCTTCAGAGAACCTTCACTTCCTGTCTGCCGATTATGTAACTCCCCTTGGTTATCCCGACCTTAATGTAATGAGTCTTCTTTATCTGACAAGGCTGCGTGCAGATCTGTTCTATGATTTTGCAAGCGGCACAGGGAATTACCATTTTGATTACAATGATTCCGGCTCACTTGTTCTTAAAGAATATATTGAAAAGAAAGAATCATTCAGTTCTTTCGGAGTTGAATTGCTGGCTGATTTTTATGTTCTCCGCATACCTTATATGATCTCAGCCGGTATTCAGGCAGCATGGCAAAAGGGGAACAGATCACCAACTATCGGGTGGCTTTTCAATATTGATATTTACGGAATGAATATCGGGAAATACAGGCAATAATTAGAATATCAGATCGCTATATTCCTTGCTGTTTTCTTTATCAGCTCCCAGGCTTTTATGACATGTTCCATTGTTACATTTGTCTGACCTGTAACCATTCTTAGGGTATATTTCCCGTTAAGGACCGTATGCGATAAATAAATCCTGCCGGAATCATTCAGCATGTGATTCAGCTTTTCATTCAGGATATTCCGTTTCTGTTCATCAGTTCCAGGGGGAGCGTATCTGAAGCACACAACATTAATTACAACAGGAGCAAGGATTTCAAAATCATTTTCCACTGAAATCATATTTTTAAGTTCCGATGCATAACTTATATGCTGCCTGATTTTATTTTGCAGGCCTTCAGTGCCGTATGACCTTATAACACTCCAGAGCTTCAGGGCCCTGAATCTTCGGCCCAGCGGAATACCCCAGTCGCGATAATCATTCACTTTACCCCTTGTTCTTGTTTTGAGATACTCCGGGAGTATTTCAAAGGTCTTTATCAGTGAACCTGCATCCCTGGTGAAGAAGGCTGTACAATCGAAGTTTGTAAACATCCATTTATGAGGGTTGAAAAGAAAACTGTCTATATATTCTTTCCCCTCGATCATCCATTGGTACTCCGGCAGTATAAGAGCTGTCCCGGCCATTGCAGCATCAACGTGAAGCCAGATATTGTTTTTCCGGCAAACTGATCCTATTTCCTTTAAAGGATCAACTGCAGTAGTGCCTGTAGTCCCGATAGTAGCTATAACACAACACGGCTGATAACCATTTTTAATATCTTTTTCTATATCTTTTTCCAGGAGAACGGGGTCCATTGAGAAGTCATTTCTGACAGGTATCTTAACAAGGTTACTGCTGCCGATACCGCTTATTTTAACTCCTTTGTCAACTGAAGAGTGAGCCTGTTCAGAGCAATATACCCTCAGTTTACCGGCAGAAACTGTTCCCGTTTCATTGATCCGGAATCCGCTTGTTTTTTCTCTTGCGGTAAGGATTGCTGCAAGTGTTCCAGAAGAAGCGGAATCCTGAATTACACCCTCAAAGTACCCTGGCAGTCCGATCATATCACGCAGCCATATCATCATCTTTTCTTCCAGTTCAGCTGCAGCCGGAGATGCTTCCCAGTTCATACACTGTGCGCCGATAGAAGAAATGATCATCTCTGCAAGAATGGAAGGGTAACTGTTGTTTGCAGGGAAATATGCAAAGAAAGAGGGGTGTTGCCAGTGGGTTATACCAGGCATTATTATCTCCTCAAGATCCCCGACAAGGCTATCAAAAGATTGTGGATCTGAGGGAGGTTTATCAGGTAATTTCTTAAGAATTTCACCTGGCTTACATTGAGATTTTACAGGATAATCTTCAATATTCTCAAGATAGTGAGCCATCCATTCGACAAGCTCATGGGCATTTTTCCGGAATTCATCAGGTGTCATTATAAATCAGTTAGATTACTGATTCCGTAAGGAGAATTATTTTGTTCTGTTTAACTTCTATCACCCCTTCCGCTATCTCATATCTCAGCTCGTTGTTTGTTTGATCTACGATAATTACCGGGCCTTTTTCAAGAGTTGAAATTATAGGAGCGTGGTCCTTTAAGACCTGGAATGATCCTTTTTTCCCGGGAACTCTTATTGATTTTATGTCTCCCTCGTACACTTTCCTGTCAGGAGTGATGATCTCTATTTTCATCCCGGAATTATTTATCTTGTTTGAGCAAGTATCTTTTCACCTTTTTCAATAGCGTCTTCTATTGTACCAACAAGCATAAAAGCTGCTTCCGGATACTGGTCTACCTTCCCATCCATTATCATATTGAATCCCTTGATAGTATCTTCAATTGATACAAGGGCTCCCTTAATACCTGTGAACTGTTCTGCAACATGGAAAGGCTGGGAAAGGAATCTCTGTACTCTTCGGGCCCGGTGAACGACAAGCTTATCTTCTTCCGACAGCTCATCCATGCCGAGGATTGCTATAATATCCTGCAATTCATTATATCTCTGCAGGAGTTCTTTTACCTTCTGGGCGCAATTATAGTGATCAGCGCCTACTATATCCGGAGACAATATCCTTGATGTAGAGTCGAGCGGATCGACGGCCGGATAAATACCGAGTTCAGATATTTTACGGCTTAATACTGTTGTTGCGTCAAGGTGTGCGAATGTTGTTGCAGGAGCAGGATCGGTAAGGTCGTCGGCGGGTACGTAAACAGCTTGTACAGAAGTGATTGATCCATGTTTTGTTGAGGTGATCCTTTCCTGCATTACACCCATCTCAGTAGCCAGTGTAGGCTGGTAACCAACTGCTGAAGGCATACGGCCCAGAAGAGCAGATACTTCAGATCCGGCCTGAGTAAAACGGAATACATTATCCATAAAAAACAGGATGTCACGTCCTCCGCTCTTCCCGTCTCCATCCCTGAAATGCTCTGCAACGGAAAGACCTGATAGTGCGACTCTTGCTCTTGCCCCCGGAGGTTCGTTCATCTGTCCGAAAACAAGGGCAAGTTTCGACTCCTTAAGGGCTTCCATGTCGACTTTCGAGAGATCCCAGCCGCCGCATTTCATGCTTTCAAGGAAATCCTTACCATATGAAATAACTCCAGCCTCTAGCATTTCTCTCAACAGGTCGTTGCCTTCCCTTGTTCTCTCACCCACTCCTGCAAAAACTGACAATCCGGAATAGGCTTTGGCAATATTATTTATAAGCTCAAGGATAACGACTGTCTTTCCGACACCTGCACCTCCAAATAGCCCGATCTTCCCTCCCTTTGAATAAGGTTCAATAAGATCAATAACCTTGATCCCTGTAAAGAGGACTTCCTTCTCGGTTGACAGAACATCGTATTTCGGAGGTTTTCGATGGATGGGATAGCCTCCTGTCTTGTCAAGAGTACCAATACCATCTATAGCCAGACCGGTCACATTCATAAGACGTCCTTTGACCTGCTCGCCTATCGGCATAACAATAGGAGCTCCGGTAGCTATTACGTCTAAACCCCTCCGGAGTCCGTCAGTCGAATCCATTGCAATGGATCTGACAGTATTTTCACCGATATGCTGCTGACACTCCAGAACCAGGACCGAGCCATCCTCTCTTTTTATTTCAAGTGCATCATAGATATCAGGCATTTCAGTGCCCTGTCTGTCAAATGTAACATCAACCACTGGTCCGATAATCTGGCTGATCTTACCGATATTCTGTGCCATATTTATAAATTCTTTTGCGTTTTTTGAAGATACAAAATTAATAAATTTTGAAGATGATTATGCTTTTGATCCATTATAAGATGAAAGGATATAAAGATTAGATTTTTTTTAATACTGACCAAATCGCTCTTGACTTATAATCGATAATGCCTTATCTTTATTAATTGTATTATAGTATATTATCCAATTGTATTTCAATGAAGAAATTTTATGCTGCCGTTTTGCTTGCAATCTTAGTTTACCCTGCCATTAATGCTCAGTTTACGAAGATAGGGGGCGGCCTGGCCTTTGGTTCAGGTTTTTACTTTAACAATGAGCCGTATTCCTATTTCAGGAGCGGTCATATGGCTGTTTCATTTAAAGGAATTTATGAATTGAACCTGCCTGTTCATCTTTCTCCCTCCTATACTATCTTTTATCCCAACATAACAAAGGCTGAAAATTACAGGAGCAGTGTCTTTTCAATGATGTTTGATGTTAATTGTCATTATGTATTCAATTCTCTTGACCAGTTTGAATTTTACGGACTCGCAGGGATGAACATTTTACTTGCCTGGCATAAAAGCAAATCTCCGGCTTCTGCCACATTCAGGCAGAATGATAATGCTCTCGGACTGAATATCGGAGCAGGCACCTATATTAAGATTACTGATCAGTTTGATGCCTTTGTTGAAGCGAAATATATAATCAGCCGCTATGACCAGTTCATGCTTAATGCCGGAGTCCTTGTTAATTTAGACTGGCTTATCAAGCATGAAAAGCAGATACTTAATTAGTGGCGGCGTCTGATCAGTGAGCTGGCAAGTCCTGTCAGCTCAATCTTTTTCTTGTCATCAACACTTACCTTCTGCAGGTATTCAAATGCCCTGTCGATGAATTGACTTGCCAGGGATTCAGAAGATTCCCTGATGTTAAGCTGATCATATATTCCTGTAACAGTCCTGATTTTTTCTTCCGGATTAATATCATTTCCTGAGAACAGGATCTGAAGCTGTTTCCGGACCTCTCCGCCAGCTATTTCCATAGCTTTGATATAGGGAAGTGTTTTTTTGTTTGATACGATATCTCCGCCCTGTGTCTTACCGAATACTTTCGTTTCTCCCCATACGTCAAGGATATCATCCTGGATCTGAAAAGCCAGCCCCATATTTCTTCCAAAATCAAAAAGCAGATCTGCATCCTTGTCACTGCTTCCTCCAACCAGGGCACCTATCCTGACTGAGGCAGCGATCAATGCAGCAGTCTTCAATTCTATCATTCTCAGGTATTCCTGCTCAGTGACAACAAGGGATTTTTCATAATCAATATCGAGCTGCTGTCCCACGCAGACATCAATAGCCGCCTTATTGAATATTCTGAAGATCTTAAGGAACAATTGGGCGGGGGTTAACATGAAGCATTCATTGGCGATGAATGACATTACATCTCCTGAGAGCACAGCCTGGTTTAAGTCCCATTTAGTATGAACCGTCGGAAATCCTCTTCTGACAGGAGCCTTATCCATAATATCATCGTGCACCAGGGTGAAGTTATGAAAAATCTCCAGGCCTGCTGCCGGGAATACTGCATCATCAATCTTATCATTAAAAAGATTGCAGGCTGTCAGAGCCAGAACAGGCCTTATCCTTTTGCCGCCTAAAGAAAGTATGTATTTAACCGGTTCTATAAGCCTGGGAGCTTCCGTATTGTACGAAAGATTCATCAGTGTCCTGTCGACTATCTCCCGGAGTTCTGATTGATTATACATAACTTGTCTAGCCTTTAAGGGCCTCAGCCCCGCTGACCACTTCAAGTATCTGATTCGTTATCGCAGCCTGTCGTGCTTTATTGTACTGCAACGTAAGATCGCGAATCATTGTTGTTGCATTATCAGTAGCTTTATGCATTGCCGTCATCCTTGCTCCATGCTCTGCCACAAAAGAATCAAGGACTGCCTTGTAGAACTGAATCTTAAGCGATTTAGGTATCAGTTCCTTCACTATTTCCTCCTTTGTAGGTTCGTAGATATAATCTGTGACCTGTAATTTTTTGTTGTCAGAAGAATCTGTGTTGAGCGGAAGGAAAGTCTCATTTGTCAGGTACTGTACGGCTGCGTTTTTGAACTGGTTGTAAATAATTTCAATCCTGTCATATTCTCCGGCAACAAAACTGTGCATTATATCTTCAGCAACAGTAACAACATTTTCGAAAGAAAGGTTGTTGAAAAGGGCATTCCTTTCAGGCAGCATTTTAAGGTTCAGTTTTCTGAAATAATCATAACCCTTTTTACCTATTGTAATAAGGGTCACATTACCCTTGTTATACTGGTCGGGGTATTTTTCTGCAATAACCCGTCTTGTCTCCTTTATAACGTTTGCATTGAAAGCTCCGCAAAGTCCTCTGTTGGAAGTTATGACGACAAGCAGGATTTTTTCAGGCTCGGTGTTCCTTGCAAATATATTTTCAACATCTTTTTCTCCAAGGCTTTGAGTCAGGCCGGTAAGGATCTCCTGCAACTTGGAGACATAGGGTTTTAATTGTACAATTTTATCCTGCGCTTTCCTAAGCTTCGCAGCAGAAACCATTTTCATTGCAGAAGTGATCTGCCGGGTTGATCTGACAGAACTGATTCGTATCCTAATAGCTTTTAAATTGGCCATATCAATTCCTGTACTTCAGGTATACGTGTTTACTGAGGTTTATATTTAGAGGCCACCTCCGCAGCAGCTTTTTCAAGTACCCTTGTTATGTCATTGGTAAGGATACCGTCTCTGAGGCTATCGAGTATATCCCTGTGTTTAAGATCAAGATATTCAATAAATTCCTTTTCGAATTCCTTAACTTTAGTCACCGGTACATCTTTCAATAATCCCGTTGTTCCGCAATAAATAATGGCGATTTGTTTTTCAACAGGTATTGGCATGTACTGTCCCTGTTTAAGTATCTCCACATTTTTAGATCCTTTATTCAGGATGGCAAGAGTTGTTGCATCAAGGTCAGAACCGAACTTTGAGAAGGCTTCAAGTTCTCTGTACTGGGCCTGGTCAACTTTAAGGGTTCCGGCAATTTTTTTCATTGATTTTATCTGTGCGTTACCGCCCACCCTTGAGACTGAAATACCGACATTAATAGCCGGGCGGACCCCTGAATTGAAAAGGCTCGATTCAAGAAAGATCTGTCCATCGGTAATTGAAATCACATTAGTCGGAATATATGCAGATACGTCACCAGCCTGAGTCTCGATGATAGGAAGTGCTGTCAGTGATCCGCCACCTTTTACAAGAGGCTTTATTGATTCAGGCAGATCATTCATTTGTCTTGCAACCTCATCAGACTCGATTATCTTGGCAGCTCTTTCAAGAAGCCGTGAATGCAGGTAAAATACATCTCCCGGGTAGGCTTCTCGTCCCGGAGGTCTGCGAAGCAGGAGGGAGACTTCACGATAAGAGACTGCCTGTTTTGAAAGATCGTCATAAATTATAAGAGCATCGCGACCAGTATCCCTGAAGAATTCTCCGATTGCTGCTCCGGCAAAAGGTGCATAGAACTGAGCGGCTGCCGGGTCAGAAGCTGTAGCAAGTACTATAACAGTGTATTTCATCGCTCCGTTTTCTTCGAGGATCTTTGCAATATTGGCAACAGTAGATCCTTTTTGTCCGATAGCAACGTAAACACAGTAAACCGGTTTTCCCTGCTCATAGTTACTGCGCTGATTGATTATCGTATCAATTGCAATTGCTGTTTTCCCTGTCTGCCTGTCGCCGATAATGAGCTCCCTTTGTCCCCGTCCAATAGGTATCATCGCATCAATAGCTTTAATACCGGTCTGAAGGGGCTGTTTAACAGGCTGGCGGAATATAACACCGGGGGCTTTTCTTTCGAAAGGCATCACATAGAGTTTCCCTTCAACAGGACCTTTTCCATCGAGGGGTTGGCCCGTTGGTGAGATTACGCGGCCGAGAAGACCTTCTCCCACTCCTATTGATGCAATACGACGTGTGCGTTTGACTATATCGCCTTCGTTGATCTCTTCAGTCGGCCCAAGAAGAACTGCTCCGATATTATCTTCCTCAAGGTTGAGGACTATCGCCTCAATACCGTTTTCAAATTCCAGCAGCTCATTCGATTCAGCATTAGTCAGTCCGTATATACGTGCTATGCCATCACCAACCTGAAGGACTGTTCCCACTTCTTCCAGTTCAACACCTGTCTGGATCCCTTCGAGTTGCTGCCGGAGGATCCCGGAAACTTCTGCTGGTTTTATACTTGCCATATTACTTGTCTTAAATTCTGTTTAATCGTTGTATTATCAGTCTGTCAGTGACGCAGCTAACAGTTCTTTCTTTATTTTATGCAATTTTGTCCTGATGCTTGCATCTATATACTTATCCTCGATGCGTAACACAAATCCCCCGATAATATCATTATCGACTATTTCCTTTAATTCCACTTTTGTTTTAAAAGCATCGGCGACAAAAGCTGAGATCTTTTTCTTTATTTCTTCATCAACCTTTACGGCAGTAGTCAGAACTGTTTCGGTTATGCCTTTGTATTCCTTTGTCTGGCTTATAAATACCCTTGCAATAGCCGGGAGGTAATTCTCCCTGCCGTTTCTTATAACAAGGTCAATAAGTGACAAGGTAAGGGGATCAACGTTTTCACCAAGTGTATTATGAAAGATCTTTGCTTTCCTTGAAGGCTTGATTATCGGGCTGCTGATCAACTCTTTAAACTCCTCGATAGTTGAAATTTCTGACATAAGGATCATATCCCTGTAGATATTATCCAGGTTGTTTTTGTCAAGAGCTGAAAGGAAAAGAGCTCTGGAGTAACGAACCGATATTTTGCTTTCGTTCATTTCAGGAAATGTTCACTAATTTTTATTGAGCTCAATATCGTTGAGATATTTTTCAATAAGCTTTTCCTGTTCGCCTGTCTTGCTTAATTTTTCGCCAAGCAACTTGGATGCGACTTCTATTGAGAGAACAGTAACCTGCTGATGTATCTCAGATAATGCTTTTGCCTTTTCGCGTTCAATACCTGTTTTTGCTGCTTCGACTATTTTTTCAGCCTCCTGGGCAGCTTTGTTCTTTGCTTCAGCTATAAGCTTATCCCTTACATCCCGTGCTTCTTTAAGGATATTTTCTCTTTCATCCCTTGCTTTCCGCAGTATAGCTTCATTATCGCTCTGCAGCTTCAGCATTTCCTTCCTGGCGTTTTCAGCAGCTGCAAGAGATCCTTTTATAGATTCATCTCTTTGTTTGATCATACCAAGGATCGGTTTCCATGCGAATCTTGCAAGGATCATAAAGAAAATCGAAAAAATTAGCACAGCCCAGAAGATCGTACCTATTGCAGGCGATGTCAGACTATTACTGGCTAGGATCATATCTTTTGTTTTTAATAATTCTGATTAAGAAATCCTGCAACCAACCGTTGCAGGATTTCAATACATTTAAGCAATAAGAGCTACTACAACACCAAACAGGGCAACACCTTCAATAAGTGCTGCGGAGATGATCATTGCGAGCTGGATCTTACCTGCGGCTTCCGGTTGTCTGGCAATAGCTTCCATAGCTGCTGACCCGATACGACCGATACCATAGGCTGCACCAATAACTGCGAGTCCTGCTCCGATTGCTGCAAGTGACATTGCTGCCTGTGTTTCTTCCATAGTGTAAAAAATTAAATAAACATAAAAATTAATGATGCTCTTCAGCAACTGCCAGGCTGATAAACAAGGCTGACAGAAGTGTAAAGACATATGCCTGAAGGAATGCCACAAGTAATTCGAGGCAATCCATAAAAATCACAAAAATTATTGAAACCGGTGCTACTGCCAGGGAGTCAAATATAAATATAAGGGCAAGCAGGCTCATTACAATTATGTGGCCTGCAGTAATGTTTGCAAACAAACGGACGGTAAGTGCAAATGGCTTTGAGAACATACCAATGATCTCAACGGGGATCATAATCGGAAGGAGCCAGAATGGAACGCCGGGGGTCGCAAAAATATGCCTCCAGTAATTCTTTGATCCGTTTATCTGGATTATTATAAAAGTAAACAAAGCGAGTGACATCGTAACAGCAATATTTCCTGTTACATTAGCGCCAAAAGGAGGCGGGAATGGGATCAGGCCCATTATATTATTTATGAGAATGAAAAAGAATACCGACAGAAGATAGGGCATGAATTTTTCATGTTTTTCATATCCGATATTTGGGATAACAATATCATCGCGGATAAAATAGACTATTGGTTCGAGGAATTTCTGTATTCCTTTAGGATGGCTGATGCCTGTTTTTTTATAGGAGCGGGCGAGTGAAAGGAAAAGCCATAAACCTATTAAAGCAGCCGCCAGCATACCGACAACGGCTTTTGTTATTGAAAAATCGAGAGGCATGCTGTCTTTTTCTATCTGCCCATTTTCATTTACTGAAACTATTCTGCCCTTATATTCTCCTTCCTCCTCAAGCCTGAAGCCTTTGTATTCATGTCCGTGGGCAATTTTCCCAGATGAAAATATTTGTAAACCGCTTTCTTTACTGTACACAATTACAGGCAGATATATCGAAACACTTTCACCATTTTTTTTGGTGAGTATATGCCATTCATGTGAATCAGCAATGTGGTCCATAATAAATTCACTCGGATTAAATTTCTCTTCCTTTTGATTTTCAGAGCCATGTGAAACATGTTCTTCCTGAGCTGATAATTCCAGGGAGAAAAATGCTAGCAAGAGAGCAGTAATCAGATATGCAAATAAACGTATTTTCAAAACAATTTTTTTATTATAAAAGCCTGTTTTTCAATTCCTTTGATATGATCAATACTGAAAACAAAGTGAAGGCTAAATATAGCACAAAAAATAATAATACATCAGGCAGC
>CAYNRI010000026.1:0-30027 GCA_964399575.1 uncultured Rikenellaceae bacterium
TAGATATCTGTTAGTTATCTTTTTAAGTCCCTAAAAATCGCACAAAACAGGAAAAGGATGCGTCAGATAGGAAATGTTGAAGTACCCCAGCAGGCCTTTCTTGCTGTTCTGAAACTTGATTAGGCTGAAAAATACTGCGGGCACTTTTGATATTACATCATTGCAATAGTTTATAGCCTCTTCCATGGATATTGAGGATCTTGACAGCCGGGTCCTTTTTCAGATATTTTCTCAATTTGGTAATATATACATCCATGCTTCTCGCATTAAAGTAATTATCATCCGTCCAGATAGTTTTTAAAGCATAATTTCTTTCAAGGATGGCCCCTGTGTGCCTGCACAGCAATTCAAGCAATTCTGATTCCTTTGTAGTCAGTTTAACAGTTTCTTCCCCGAATGCAAGGATTTGCTTAACAGGGTCAAAGGAATATTTGCCTATTGAATATTTTTCTTCCCTGTACGATGGTGATGATACTGAAGTCCTTTTCAGGACAGCCTGGATCCTGTAAAGCAGTTCTTCCATGGAGAAGGGTTTTGTTATATAATCATCGGCTCCTGTCCGGAAGCCTTCAAGAATATCTTCTTTCTGGCTTTTGGCAGTAAGGAATATAATTGGCACCTGCGGGTTTATCTGCCGTATCTTTCTGGCTAAAGTAAGCCCGTCCATTTCAGGCATCATAATATCTATGATGCACAGCTGGAATAGTTCTTCTGAAAATGCATCAAGGGCAAGCGTCCCATTGATACAAAGTGAAGTGTCAAAATTCTTGGCGGCCAGGTAATTCTTCAGTAAGTTACCCAGATTGACATCATCTTCAGCAAGCAGGATCCTGGTACTTTTCATTTGTGTCCGTTTTGAGGGATGAATAGTGTGAATTTTGTTCCTTTGTTGATATGACTTTCTGCTTTGATTGTTCCATTATGTTCTTCGATAACCTGTTTGACGTAGCTAAGGCCAAGTCCAAACCCTTTTACATTATGAATGTTTCCTGAGTGGACCCGGTAGAATTTGTCATAGATCCTCTTAAGGGCATCTTTGCTTATCCCTATGCCTTTGTCTTCTATTGTGATAACAATTCCGTTCTTTATATTTCTTGTTCCGACAGTTATCCAGGGCGTTTGATTTGAATACTTGATTGCATTATCGATAAGGTTCGAAACAGCATTCAGGAAATGCACCTCGTCGACCATGACATCTGGTATTTCTGCCTTGAAATCCCTGTATATAATACCATTGCGGCTTTCTATCTGAAGAGAGAAATTCTCCAGGGCATTATTCAGGATATTATGGATATCCTGGTTTATCAGGGTTAGTTTCATCCGGGCTCTTTCAAAGATAGCCATCTGCAGGACTTTTTCAACCTGAAATTTAAGACGCATGCTCTCATCATAGATTATTTTCGCGAGCGAATCAAAGCTTTTCTTTTCATCTGCAATAGATTTGTCAGCCATCATCTGTGACGCAAGCGAAATCGTTGAGATAGGGGTTTTCAGCTCATGTGTCATATTATTTATGAAATCCGTTCGTATCTCCGAAAGCTTCTTCTGCCTGAAGATAGCGATGAAAGTGCTTGTCACAAGGATAAGCAGAAGGAGGGTAAGGAGCATTGAAAGGAAGCCAAGATTACCGATCTGGCCAAGTTTGTACTGCTGTTCCTGCAGGCAATACATTACAAGCTGGCTTTGCCCGGGAACAGGATCGTTTGGAAAAAGCTGGCTGATGAACTTATTTGTTCCCGGCCTGTCTGTAAATCCGGGGGTTTTCCAGATTATTCCTTCATTGCCGGATCTGATGCAAAATTCAAAATTGAGATTGATCCCCACATTTTTAAGGGCATCACCCATCAGTACCCTCAGTTCCTGAGGATCAACCCTTTCTCTTATATCTGGTCTTTTACGGAGCAATTTCTCCATAATATTCTCGAGAACCACTATTTTATTCGTCACTCTTCCTGTCAGCTCTGCATTCATTGACTGGTCAGAGGTCTCGGCTGCATCGTCGGACATAAGATCAGGGACATTCTCTGAAGAGATAAGAATGTTTTGCCCCGAACTTATTATTGTTATCGGCTGATCAGGCTGTTTGAGACCATACATCTCAAGCAATTTAAGATTTGGATGATATCCTCTCAATCTTTTAGCCAGCGGGGAATTTGCCGGCACTATTGCTGTTACTGAATCATAAGATGAAGGGTTGATCTCATTTAAAATGCTGTTTATCAGCTCTTTTTCCTCCAGCTCAAGAACAACTGTCTCAAGTGCTTTATTTGCGAGCAGTCGGAACTGCTGATCAGTAATTTCTATGGCATTTTTTATCCATCTGAGCTGAATAAGAATCAGTCCGGTGATTGTGAGGAAGAAGAAAACTGCAAGTATTGTAATTGTGCTCCGTCTCATACAGTTACAAAAGTACGACTATAAATACTTTTTATTCCCAACCTTTAACTTTCTTTAACTTTAACGGTCTCGTTTACAGGATGGTTAATTTACACACCCTGGAAGCAATTTAACATTTATTTATAAGAATGTTAATATTCAGTTAATTATACAAAAAAATTTCTTTTTATGCTTAACAGAAGATATTTTTGCAAAGGATTTGGCACGGAATTTGGTTGATATAAGATAGAGGTTTTTTTCATAGTTTAGGTTAGTTTTAGGGTTATCAAAATGGGGCTGACGGTCGTCAGCCTCTTCTTTTTATTACAGTAAGCAGCTGTGCTGTGTAAATCAGGTTCTATTTCTGCTCTCTAAGTCTGATTACAATAATTCAATATGCTATGTGATCCAGGTTTTTATCTTTTATTGATTCGGGATCAAGGTAAAATACTGCGGTGATGCACTCAATTTCTTTTAAAAGAGAGTTAAAACGGTTAATATCGGCTTCATCTTCAGCATTGCATATCCTTAGTATGTAATCAATGTTTACAAGTTTTTTTACAAGATAGTTTTTCCCCGACCTGTTTGAGATCAGGTCGAAGGTCAGATGGAGGGATGAGTTATCAGAGAACCTGCTGAAGGAGATTTCTTCCGCAGATTTATTATCGGGGATAACAGGCATCGCATTTCTGAGGTTAATCTTAAGTTTCCTGTTTACAGCAAGTGACAGTTTATAATCGGGTTCCGGAGAGACGATCCCGAAAAGCGCAAACTCATTTTCCTGGTTTATTTTCAGACGGACCCTCTTTATTTTTGGGCTTGCTTTCATTTATGGGAAGCTTCAATCAAGTAAAGATAGCAAAAAAAGTATCTAAACAACATTGCCGTTTCCATTTGTGATTCGTTTCCAGGCCATTCCTGAAGCTTCCTGTTCTGCTTCTTTCTTTGATGGGCCCTGGCCTGTCCCGTACTCTTCCCTGTTTATGAAAAGTGTTGAAGAGAATAATGATTTCTTATGGTCGAAATCATATTCCTCCTTGTATGTGAAAATAAGGTTGGCCTTGTTTTTCTGGACCCACTCAAAAACGATGCTTTTGTAGTCTGTATCTGTTTTTACGATACTGTCGAGATCGAGATATTTCCTAAGGACATTCTTGATAAACAGTTTTTTTGTTTTCTTAAAGCCTTTATCAATGAAGACCGAACCAATAAGAGCCTCAAATGCATCTCCATACAGGTTCTTGCCGGAGTTAAATGAGTTTACATTGCTTATGAGTATCTTGTTTATTCCCATCGACAGAGCAAGTTGGTTAAGAACATCCCTGTTGACTATCCTTGAGCGTATTTTTGTCATAAAGCCTTCGGAGGCATCGGGGAATTCTTCGAAGAGGTAATCGGAAAGAATGGCATCAAGTACCGCATCGCCGAGATATTCAAGCCGCTCATTATTGACTTTTTTGCCATCGGGAAGCTTAAATGAAGCCGAGCGGTGAATGAAGGCTATTTCATAGAGTTTTAGATTTCCGGGTTTGAAGCCAAGGATTTTTCTTAAGCGTGACCCGAACTCCCGTTTGTCAAGTAAATATGTGCCATTAAACCTGTGCTGTAAGAATGACACTAAGATTCTGCTTTTTTTATTACAACGGAGGCATTATGACCTCCGAACCCGAATGTATTACTTATGGCAACATTCACTTGTCTTTTCTGTGCTTTATTGATAGTCAGGTTAAGTTTCTGATCAATCTCAGGATCGGGGATGCTGAAATTAATTGTCGGGGGTATTATGTTGTTGACAATTGAAAAAATCACAGCAATGGCTTCTACTGCACCGGCAGCTCCCAGAAGGTGGCCGGTCATTGATTTGGTAGCGCTTATATTGAGCCTGAATGCATGTTCCCCGAAAATGGCGATTATAGCTTTAGCCTCAGCGATATCCCCGAGGGGTGTTGCAGTGCCATGGACATTTATATAGTCAATATCTTCATGTGAGATACCGGCATCTTCGAGTGCAAGCTTCATAACATTCCTGGCACCCAGGCCTTCGGGATGCGGTGCTGTTACGTGATATGCATCCGCAGTCATTGCAGCTCCTATGAGTTCAGCGTATATCTTAGCACCTCTTGCTTTTGCATGCTGGTATTCTTCAACAATAAGAGCCCCGGCCCCTTCCCCAAGAACAAAACCGTCACGGGTTTTATCAAAAGGTCTGGAAGCAGTTTCATATTCGGCATTATTTGTTGAAAGGGCCTGAGTGGAATTGAATCCACCAATACCTGGTTCATTTATACATGCCTCTGAACCTCCTGAAATAAAGACATCAGCTTTTCCCCACCTGATATAGTTTATTGCATCTATAAGTGCATTAGTTGATGATGCACAAGCTGATACGGTGGCGAAGTTGGGACCTGTAAAACCGTATTTGATAGAAATTGTTCCTGCTGCGATGTCAGCTATCATCTTGGGAATGAAGAACGGACTGAAGCGGGGAGTTCCGTCTCCCAGGACATGTTGTTTGATAGAGTTATAAAAGGTATCAAGGCCTCCGATGCCTGATCCCCAGATAACACCAATGCGGGCTTTATCTGTCTTTTCAATATCAAGCCCGGAGTCTTTTATTGCTTCATCTGCTACTACCAAAGCATACTGGGAGAACAGATCAAGCTTGTTGACTTCCTTTCTGTCAAAGAAATCAGCAGAGTTGTAGCCCTTTAATTCGCAGGCGAATTTAGTCTTGAACTTCTCGGTATTAAACCGGGTGATCATTACCGCCCCGCTTACTCCCTTTTCAAGTCCTTCCCAATAATCATGCAAATTGTTGCCAATAGGAGTCAAGGCTCCGAGGCCGGTAACTACAACTCTTCTCATCAAAGGGATTATTAGCTATGCAAAACTATTTTGCATTTTCTTCAATGTACTTGATAGCATCACCAACGGTGCTTATGGTTTCTGCCTGATCATCAGGAATACCAATATTAAATTCTTTTTCAAATTCCATGATCAGCTCAACAGTATCAAGAGAATCCGCACCAAGATCATTAGTGAAACTGGCTTCAGGGGTAACTTCTGATTCGTCTACTCCAAGCTTATCAACAATAATCTCTTTTACTCTTGTGGCAATGTCAGACATAATTATAAAATTTAATTAATAATAATTTTAAGATGATGCAAAGAAATATATTTGTAGTTTATTTTTCAAATGATTTTCTGTTTTTTTATTTCATGATTAAAATAATAAATTGATTTTTAGATAAATATACTGCTTTTTTCAGATTTCCAAAGATATTTTTAAAAAATATTAATTGCTTTATAATGAGAAACATAGCGATATTTGCATCAGGGTCAGGTACAAATGCTGAAAACATAATTAAATATTTTTCGAACAGAAAAACAGCGAAAGTAGTACTTGTTCTGTCAAATCGTCGTGAAGCCTACGTTCTTAAAAGGGCTGCAAATAATTATGTAAAATCATTTTTTTTCGACCGCAACGACTTTTATCATTCAGGACAAGTTCTTGACCTACTCCTTTCGAATGATATTGATTTTATAGTCCTGGCCGGTTTTCTGTGGCTCATTCCTGATAATATTCTTGCAGGATATAAAGGCAGAATAATAAATATCCATCCGGCGTTGTTGCCGAAATACGGAGGCAAGGGGTTCTACGGCGACAAAGTGCATAAGGCTGTAATAGATAATTGCGAAAAGGAATCAGGGATTACGATTCATCATGTTAATAAGAACTATGATGAAGGAGATATAATTTTTCAGGCAAAATGCAAAGTCGACTCATCGGATACCCCCGAATCACTTGCAGCAAAAATACATATCCTTGAATATGAGCATTTCCCGAAAGTTATTGAGTCTATGATATCCGATCCGGACAGTAATATCAGAAAGTAGCAAGGAGGCTTAATACAACAAGCTTGTTTTTTTCGAATCGATTCCTGTTCTCTTCTGAAACAGGTTCTACAGGAGGTGCTTCAACCTGCAGGGGATCTACAGGTGAACCGTTCATGTAAAACCTGAAGTCGAGGTGAGGCCCTGTCGATAACCCGCTGCTTCCGACATACCCGATTACATCTCCCTGTTTCACAAACGAACCGGGAGCGATACCTTCAGCGTAGCGGCTTAGATGCAGGTAAGCTGTTGAGTAAACGCTGTTGTGAACGATCCTTATCATTCTGCCCGATCCGTCTTCTGAACGCATCTCAACAACTTTCCCGTCTCCGACTGTATAAACAGGTGTCCCGACGGGGGCTGCATAATCTACACCATAATGTGGTCTTCTGATCCTTAATATAGGGTGTAACCTTGATCCCGAAAAACGGGATGTTATCCGGGAGAATCTCAGCGGAGCCTTCAGGAAAGCTTTCTGCAGGCTGTTTCCATCCGTATCAAAAAAAGTTTCTGTACTGTCCTGAATGAAAGGTATTGCAGTTATTTTCTTCCCTGTCCATGTAAATTCGGCGCCATATATCCTGCCAACCCCAAGTGATTCATTATCTATGAATAATTCTTCATAGATCACTTTGTACGAGTCGCCCTTCTGCAGTCCGAAAAAATCAACTGTCCAGGCAAAAATTTCAGATAATTCCACTGCAATAGAGGGATGCTGTTCCTCTGCAAGCATCGATTCCCAGAGAGATGTCTCTATTGTACCACTGGAATATCTGATTTTGCCATTTATTTGCTTTTTAAAGGGAGTTATGTTGAGAGAATCGTTGAAACTGAAGATATAACAGGTAGCAGGATCATGTTCATAAATCATGTATCTTGCCCTTGCAAGTGAATCGTTTTCACAGAGCAGTGTATAGTGATTGCCAGACCTTAATTTTCTTACATCAAAAACTGAATCGGAATTTTTCAGGACCTGGTCCAGTTCCTGAAGCGGCACACCATATTCAGCAAGTATTTCTGAGAGAAATCCGTTGCGTTTAATATGTCCGGTTATTATATTAAAGGAATCTGACGGAATACCGAATAAAAGAACAGGTTCTTTACTTTCAGTCTCGCTGAGCGTATCAGACAGCAACAATAAGGGTTCAGGTACTTCTTTCCTATAGTAGCTGCAGGAAAGGGACATTGAGATAATTGCCAGCAGAATTATGATTTTTCCTGAATAATTCATCAACAGATCTGTTTAGTTCTTGATCACGATATTGACTATCCGGTTCGGAACTACGATAAGGTTGATCAGGGTTCCTGTCGCCAGCCATTTCTGTGCCCTTTCATCATTGAGAACTATCTTCCCGATTTCCTCTTTCTCCATAGATACAGGCAATTCTATTTTAAACCTTAGTTTACCGTTAACGGAAACAGGGTATTCGAAAGTATCCTCTTTCAGGTACTCTTCATTCACTTCAGGCCAGGGCTCGTATGTAATTGTCTTTTCATTGCCATGTATATGCCACAGCTCTTCAGCAAGATGCGGAGCGAAAGGAGAAAGGATCCTTGTGAAAGTTTTAACTGTTTCCCTTGTTACCTTTCCTTTTTTTATTGCAAGGTTGAGGAAGATCATCATTGCTGAAATTGCAGTATTGAAACGGAGATTCTCAATATCACCTTCCACCTTTTTGATGGCCTGATTCAGTCCTTTAAGGATATCCTGGCTTTCGGTCCCTTCAGTTATGTTTTCACTGTTGGCAAAGAACCTGAATGTTCTTGCAAGGAAGTTGTAAACGCCCTTAACACCTTTATCGTCCCAGGGTTTAATTATATCTAGGGGGCCCATGAACATCTCATACAATCTCAGGGAGTCGGCTCCATAGCGGGAGACAACATCGTCGGGATTCACTACGTTTTTAAGGGATTTTGACATTTTTGCCACTATCTGCCTGAGTTCGGCTCCGGTCTCCCTGTTGTAAAATTTTCCATTACGTTCCTCAACAAGGTCGGCAGAGATTTTTGCTCCGGCTTCATTCTCATATGCAAATGCCAGTATCATACCCTGATTGAAGAGTCTCCTGTAAGGTTCGTCCGTTGAAACGATGCCGAGATCAAACAGCACCTTATGCCAGAAGCGGCTGTAAAGTAAGTGAAGAACAGCATGTTCTGCACCGCCTATATAAAGGTCGACCGGCATCCAGTATTTTTCTTTCCGGGAGTCGAAGATCATTTCATCATTTTTCGGGTCAATGAATCGGAGATAATACCAGCACGATCCTGCCCATTGTGGCATCGTATTTGTTTCCCGTCTGCCTTTTCTTCCTGAACTGTCGGTTACGCTAAGCCAATCGTTTGCATTTGCCAGTGGCGATTCACCAGATTCTCCCGGCAGGTATTTTTCGAGTTCAGGCAGTTCAAGCGGAAGCTCATTTTCGTCGATAAGAGAAATCTCTCCATCTTCCCAATGAATGACAGGGAAAGGTTCTCCCCAGTATCTCTGCCGGCTGAACAGCCAGTCGCGCAGCTTATAATTAATTTTTGCTTTCCCTATATTGTTTTCTTCAAGCCATGCTGTGATTTTTTCAATTCCGGCTTCCTTGTTCAGACCATTAATATCAAGCAGGGTCTCTTTATTTGACGAATTAATGTATCTGCCATCTTCGGTCCAGCACTCGCTGCCAGCCAGTATTTTTTCTCTCTTTGCCTTATCTTCCACGTCAGGATCCTGGATGCACACTATCGGCAGCTTAAATTTCTCCGCGAACTCAAAATCGCGGGTATCGTGAGCTGGTACCGCCATAATTGCGCCCGTTCCGTAACCAGTGAGCACATAATCAGCAACCCATACCGGGATTTTTTTGTTATTGACAGGATTTATTGCATAACGGCCGGTAAATACCCCTGTTTTTTCACGGGCAAGGTCGGTACGATCGAGATCCGATTTAAGTGAAGCGGTACGGATATATTGTGTCACACTCTCCCTGTGTTCATCAAGTGTTATCAGGTCAGTGAGAGCATGTTCGGGAGCAATAACCATATAGGTTGCTCCGAAAAGGGTATCGGGCCTGGTTGTAAAGACAGTCAGTTTTTCATTCAGCCCGTCGATTTTAAAATCAACTTCTGCGCCTGTTGACCGCCCGATCCAGTTTCGCTGCATCTCCTTGATACCTTCCGGCCAGTCGAGTTTATCAAAACCAGCCAGGAGCCTGTCAGCATAAAGAGGGATCCTGAGCATCCATTGTTTAAGGTTCTTTTTTTCGACCCTGTTACCGCATTTCTCATGCGAACCATCAAAGAGGACCTCTTCATTGGCGCAAACTATCCTGCATGAAGGGCACCACCATACCTGAGCATTATCGTAATATGCAAGACGTTTTGAATCGATGTATTTATTTATTACTTTTTTCCCGGCAAGTCTTATTTCTTCAGGAATCGGAAGTTCAGAAACAGGTCTTCCTTTCTGTAGCTTAACATCAAACCATGTATTAAATAATCTGATAAAGATCCACTGGGTCCATCTGAAGTACTTGGGATCGGTAGTGTTTATCTCCCTGTCCCAGTCATAGCTGAGACCAAGCTCCTTAATCTGTCTTCTGAAAGTGTTGCAGTTATTTCTTGTTGTTACCGAAGGGTGAGTCCCTGTCTGAATTGCATATTGTTCTGCAGGGAGTCCGAAAGCGTCCCAGCCCATAGGGTGGAGCACATTAAAACCCTTCATCCTTTTATACCTTGCATAGATATCTGTAGCCGTGTAACCTTCAGGATGGCCAACATGCAGCCCGGCACCCGAAGGATAGGGGAACATATCAAGTATGTAGCATTTATTCGGATTGCTTAAGTCCTCCGGGGTCTTAAAAGTTTTATTCTTCTCCCAGTATTCCTGCCATCTCTTCTCGATCTCTTTAAAATTGTAATCCATTTTAACAATAGAATAGTTTTACTCTCATAACTTATAGCTCCCGTCTCCGGTCCCTTTTCGCGGGATTTCGGCCCTTTGCTACTTATCTCCGGTTTCCGTTTTCCGTTTCACAGGAAGTTATCTCCACCAGTTGACGGATCCTAAACTTCCGGCTTCTGACATCCAGCTCATGATAAGTCTGCGAAAATATGAAATCTTCCGGAATTATTAATGGGGATACGTTAATGAAACGTGATTCACAATGTTTCATTTTGTCGCTATAATCAAAATTTATATCAAATCCTTGTAAAACCGGTCATATCGTTATAATTTTGAGGCATTGAAACTGGTCCCGTAGTTCAATGGATAGAATGACAGATTCCGGTTCTGTTGGTTGAGCGTTCGAATCGCTCCGGGATCACAAAAGAAAAGCTAATGAGGGTGTCTCAAAAGGGCACCCTCTTCTTTTTGTTTAATATTGTTCATTTCTTTTGCTCCTCCAAAAGAAATGAACCAAAGAAAAGGAGGCCGGAAAAGACAACCGGGTCTGTTTTTCGCCAATTGCGCAATGCCATTTCCCGCTCCAAAAAACAGAACCCGGTTCGCGCCTTTTCCGGGTTAGCCCTCGCGCCGTGCTAAGGGAAATACTACACCAAATTTTACTTCTTCCACCGTCTTTGGAAGAGATGATAGATCCAAACCATCCGGTTAGAGTTGTAAATCAAGTCATTGACAGCCTTAATATAGATTTCTTAATTAAAAAATATAAGGGAGGAGGATGTTTGAGTTACCATCCGCGTATGCTGCTTAAGCTTCTGGTATATGGTTACCTGTCTAACCAGTACTCCAGCAGGAAGATATAACAGGCAGCGAAGCAGAATATACATTTTATGTGGCTCAGCGCAATGAGCTATCCTGATCACAACACAATTAATCGCTTTCGTAGTGACCGTCTTAAAGGAGTATTAAGAGTAGTCTTCAGAGAGCATAGATAAAGCCCTGAAAGGAAAACACATAGATAAGAAAGTAAAACAAAAGCTAAACTATGCTCGCAAGAACTGGCCTGAGAATCTTAAAAAGTCAGTATATTTTAGGATACACCATTCATCAAACAACCAATGACACTACTACTCTTCAAACACATATGGAATCTTTAAAAGAGAACCTTGGAAAGATGCCCGATACGTTGGTAGCTGATGCCGGATATGGATCTGAAGAAAACTATGAGTATATGGAGGACAATGATATAGAGGCTTCTGTAAAATACCAATACTTCCATAAAGAACGGTGCGAAAAGTGGAGAACAGATCCTTACAGAACAGAGAACCTGCCTTATGATGAGAAGACTGATAGTTATACTTGCCCAATGGGCCAGAAAATGAACTTTATCGGAGAAAAAATCCGGGTGACAGATAATGGGTTCAGGCAGATTAAACGCTTTTACCAGGCACATGATTGCAAGGGATGCCCAGTGAGAGAAGAATGTAATAAAAGCAAATACAGCAGGAGAATAGAAATAAATCCAAAATTAAATTATTATAAATCAATAATAAGAAAAAGGCTCATAAGTGAGCGCGGAAAAAAATATCGAAGTCAGCGTCCGGTTGATGTTGAAGCTGTTTTTGGAATTATAAAAGGGAATCGCAACTATAGGAAATTTTTGCTCAGAGGTCTTGAAAAAGTAGAAATAGAAGTCGGATTATTGGCTTTATCACACAACTTGAGCAAAATAGCTGCAAGGAATTAGCAAAAAACCTTGTTTTTATCTCGAATCCGATCCAAATCTCACCAAAAAAATGCTGTGTTAAAAACATTAAAAAATACTCAAATAAGAAAGCCGTCTCAATTATGTTATGAGACGGCCTCATTAGCTTTTTAGGGGAACTTATTGGGAGGCAAAAGTATCTTTTTTATCATGTTTTATGTTGATACTCTCATAGACAAAACACGATGTCCGTTTTTATGCCTCTAGTAAAAGGTTTTTAAAAGGATCACTCCGGAATTTTTCTTGTATCTTCATGTGAAGTAAGTGAACAATTTGAAAGACAATGATATAGAAAATCACGTAAAAACAATATCTCAGAAGATTGTTGAATCCCCGGAGGTTATTTACAGGTGATATAATTAATAACTATTACTTCTTAAACGTCCGGATGATATATGTATATATATAACAACTAGTTCTGGTTAACTCCTCGGAAGTATTTCAATCAGTTATAAACTAAATCCTGAAAAGTAAAGTCCTTAGATTTATGATTTTTTTTGTAACCTTTTTCTTTCTGAACAGTCTGTGTTGTAAATTGAGGAAAAATACAGGCCTGTGATTACTGACAAAGAGCTCATGTTAAAAATAATCAACGGCGATATCGATAAAATCGGATTGCTGTATGAACGCTATAATAAAATTCTTTTCGGTTATTTTTTTAAAATGTCCAGGAATAAGGAATTGAGCGAGGATCTGGTAAATGATGTGTTTTTAAAAATATTGCATTTTAAAAATAAGTACAGGGGAGATGGGATTTTCAGGGTATGGATGTTCAAGATTGCCAGGAGTATTTTCATTGACAATTACCGTAAGAGCAAAAAAATTGTACTCATGGAGAAAGTTTTTATATCTGAAAGTCTGGAGCCGTCAATCAATGATTCTCACCAACTGTATGAAATAGAAGAAAACAAAATGTTGCTTCACAAAGCACTTTTAAGACTAAAAAAGAAGGAGCGTGAAGTGATAGTTCTCGCCAAACTGGATGAATTAAAATACAAGGAAATTGCAGAAATATTGAATTGTTCGGAGGAGGCGGCGAAGACGAGGACATTCAGGGCACTGAATAACTTGAAAAGACTTTTAGGGGAGATTTTAAATTAATAACTATGGAAAAGGATACTTCAAACAACAAATTTGAGGAAGTGATATGGGGGCGATCCTTATCAGAAAAAGAGGTTTCAGATATTAATAAACTATACGACGAATTGGACAAATTGGATGTACCTGAACCCTCGGCGAACATGAGACTGGCTTTTTATAAAAAACTGGAAGAATACAAATTAGGACGATCGGGAGCATGCTGGAGAAGAATTAAGTGGCCGGATTGGTTAATATCACCTCAAGTACAGTCTTTTGTTTTCAAACCGGCTTTTGCAGTCATTATTTTTTTTGCAGGGATCATTGTAGGATTGCTAATCAATAACAAACAGGCTGATAACAAAATAATATCTGAATTGCAGAGCACGCGTAAAACACTGATGCTTACCATGCTCGAACAACCTTCAGCTACAGAAAGGCTAAAAGCCGTAAACCTGACCGGACAATTAGGCAGCCCTGATGATATGGTGATCAATGCATTGTTTACTACACTGAATAATGATAATAATGTAAACGTTAGACTAGCCGCAATTGAAACGCTGTTTAGATATTCCAACCGACCGGAAGTAAGGAAAGGACTTATTGAGGCAATACCGAATCAGGATTCGCCACTTATCCTTGTAACACTTTCAAAAGCAATGGTAATCATGCAGGAAAAGGATTCGATAGAAAAACTGAAGCAGCTTTTAAATAATGAAGAACTTGATAAAACAGCTAAAGAACAAATCAGGGAAAGCATTCTGAAACTAATCTAAAACTGAAAACATGATGAAGATAAGGTATTTTTTAACAGTCATTTTGAACCTGGCAATAACCTTAACATTGACTGCAAAGCCGTACCAGGAAACAATAAAAAAAGAAATTCCCTTTCCGGACAGCGACGATGCTGTTCTGATCCTGGAAAATATATTCGGAAGGATTGAGGTGGAAGGATACGACGGCGACAAGATAATTTTTGAGATAAATGAAGAATATAACACAGATAGCAAAGAGGAATTTGAAGAAGTAAAAAGAAAAGTCTATCTCACATTCAATACTTACGGTGATACTGTCGATGTATTTACAGATGGTGTATGCGGATGCCACCAGGATAAGTACAGAAACAGACTCCGGGAGAAATGTAATTACGATTACAGGTTTGACTTTAAGGTCAAAGTCCCGATGCGGGCCAATATAAGGGTTTCTACGGTGAATGATGGTGATGTGAAAATTTCAGGCATTACGGGTGAGGTAGTTGCAGAAAATGTAAACGGTGGGATTTTTATTGACGGGATTTCAGGATCTGTTGATGTTCACACAATCAACGGCGACGTGGAGGTGAGGTATACAAAAAACCCGGATAAATATTCAAAATATTACACGCTGAACGGGAACGTGAATGTTTACTACCATCAGGGACTCTCAGCTGATCTACGTTTTAAAAGTTTTCAGGGCGACTTATATACAAATTTTGATATTTCCGAAAAACTACCCCCCGTAAGATTGGCTCCAACTATAAAAAGCCGTAATGGAACTACTTACAAAATTGAAGACAGGACAGCAGTGAGGATAGGAAAGGGAGGTGTCCTGCTCGACTTTGAAACTTTCAACGGAGATGTATTTGTTAGAAAAATATAAAAAATGAAATTAATTAAACTTTAAAATAATAAGTGATGAAAACAATTATTAATACAATAATCAAAACAGGAGTTGTATTGATTATGGGATTACTTCCCTTAACTATAAGCGCGCAAAAAAGTGAACAGGAATTGGTTGTACCGCTTTCAAATCCGGGAAGACCGGGCACGCTTGAAGTCAGTATCCTATACGGATCTATTAGTGTAACCGGCACTTCCGCAAAAGATGTTATTATCCACGTTTCCACCGAACAAAAAAAGGTAGAAAATACAAGTAAAAACGGATTGAGGAAAATCCCGAACAATTCTTTTGGATTAAGAGCAGAGGAAGATGATAATAGTGTAAAGGTCAGTACTGACTTGAGCAATAAAAATGTTAACCTTGATATAAAGGTCCCTCAAAATTTTAATCTTAAGTTAAGGGCTGTAAACGACGGTGATATTTCGGTTGAGAATATTAGTGGCGAAATAGACATAAACCACATTAACGGCGATATTACGTCGACCAATGTATCAGGTTCGGTGATAGCTAACACGACGAACGGTGACGTAAAAGTAGCCTTTAACAGCATCACTCCAGACACGCCCATGTCTTTCACTTCTTTCAACGGCGATGTTAATGTTACCTTCCCGGCCAACATCAAAGCCTCTGCAAAAATGAGGTCGGATATGGGTGAAATCTACACTGACTTTGACATGACAATGAAAAACAATTCGTCTCCGAAAGAGGAAAAGGACGTCAAAGCAGGAGTATATAAAGTCTCAATCGAAAAATGGATGTACGGAGATATTAACGGTGGTGGTCCTGAAATGACATTTAAAAGTTTTAACGGCGATATTATTATTCGTAGTAAATAATTTTCCCTGGTAAGTCAAACTCTCGCGAAAAGTGAGGGTTTGACCTTTATTAAATGCCCATTTTAAACAAAAAATTTAATTAAATAGAACTAACCAGAAGGCCTATAAAATGAACAAAAACTATTTTAAGACAGCTTGCCGGAGCATTAAGAAAAGGAAAATACTCTCAGGGATAAATATACTCGGCCTTGCTGTCGGGATAACGGTTTGTATAATTATATACCAGTATACCAGTACATCGCATTTGAATTAAGCTACGATAAATTTAACAGTGGGTATATCGTATAGAGCGAGACCCTTTTAGCAGCATTGCGCCTTCATTTGTCCCGCTGTTGAAAAAGGACTTTCCAGAGATCGAAGATATCGCCAGGATGACAAATCCATGGAATATGAATATTAAAAGCGATGATAAAACTTTTATAGAGGAGAATGTCTGTTTCGCCGAACCGAATATCTTTAAAATACTGACTTTCAAATTTATCCAGGGAGATCAGGAAAGTCAACGGAGCAAAGGTATCGGAGATTGTTTCAATGCTTAGTATAGATTTAATAAGATGGATTGTTATTGCGTTTGTACTTGTATCTCCTCTTGCCTGGTACGTCATGCACAAGTGGCTTGCAAACTTTGCATACAAAACCAATCTTAGTTGGTGGATTTTTATTTCCGCAGGTTTAATTGCCTTGTTAATTGCATTAATTACATTGAGCTTGCAAAGCTTGAAGGCAGCTACACGAAATCCTGTTGAAGCGCTGAGGTATGAATATAAGAGAGAAAGGCTTTTCGTTTTTACTTTTTTATTAATAGTATAGCAAAAAATTCAACATTTCTCCGGTAGGAATCACCGATAAAAAGGTATCGTTATATTGACATAAAGTTACTATTTATGACAATCTCAAGATCTCTATCATTTCAATTATTGCTTCTGTATCTTCAGGAGATTTGACTGGCGAAAGCCCTATAAGTGCTCTTGCTGAGTTCAGATCTTCGCGGGTTATGTAATCCTTCCCGATTACAATCAAATAGATTATTGCTGATTTAAGAGTATTTGCTTTTATCCTGAAAGAATGCGGACTCATCCGCGCCGGGAAAATATGAACAAACTTCAATTGATCATCATTATATTTCAACATCCAGAGTGAGTTGTCTGATAATTTTATAATCTTAAAATTGTAATAATACCTGCCGACCCACTTCATAAAAAAAGAATGATCATTCAGATTATGCGAATCGAGAAAAGAAATGGCCTCTGTACAAATCCCATCCACAGTTAATGATCCTGTATAAACATCCATTACTGAAGTGCCTAAATATTTAAGATCTTCTGCAATTTTTTTTACATCAGAGCTTTCTCCCCTGGTCACCTTTATCTGAACGAAGTCTCTGATAAAGGACAGATGGTGCTTAAGGGGATTAAATTTTATCGGGTACGGCAGATTATACATTTGACATAGTCGGGATTAGCTTATTTGAGGTGAAAATCCCTGCAGCCAGGGATGATCCGGATGAGGAGATATTTATCAAAGAACAGGTTTCTGACTAATTAATTTTGTGATATCGGATACCCATAAATTTATTTTTAATAAGTACTTTCGGAGTATGTTTAAAACTGTTATGGGGTTAATGAAATATTGTTCAATTTTGTCGATTGACTAAGTCCCTTAAGAACTAAAGCTTAAAAAGTTTAACTTCTAAATAATTCTTATATGAAAGTAAAGATAATCAGTTTATGTGTATTGATTCTCTCAGTCTTCGCCATTATGGCATTTGTCCCTGGCAGCGAGAGTTCAAAAAAGCCTATTTATCTCAATACTGCTTACTCTTTTGAAGAGCGGGCAGCAGACCTCGTGTCAAGGATGACACCCGAAGAGAAGCAAAGTCTTCTGGGGAACAGTATGGCAGCCATACCCAGACTTGGCATCAATGCATATAATGTCTGGGGCGAAGCCTTGCATGGTGTTGTGGGTATGTTCAACCCCGGAGCAGGAGCTGCAACATCTTTTCCCAGCAGTGCATCACTCGGATCGGCATGGGATCCCGACCTTATGGAACGTGAAACAGCTGTGATTTCAGCAGAAGGCAGGGCATTTAATTATAATGTCATCTCTAACCTTACCTATTGGTCTCCGGTTCTTGAACCGGTAAGAGACCCGCGATGGGGGAGAACAGGAGAATCATTCGGGGAAGATCCTTTTCTTATCTCCAGAATCGGAGGCGCTTTTGTGCGTGGTATGATGGGAAATGATCCGCTTTATCTTAAGTCGGTTCCATGCGGTAAACATTATTTTGCAAATAACAGTGAGTTTGACAGGCATGTGGGTTCATCTGATATGGACGACAGGGATATGCGTGAATTTTATCTTTCTCCTTACAGGACTATAATCGAAAAGGATAAGCTGCCAAGCATTATGACTGCTTATAACAGAGTTAATGGCGTTCCTATGTCTGCCAGTAAGCTCTATGTTGATACTATTGCGCGTAAGATCTTTGGATTAAAAGGCTATGTTACAGGTGATTGTTCTGCTATTGAGGATATTGAAACAGGACATTTTTATGCAAAATCTGGTGCTGAAGCTACAGCAATGGGTTTAAAATCAGGGGTTGATACTGATTGCGGAAGCTATTATCAGAGATATGCCCTTGAAGCTATTGAAAAGGGTCTTATAAATGAGGCCGATATTGATATAGCTCTGGTGAATATGTTCACAATGCGCATGAGCTTAGGTGAATTTGATCCCAAAAGTAAAGTCCCTTATTCACAGATACAACCTTCAATTGTTAATTCACCGGGTCACATTGCCCTGGCTGAGGAAGTAGCAACCAGAACACCGGTTCTGCTGAAGAACAATATTGTTCCCGGGATTAATGCTAAAGCCCTCCCAATAAAAACTGCCGGATTGAAAAAAATAGCTATTATAGGTCCTCAGGCTGACAGAGTGGAACTGGGACCCTATTCTGGGAGACCTGACCAGAAAAATATGGTTTCACTTTTTGCCGGGATTAAAAATTATCTTACTGAAAATGGTATTGCTGCTGAAGTCATTTACAGTCCCGGGGCAAGCACCTCAAGCAGGAGTAACCTGTTCTTTGTACTCGATTTCGAGGTTTTAAAGACAGATGGTTCTTCATCAAAATATGATGCTACAAAATATGTTTCTGCATCAGAAGGAGTTTCAATCGGTTCGGGTATGAGTTCTGAAAACTCTGTGAGGAATATCCAGGATGGGAACTGGACTTCTTACGCAGAAGTGGATATTACAAATATCGATAAAATGAATCTCAGATTAAATGTGCCTGCAGATGGAGGGACTATAGAAGCAAGAGTCGGTTCCCCTACAGGAAATCTTCTCGCCACTTTCGAAGCACTTCGCCAGGGTGAGAGAGCAGCAGGTGCTTACGGTGGAGCGAGGACTGTCGCCGGTAAAGTCAATAAATTAGGATTAGCCGGCCCTCAGACAATTTATCTGGTATACAGGGCTGCTGCCTTGTCTGCTATTGACAGGGAGGTAACTGATCTGGCTGCATCAGCTGATGTCGCCATTGTCTTTACAGGTACTGATGACCAGACAGCAGGAGAAGAAAGTGACAGGCTCACTCTTGTTCTTCCGGGCAACCAGTATGAACTTATCGACGCTGTAGCCAAAGTCAATCCTAACACAATAGTAATCATGCAAACGCTTGGCATGGTGGAGGTAGATCAGTTCAAGGATAATCCTGATGTTGCCGGTATAATCTGGACAGGATTCAATGGCCAGGCACAGGGGACAGCAATGGCCAGAATACTTTTCGGAGATGTGAATCCCGGTGGTAAGCTTAATGCTACCTGGTACAAATCAATGAACGATTTGTCACCGATAACTGATTATTCCCTGCGTGGGGGGAACAACAAGAACGGCAGAACCTACTGGTATTTCACCAAACCGGTTTCGTATGAATTCGGATATGGTCTCTCATATACAACATTTGAGTACAGTAATTTTACTATCAGCCAGAATACAATCACTCCCAATGACAAGATCACAATAGGTGTTGATGTAAAAAACACAGGGAGTACCGATGGTGATGAGATTGTACAGATATATGTAAAGACACCTGATAGTCCTGCATCACTGCAGAGGCCGATAAAGAGGCTTAAAGGATTCCAGCGCCTGACGATAGCAGCCGGACAGGCAAAGAGGGTGTCGATAGAAATAGATTGTTCGGATCTATGGTTCTGGGATATGGATAATGACAGGATAACATTTGATCAGGGCAGGTATATATTTGAGATAGGGGCTTCGTCGAAGGATATCAAAGGACAGGTAGAAGCAAGGATGAGCGGGAGATACAACGCAGTACTGAAGACTGTTGTGGCAGAATGCGGGAAGGTTGTTTTGAGGGCAGGTAATACAGTACAGACAAATGTAACGGCATCGATGTCGGATGACAGTTTTTATAACCTCAGTAATGCCCGGGTCATCTATACAAGCAATAATCCGGATGTGGCCAATGTTGATGAAAAGGGCGTGGTCACAGCCAAAGGAGTTGGTACAGTAACGATAACAACTTATGTAACAATAGATGGAAAGACTGTATCAGACAGTTATCCGTTGAAGGTCATGCCTGATCTTAATGCTGCAGAAATCACCGTTAATGGAAAAAAAGTTACAGGATTTAATCAAAAAACAAAAAGTTACAGTTATCTCCTTTCTGCCGCCTCTTCAAAGTTGCCACAGGTAAGTGCTTCACCTGCAGGAAAGGATATTGCTGTTGATATTATTCAGGCAGTAGCTGTACCAGGGACAGCAGTTGTAACTTTTGCTGATAATGTAACAGTTGAAAAGAACCAGTATTATGTGAATTTTGGAGTCAGATCAGTTACAGATCAGTTTAGTAATGTAACTCTTGGCAAACATTGGAGCTGGGTAAGAGAAAATCCTGCAAACTGGAGTCTTACAAAAAAGACAGGGAGTCTTGTAATAACAAGTGCAGGCGGAGATATTCAGGCTGCCAGCAATAATGCCGAAAACATCCTGTTACAGAGTGCAAATACCGATTGGACGATCACGGCTAAACTGATATTCTCAAGGCGCCCTTCAGGATTCAGTCAGAACGGTGGCCTGATTGCCTGGCAGGATGATGACAATTATGTAAAGCTTGTTTATAGTTCCGGGGCAGGCGGCAGGATGAATTTCGGCGGTGGTGGCGCTAATCAGTCTGCAGGCTCATTGTTGCTTGTGGTAGAAGAAAACGGAAATCAAAAAAATGCTGCTACCCTGAGTCTGAACAATATTATAAAGGATGACAATACCCTTTTCCTGCGTTTTGAAAAGAAAGGCAACCTGTTCAGGGCGTCGTGTTCTCCTGACGGAAAGAAGTTTACACCGGTTGGAGAGGGTGAAGCCATGCTGAAAGATGTCAGGGCAGGGATGATAGTATGTGACGGGGTACCGATGTCAGGCAGATTTGGCAATATGCCGGGTATGCCGGGAGTTCAGAAACCGAGTCAACCTGAAGCCCCATTTGAAGTTATGTTTGACTATTTCCACATACGAAATAATGGATTGAAGTAACCTCAGATCCTGTAAAGCCGAAGTAAAACGGATTAGAATTATAATCACCTGCTTAACAGATCCTATGGTATAATTAATGCCGGGGGATCTTTATCTGGCATTAATAGCAATGGAGATATGAGAGTTGATTTTTATTTATACCCATTTATTATTTCTTTTGTCATGTATAATTAGAAGAATCACATTGAGAGTATTATTTTCCATAAGGAGTATTTCCCTTATTATAGGTGGATTGTTCTTAGTGATACCTGTTGGATTTTTAAGCCCGGCTCCGGCACCAGATAGTAATCTGCAGATATTAACCCGGGAAAATGCAGGTGACCGTACAGGATACAGAAATATAATATCCTATAAGCATCTTTTTCTTGCTGCAGGAGCAAAAGGCAGGATCGATTTGATAGATGATAACGGTAAAGTCAGCTTTAAGATGATAACCGCCTATAACGATGATCTTAATTGCGTAATCGGGGATAACAGGATAATTATTGCAACCGGTGATAACGGGACAATACTTGTTTCTTCTGATGGACAACACTTTGAAAAAGCAGATTCAGGTATCAGGGGAAATATCTACTCTATAAGCTGGTTAAATGGATTATTCATTGCAGGTGCAGAGAACGGCACTCTGCTTATTTCGAAGAACGGAATGACCTGGAGTATCATTAAGCTTCAGCTCAGGGGTAGCATCAGATCTCTTTCTGCTAATTCTGCATCCTGTTTTGGAGTGACTGATGAGGGTGAAATTATAAGATCGCAAGATGGTCTCAACTGGTCAGTTACTGACTATAACAAGGAATATTCAGGTTATAACAAACCCTGCATCTTTAATAAGATACTGTTAATACCCAACAGATTGGTGATTGCAGGGAAGCATACTGACGGTACTCCTGTCGTTCTTTTTTCAGCACTGGGAAATGTCTGGACAGAAAGGCATCTTTTATATGACGATGACAATGGTATGCCGCAGCTGCTGACAAGCGTTCCCAATGACATTGCTTACGATGCTTCAGGTGACCAGTTTTTCATTGCGTGCGACAATGGCGAGATACTGAGTCTGCCTTCATGTTCAAAATGCAATGAGTTTTTGAAGATTTCAGAAGATGATTTGTATGGGATTATCTGCACCGGAGGATCTCTGGTGACAGTGGGGGAAGGGTATACCTTTAAAATAATAGATATCAGATAAGAATCCCGGATTTTCTGATTATATTAGTAATTGATATCTGATTTAAATATTTTTAAAAAATTCTGACCATGACACATATTTTAATAGGGATCATCATCCTCATTGTTGCATATATTGCTTCGAAAACTGTACCATATCTATCAAGCCGAAAAAATATTGTCAGGACACTGGCAGGGGTTATTTTCATTATTCTTTTGATAGCGGCATCATTCGTGCAGGTTGAACCTGGTATGGTAGGAGTTAAGAAATTGTTTGGAAAGGTAAGTAATAACACTCTTGAAAGCGGACTGAATCTGATCAATCCGCTTGCAAAGGTAGTTATGTTCGATATGAGAACCCAAAACTATACTATGTCAGGTATCCGTGATGAAGGTACACAGCAAACAGATGATGCAATTCATGTTTTATCAGCTGATGGATTGGAAGTTATTGTAGATCTTACGGTTCTGTTCAAAATTGTTCCGACTGAAGCACCAAGGATCTTAAAGGAAATTGGAACGGATTACAGGAATGTGCTTGTTCGTCCGGTATGCAGGACAGGGATAAGGGACAATGCTGTATATTATGATGCTGTATCGCTTTACTCTACAAAGAGGGATGAATTTCAGGACCGTATATTCTCGGCTATTGAATCAAGTTTCAGGGAGCGGGGCCTTATGCTTGAACAGCTCCTTGTCAGGAATCTTACTCTTCCTGAATCAGTCAAAGCTGCAATTGAATCAAAGATCAATGCTGAGCAGGAAGCACAGAAGATGACCTTTGTTCTTCAGAAAGAAAGGCAGGAAGCTGAAAGGAAAAGAGTTGAAGCTCAGGGGATAGCTGATTATCAGCGAATAGTCAGTTCAACCTTGAATGACAGACTGTTGCAATATGAGATGATCAAGGCCATTTCAACTTCAGCGAATACAAAGATCATAATGATGACAAATGAACAAGGCCTGCCAATAATGGTTGACACTAAATGAGAATAAGGTAAAGAACCTTAAATCTCTGCGGAGAGAGGGGGATTCGAACCCCCGGTCCCGCTTCTAGCGGGACACACGCTTTCCAGGCGTGCCAGTTAAGCCACTCCTGCATCTCTCCCTCAGTCCTTCGCAGCTTCAGCGGAGGATGATTCATCACTTCAGTTTCTCTGAAAAAAGCGCAGCAAATTACAAAAATATTTCAAGAATAAGCTCGTTCACGACATTTCTCCTGAAAGAGGTCTGCTTAAATATTTCATGACATCTTTGTTACTTTTATATTTGCCAAGAAGGTGCATGAGTTTTGTCACTGAAGCTTCTGATGTGATATCCTTTCCGCTTATAACACCTGCAGCCAGCATCTCGCGGCTTGTTTCATACAGTCCCATTTCAACACTGCCTCCATGACATTGAGTGACATTGAAAATGATCCCTCCGTTTTTTATAAAACCCTTCATATCATCGATAAACCACCTGTAAGTTGGAGCATTGCCTGAACCAAATGTCTCAATAATCAGAGCTCTTAATCCTTCAGTCCTGATGACAGACTGAACAAAATTCCTGTTTATTCCCGGGAAAAGTTTCAGAATAGCAACATTATTATCAAACGACTTTTGGACAATGAGTTTGTTTTTCCCTTCAGGATATTTTATACTGCCGTAATTATACTTAATATGAAGACCAACTTCTGCAAGAGGCGGGTAATTAGGTGAACTGAACGCATCAAAATGTTCAGCACTCATCTTTGTTGAACGGTTACCTCTTGTAAGCTTATTGTCGAAATAAATGCAAACTTCCGGTACAACAGGAGCTTCATTTTCGAGTGATGCTGCAATTTCAATTGAAGTAATAAGATTTTCACGTCCGTCAGTTCTGAGCAGCCCTATTGGAAGCTGAGATCCTGTAAATATCACAGGCTTTGAAAGATTCTCAAGCATAAAGCTTAAAGCTGAGGCAGAATAAGCCATAGTATCTGTTCCGTGCAGAACCACGAACCCATCATAATTGTCATAATTATGTTCTATTATGTCAGCCATCCTGACCCAGAAAACCGGGTCAATATCTGAAGAATCCTTTAGCGGATCGAAGGAAACAGATTCCAGGTTAAAGCCGGAACTGCTCAGTACAGGAAGATGTCTGGTTATGTGTTTGAAATCGATAGGGACGAGCGAGCCTGTTTTCGGGTCATGGACCATTCCTATTGTACCGCCGGTGTAGATAATAAGAACGGAGATCTCCTTATTTTTTTTCATGAGAAGGCTATAAGTTGAAAAGCCTGCATGAATTTTCGTATGTTACCCTGGCTGCCTCTTCCTCACTAATATTGAAAATCTCTGCAACTTTTCTGTTTATTATGCAAAGATAATAACTCTCGTTACGTTTTCCTCTAAAAGGAGCAGGAGCAAGATAGGGAGAATCGGTTTCCAGTACAATATTCTGGAGCCCGATCTCTCTTACAATTTCCGGGAGGGTTGATTTTTTGAAAGTTATAGGGCCTCCTATGCCCAGTTTAAAACCTTTTTCGACAGCTTTTACTGCATCATTTATATTACCTGAAAAAGCATGGAACACACCGCTGAGGTTTTCTCCACCGAATTCGTCAAGGACAGAAAAAACCTCTCCGATCGACTCTCTTGAATGAATAACTGAAGGTAAGCGTTTACTGATTGAAAAAGCCATCTGCCTTCTGAATGCATTAATCTGTTGGTTGATATAAGTCTTATCCCAGTGGAGGTCGATACCAATTTCACCGACTGCGATATATTTAAATTCTCCGGCTAATTGTTCGATACGTTCCAGAACGGAAAGATAATCATCCACCACCGAAGTAGGATGCAAGCCAATCATCGGAAAGCATATGTCCTTATACTTTCCGGCTGCAGTCAGCATTTGAGTTATTGATCCGAGATCAATATTTGGCATCAATAATTTAACAACTCCATTGCTCACTGCCCGATTAATAATCTCATCCCTGTCGGTATCAAATTCGGGAAGGTAAATATGGGTATGAGTATCGATAAGTTGCATTAAACGACACCCTGTGCGATCATTGCATTTGCGACTTTTACGAATCCTCCGATGTTGGCTCCGTCAACATAATTTATGAATCCATCCTCTTTCTTTCCGTATCTGACACATGTCATATGGATATTTTTCATTATGATCTGAAGTCTCTGGTCAACCTCTTCACGCGACCAGGGGAGGCGCATTGAGTTCTGGGTCATTTCAAGGCCGGATGTTGCTACACCTCCTGCATTTGCTGCTTTACCGGGGGCATAGAGTATCTTTGATCTCATGAAGAACTCCACAGCTTCCGGGGTTGAAGGCATATTTGCACCCTCAACAACACATAGACAACCATTTTTGACAAGCAATTTAGCTTCCGATTCGTCAATTTCATTCTGGGTGGCATTTGGCATGGCTATGTCGCATTTTATTCCCCACGGCCTCTTTCCTTCAAAGTATTCAACGCCGAATTTATCGGCATATTCCTTTATCCTTCCTCGCCTGACATTCTTTAACTCCATTATGTATTTCAGTTTTTCAGAATCAATGCCCTTAGGATCATAAATGAATCCGTTGGAATCTGATGAAGTAACTACTTTACCTCCTAATTGTGTAACTTTTTCAGTGGCATATTGTGCGACATTCCCTGATCCGGAAATACATACTGTTTTTCCTTCAATGCTTTCTCCTCTTGTTGAAAGCATTTCCTCTGCAAAATAGGTAACTCCGTAACCTGTTGCTTCAGGTCTAATAAGTGATCCGCCCCACTCAATACCTTTACCTGTGAGTACTCCTGTGAATTCATTCTTTAACCTCTTGTACTGGCCGAACAGATAACCTATTTCCCGGCCACCAACACCAATATCACCTGCAGGGACATCAGTATCAGCACCAATATGGCGGAAAAGTTCTGTCATAAAGCTCTGACAGAATCTCATCACTTCGTTGTCTGATTTACCTTTCGGATCAAAATCTGAACCACCTTTCCCGCCGCCCATTGGAAGAGTTGTAAGGCTATTTTTGAATACCTGCTCGAATGCAAGGAATTTCAGGATACCGAGATTTACTGTTGGATGGAACCGTAGTCCCCCTTTGTATGGGCCTATTGCACTGTTCATTTCTATTCTGAAACCCCTGTTGATCTGTATTTCACCTTTGTCGTCAAGCCAGGGTACCCTGAAGATTATTGTTCTTTCAGGTTCAGCCATCCTTTCAAGTATTTTAGAATACTTGTATTTAGGATTCTCTTCGATAAAAGGGATAAGTGATTCAGATACTTCCTGAACAGCCTGGTGGAACTCATTTTCACCTGGGTTCTTGGACTTAATCAATGACATGAATTGTTGTACTCTCGGATCCATAATTAAGATTTATTTATTTTAAAATTTTTAGGCAGTAAAATTAGAAAAACAATAGATATAATTTACTATTTCTTAATAAAATATTTTCTTTTAAGGGTAAATCCTATAATCATTAAATTTAAATTCAGATACAATGAAAACCAGTCCTGCAATCAGAATTGTTCATGAGATCCTGTATATATTTCCCGGGGAACATTTGATCAGTCCTTTGAATTCCATTTGCAGAAGTATAGATGATAGTTTAAAGACAGGCAAATCAAGAGATCTGCAGATAGCATCTATTGTCATTTCGCTTTCAGCTGAAAGAAGTTCATAAACTGATTTTTCCTTATCATCAAGTTCTGAGAAGAATGACTTTTGGACAGGGACTTTTGATTTTTCTGGTTGCCAATCGAGAGAGTATTCAATATCACAAGCATTTTCGACAAGAGCAGCTTTGTTAGTTTTGATTAGGTTATTACATCCGGCAGACAATTGATCATCAGGCCGGCCCGGAACAGCCAATACATCGCGATTGTAAGAGCTTGCAATATCTGCTGTAATGAGGGCTCCTCCTTTTATCCCCGATTCAATTACAAGGGTGGCATCTGATATACCTGCTATTATCCTGTTCCTTTTAATAAAATTGTTCCGCTCAGGCAGGGAATCAGAGAGAAAGTCGCTGAGAAGCCCTCCGTTTTTCAGAATAGTCTCAGCAGTAGCTCTGTGTATTGAAGGATACATGGTTTTGAACCCGTGAGCCAGAACAGCTATTGTCTGAAGGTTATTTGATATAGCGGCTCTGTGGGAAGCAATATCAATACCATAGGCGAGTCCGCTGACTATTATAAGGTCAGGGTGTCCGGAAGCCAGTTCTCCGATAATCTTTTCGCAGGTCTCTTTTCCTCTTACAGTTGCATTCCTTGTTCCTACAATGCTAAGGATCTTTAAAGAATTAAGATCTGAAGTGCCTTTAAAAAAAAAGGTAACCGGTGAATCATCACATTGTCTGAGCCGGAAAGGGTAGTCGTTGTCGAGATAAAAATATGTCCTTATTTTCCTGGCGGTTACATATTCAGCTTCCTTTTCAGCAATATCGAGATAAGAACGCTCGCTGATATAGCTGGCCAGGCTGGATCCTATGCCTGGTATTCTTATCAGGTTCCTGTAAGGTTCATGAAACACCGCTTCAACACTTCCAAGGAATGAAACAAGCTTACGGGCATTAATATCCCCTATTCCCGGGATCAGGCCTAAAGCAATTTTATGCTTCAGGGAAATATCTTCAGGCATAGCACCAAGGATTGAGACATGTAAATATAAAAAAAAGGCAGGCATCTGAGAATAACAGAGCCTGCCTTTTTTTATGTTTTTTTGATATCCTAAATTACACCTATATCAAGCATTGAATTTGCCACTTTCAGGAATCCGGCAATATTTGCCCCCTTTACATAATCGATAAAACCGTCTTCCCGTTTGCCGTATTTGACACACTGGCCATGAATATTGCACATTATTTCATACAGGCGTGTATCAACTTCCTGACAGTTCCATCTCAATTTCATTGAATTCTGGGTCATTTCCAGTCCGGATGTTGCAACACCGCCCGCATTTACTGCTTTCCCCGGCCCGAAAATGATATTGTTGCTATTAAAGACTTCCACAGCTTCAGGAGTGCATCCCATATTTGACACTTCTGCCACAAGCTTAACACCATTCCCGACAAGATTTCTTGCATCCTGTCCATCAAGTTCATTTTGTGTTGCACAAGGCAAGGCTATATCGACCTTTACTTCCCATGGTCGTTTGCCTTCATGAAATTCAACACCTTCAAATTTGTATGAGTATGGTTTTACAATATCCTGGTTTGAGGCCCTAAGTTCCAGCATATATTCTATCTTCCTTCCTGAGATCCCTTCGGGGTCATAAACATATCCATCCGGTCCTGAGATAGTTACAATTTTAGCACCAAGTTCGGTAGCTTTCAGAGCCGCACCCCATGCTACATTACCAAAGCCTGAGATAGAGATCGTTTTTCCCTGCAATGTGTCGTTCTTTGTTTTAAGCATCTCCTGTGCAAAATAGATGGCTCCGAATCCGGTAGCTTCCGGTCTTATTAAGGATCCGCCCCAGTTACTGCCTTTCCCGGTGAGCACTCCAGTGTGATCACCTTTAAGTTTTTTGTACATCCCGTACAGGTAGCCTATCTCACGCCCGCCAACACCGATATCACCTGCAGGAACGTCAGTTTCAGGTCCTATATGCTTCCATAGTTCGAGCATAAAAGACTGACAGAAGCGCATCACTTCTGTATTTGATTTTCCTTTTGGATCAAAGTCAGACCCGCCTTTGCCTCCGCCCATCGGAAGTGTTGTAAGAGCATTTTTGAAGATCTGTTCAAAGCCGAGGAATTTAAGGATACTCAGATTAACACTTGGGTGAAAACGGAGTCCCCCTTTATAAGGACCAATAGCATTGTTGAATTGAACCCTGTAGCCCAGATTGACTTTAACATTACCTTCATCATCAATCCATGGTATTTTAAAAGCAATAATGCGGTCAGGTTCGACTAAACGCTCAATTATATTTGCAGATTCGAACTGGGGATTATCATTATAAACCTCCTCTATTGATTCAACAACTTCTCTAACTGCCTGAAGATATTCAACCTCTCCCGGATGTTTCTTCTCAAGGTTGGTCATTAGTTTATCAACGTTCATAATATATAAGATTTTAGTTAATAGGTAGATTCTGATTACTCAAAAATGATATGTATTTTATTCATTAAAAATGATTTAACTCATGTTATTAAATGAGCCTGGCTACTTTTTGGGAGAGTAGGATGAGAGCGATCTGAAAAGCTTCTCTTTTTGATCTTTTGTGAGAGCACTGATGTAAACCGGAGGGAATTTGGCAGTGCCGGGTCCTGTTTTTTGAAACAGAGTAACGTTACTGCTTAACCCGAAATACTTATCAGCTGAATTGTATCCTGCGAAAGTTTGTTTATAGATCTCTATTGAATTTTTTTTGCCTCCGACAATTCCTGCATTGAAATATCGGAATACAATATTCTCACCTTCATCAGAATAGAAAACATACTGATAATTGAAAATCATTGGCATTAATGCTATAACTAACCAGATCGCTATAATTATCAGAGTCCATATCCCGTCATCAATGCCCAGAAGCGGGAACTTTATCAGTTTAATCAGGTAGGCCAATGCGATCCATGCTATTGCCAGAAGAGTGGCAAAAAACAATTTGATCCTGAGATTAATTATCGTTTTACTGTTATCGAAGGTCATTTTTCTGAGTATTAATGAACCTATCCCTTTTCTGATAGATATAATGTAAAATTAAGAAAACAAAAGTACATGGCCAGTTTTTGTTAATATTTCACAGATCATTTTTAGAACCTGACCGGGTTCTTTTAGTCTTGAAGAATTTGATTATCAGTTCTCTGCATTCTTTCTCAAGTAAGCCTTCAAT
>CAYNRI010000027.1:0-15563 GCA_964399575.1 uncultured Rikenellaceae bacterium
TACCGGTAGATGCATATATCCCAGGTTGTCCGCCGAAACCTGAGGCGATAATTGCAGGGATTGTTAAGCTGGCGGGGAGGCGGTGAGTGGTGAGTAGTGAGTTTTGAATAGAAGTTAAGGATAAATGGATGTAAAACAGATCATAGAGAATTTTGAGAAGAGTTTCGGGGAAGATATTCTTGAAACTAAGAAGAAGAATGAGAGGCGTATTATAATTACAGTAAAACAGGAGGCTATTTTAGGGATAGCTCATTTCCTTCATAATGTGGCCGGGTTTAGATTTATTATTGCTTCTGCTGTTCACACCAGAAGAGGGTTTGAAGTGCATTATCATTTCAGCAGGGATGAAGCCGGGCTCATTCTCAACATACATGTAATACTTGATAAGGTAAAACCGGAAATTGAATCATTATCAAACATGTTCAATGCTTCAGAATGGATAGAAAGGGAGATGCACGAATTGTTCGGGATAAATTTTCTTAATCACCCTAACCAGGAGAAACTTATTTCTGAAGGCAACTGGGCAGAAGGTGTTTATCCTTACAGGAAAGATTTTAACAAAGAGCTATAACATAATGAGCAAAAAGACTCTGATACCGGTCGGTCCCTATCATCCTCTGCAGGAAGAACCTGAACTCTTCAAGCTTTACTGTGAAGGTGAGATTGTAAAGGATATCAAATGGGAAACGGGCTACAATCACAGAGGTATAGAAAAACTTAGCGAATCGAAAACATATGAGCAGGTGTTTTTCCTTGTCGAAAGGATATGCGGAATATGCTCCACCTCCCACCCTTTTGCTTTTGCCAATGCTGTTGAGGAGATCGTCGGGGTTGAGATAACCGACAGGACTAAATATATAAGATCCATTATAGGAGAATTGGAGAGGATACACAGTCACCTTCTGTGGGTCGGACTTGCCGGTCATTTCCTGGGTTATAATACAGTTTTCATGTGGGCATGGAAATACCGTGAACCAATTCTCGATCTCTTCGAGATGATAACAGGCAACAGGAACAGTTATGCAATGTTCAGGGTTGGCGGAGTAAGAAGGGATATAGAGAATAGCAAGATACCGGTAATAGAAAAGACAATGAGTGAATTCAGGAAGAAGAACGATCTTCTTACAGGCGCTGTCATGGATGATCCGGTTATTCATGCAAGAACAAAAGGCGTGGGTATTCTTACAAAGCAGGATGTCCTAGACTATTGTGCTGTAGGTCCTACAGCAAGGGCATCGGGTGTTGCGATAGATATAAGAAAGGATGATCCGTATGCAGCATACCCGCTTGTTAACTGGAAAGTTATCACAGCGGAAGCAGGCGATGTTTTTGCAAAAGCTGAAGTGCGGCTTCTCGAGATTTACGAATCGATCTCAATAATAGAACAGTGTCTGCAAGGGCTTAAAAAGGAGAAAGAGGGAGAAATATCAGTAAAAATCAAAGAAATACCCGAAGGAGTTGGTCATGGCCGTGCAGAAGCTCCCAGGGGAGAAGTTTTTCATTTCGTGATGTCGGATGGCTCAAATTCTCCGGTCAGGCATAAAATAAGGGCTCCCAGTTATGTCAACATTGCAACATTCAGAAAGTCGTGTATAGGACAGACAATTTCTGACGCTACAATAACTCTTGCCGCCGTAGACCCGTGCTATTGTTGTACAGAAAGGATGGCTTCGGCTTACGACATAAGCTCAGGAAAAAAGATAATGAATGCAAATGAACTTATAAATCTTTCATCATCAAGAACTTCTGAAATAAAAGAACAAATGAATATAAGATGAATGAGTTTGTATCAATAATATCACAATCATCTGTCATTTCTGCTGTACAGTTCGTAATTCTGATGCCTGTCCTGGCAGGGCTGGCTTTGCTTTGTATCCCCGAAAAATTCAGGATACACAAAGGTCTTATAGCCCTTATTGTCAGTATAATAACCGCCTTCTTTACATGGGGCTTATATGGAACTGAGGATCATGTAATCTGTATGTGCTGGACATCCGGGGGGATCCCGGGTTACGAGCTGATGAATGAGGCCGGCAAATACCTGACATTCAATATCGACAGGCTCAGTGAGCTGATTATACTTTTCATAAGTCTTTTCGCATTTCTGGTCCTCCTCTATTCAATTATCTATATTAAAGAAGGAAGAGTCAGAAATTATTATGCCTATTTCCTTATAACTCTTGGCTGTTCATATGGAGCAGTACTGTCGGATAACCTGCTTTTGTTCCTTGCATTCTGGGGCGCTCTGGGACTGACCCTTTATAAACTCATCCCGGGGCATAATGAAGATAGTTCTGCCACTGCAAAGAAGACTCTTATCCTCATCGGTGCATCCGACTGCATAATGATAATAGGAATAGCTATAATCTGGAAGATCAGCGGATCGTTAAGCATTAGCGGCATTTCCCTGCAAACAACAAACCTTGTCACTGTTATTGCATTCCTGGCCTTGCTGACTGGCAGTTTTACAAAAGCCGGGGCTTTCCCTTTCCATACATGGGTGCCCGATTATGCAAAAGATGCCCCGGCTTCTTCTTCAGCCTTTATGCCGGCCTCACTCGACAAACTGCTTGGCATATACTTCCTGGCAAGGATAACTACTAATATTTTCGTGCTGAGTGACGGACTCAGAATATTGCTCCTTTCACTGGGAGTGATCACGATAATTATTGCTGTTATGATGGCACTTATGCAGCATAATTACAAGCGGCTTCTCGGATTTCATGCAGTTTCGCAGGTGGGATACATGATACTTGGTTTCGGACTTGGTTCGATAATAGGTGTTGCTGCTGGTCTTTTTCACATGATAAACAATGCCATATACAAAAGCGGTCTCTTCCTTTCAGCAGGTAGTGTTGAATTTCGCACAGGGAAGGAGGATATTGATGACCTTGGGGGCCTTTCAAAGGCGATGCCTGTTACATTTTTTACATCCCTGATTTTTGCAATGTCGATTTCCGGAGTTCCGCCTTTCAATGGTTTTGCATCAAAATGGATGATATATCAGGGTATTATAGAATTCGGATCCGGCACAGAGACTGCAAACAAGCTCTGGATATTATGGCTTGGACTTGCTGTTCTGGGATCAGCTCTTACACTTGCAAGTTTTATTAAACTGATCGGAGGTATCTTTCTAAGCCGCCGGCGACCCGAGCTTGAGCATGTCAGAGAAGTGAAATTCCCTATGTGGTTCCCTCCTGCAGTACTTGCCATGTTATCTGTTTTTTTCGGAGTGTTTGCTACAAATGTCGTCGTTCCAAAACTCTTGATGCCTGTAAGCGGAACATTTGCGTTCCCGGGATTCTGGGACTCCTCCTTCGTATCACTGCTGGTGCTTGTATCACTTGTCCTTGGAGCCCTGTTATATCTGGCCCTTAACCTGAAAAAATTCAGAAGAGAGGATAGTTTTATCGGGGGTGAGAAGATGCAGGAACAAGCTGTCTTTCCCACACCAGAATTCTACAAAACATTCTTTGAATACGGATTTCTTGCGAAAATATATAACAGGGCAGAGCAAAAGTGCTTTGACATTTATGATCTGTCAAAACGCTTTGTACTGGGAGCAAGTCATTTACTGAGCGATGCTCACTCCGGACTTCTTCCGGCTTATGCTTTATGGGTTTGTGCCGGGATAATTATTATGCTGATAATATTGATATGAAAAATTACAACAACTGAAGACAGATGGAAGTTGCGATATCGATAATAACCGGGTTGATGATTCTGGGGGCAATTTATGCAATCCATGCCAGAGATCTTCTGTCGGCAGTCATTGCATGCGGCATTGTGGGCTATGGACTTGTAATTTGCTTTCTTCTTCTGAAAGCACCGGATCTTGCTATAGTTCAGATTGTTGTGGAGACAATAACTCTCATAATAATGGTGGCTGTTGTACTGGACAGTTCAAGGGAGGAAAGATTCCTGAAACCGGATTCAGCAGGATATATTTCAATTATTTCAGCTGCTCTTATAGTTATTGTTCTCCTTTATTTCTTCAGGCTCGCCGCAGGCAGTCTTGATGTATTCGGAGAGAGTACATTAAGGATGGCGGATGCATACCTGGAAGGAGCTGTTGAAAAGACCGGAAGTACCAACCTTGTAACCGGTGTTGTTTTCGATTTCAGGGGATATGACACCCTTGGAGAAGCTACTGTTCTTGTAACAGCTGTAATCGGAATGCTGACAATACTAAGGATTAAAGGCAAAAAGTGATTATGAAAGGCATGACAGTAATAGTGAAGAAGACGACCCAGCTTATAGCCGGAATGGTGTTTCTATACGGTATATACATAGTGATACATGGCCATCTTACACCCGGAGGAGGATTTGCAGGAGGTGTTGTTATGGCTGGATCATTCATCCTTCTGATTCTTGCTTTCGGCAGCGATTTCATTCATCTTACAAAGGAAGAATCAGGTTCAACAATGTACGAGAATCTTGCAATACTTGTTGTTATTTTCCTTGCTGTCTCAGGATTACTGTTCGGAGCAAGGGTGTTCTTCCTGAACTGGCTGCCGAAGGGAACGGCCGGACAGCTTATAAGTGCCGGCATACTGCCTTTATATAACATTTTTATCGGGATCGAAGTGGCATCTTCAATACTTACGATTTTCCTTGCTTTGATAATTTTTAAAGAGGAGGCTGCGGAATGATTGTTTACCTTTTATGCTTCACATTATTCTTAGTCGGGCTTTACGGTGTAATAACAAAAAGGAACCTGATCAAGATTGCCATATCGCTTTCGGTAATGGAATTCAGCACATTTTTGTTTTTTGCGCTCATAGGTTTTAAAGAGGGAGGCGTGGCCCCAATAGTTGACCCTGCCGATCCTGTCAAGATCTATGTTGATCCCCTGCCCCAGGCAATTGTACTTACTGCAATAGTTATCGGCCTGGCTACAACAACAATGCTAATGGCTGTAATAATAAGGCTGTACAGAAAATACGGGACATTTGATATCAGAGAAATTAAAAATTTAAAAGGATAGATCATGAATCCCCTGATACCATTATTTGTCATTATACCTCTTGCCGGAGCTTTCATAACAATGATAGCCGGGAAATTCCTCCCCCGCTTCGGAAGGTACTTTGCCAGCTTCATACTGATGGCCCTTGCTGTTCTGAGCATCTGCTCACTAATTTCAAATGAAGGCCTTCTTTCAGTTTACAGGGTTGGAGGATGGGAGCCGGTTAACAGAGTGCCCATAGGTATATATATGGTAATTGATGGATTTTCAGTAATTGTTCTATGCATAATAAACATTATCGGCTTCCTTTCGGTATTTTACTCAATCCCGTATATAAAGAGATATACTGCAGAAAACTTTTACTATGCACTCTTCTGTCTGATGACCGCCGGGATGAATGGTGTGGTACTGAGCGGTGACTTATTCAACATTTTTGTTTTCATGGAGATATCCGTAATAGCCGCCTACGCCCTTGTAGCTTTCGGTGTTGAGAAAAATGAGCTGGAAGCGACTTTCAAATATCAGGTACTAGGGTGCATTGCCTCATTCGTGATCTTATTTGCAATAGGCTTCCTTTACTGGAAAACAAAAACCCTGAATATAGCTGATATCAAGGAAGTTCTTAGCGGAGGTTATGACAGGACCTATTATCTTTTTGTTCAGATCCTGTTATTGAGCGGCTTTGGATTGAAGGCTGCAATAATACCGTTCCATGCCTGGCTTCCCGATGCACACTCATCAGCCCCCTCTCCCGTTTCAGCAATGCTGTCGGGCGTACTGATAAAAGCCGTAGGCATTTATGTCATAATCAGATTGTTTTTCAATATGTTTGAGATCAGTGAGAGCATATCTGTACTGATAACAACCCTTGGCACACTCTCGATGGTGATCGGGGTCATCCTGGCAATCGGCCAGTGGGACATTAAGAGGCTTCTGGCATATCACAGTATAAGTCAGATGGGTTATGTAGTTCTTTCTGCCGGTATCGGCATGATCCTTATTGCTCGCGGAATAAAACCTGAGATAGCAATTCTTGCTATTGCCGGCGGTATTTTTCACCTCATAAATCATGCAGTTTTTAAAGGCCTGTTATTTCTGAATGCCGGTGCGATTGAATATACAACAGGTACCCGGGATCTTCATGAGATGGGAGGTCTGGCAGAGCAGATGCCTGCAACATCGGCAACCTCTTTTATAGCTTCGATGTCTATTTCAGGAATCCCTCCCTTTAACGGATTTTTCAGTAAGCTTATAATAATTATTGCCTGTGTTATGGCCGGATTCTACCTGCTGGCAGTATTGGCAGTGATTGTGAGTATTATAACACTTGCTTCATTCCTTAAATTACAGCGCTATGCATTTTATAACAAGAACAGGAATACACCTGTAAGGAAAATTAAGGAAGTCCCTTTTCCGATGGTCTTCAGCATGGTAGTCCTAAGTCTGCTGTGCGTGCTATTAAGCCTCCTGGCAATCCCGGGTATAAGGGATATTATACTTGGACCTGCAGTTGATATTCTTATTGAATCAGGAAAATACTCAACACAAATCATTGGAATATAGATGAAATATGTAACAGTTTTCATATTATCCCTAGTCTTCTGGCTGCTGATAACTTTCAGGTTTACACTGCCTGACATAATTGTTGGTTCGGCAGCTTCTCTGATCAGTGCTCTTATTTTTGGCAGGTTCTTCATTTCAAATGTTCATAAGTTGCTCCAGCCCCGCCGCTATCTATGGTTCCTGATCTACCTTGCAGTATTCATCTGGGAATGCATAAAGGCTAATTTCGATGTAGCATACAGGGTCCTTCATCCGGCAATGCCCATCAGGCCAGGTATAGTTAAGGTCAGAATGGAATTAAAATCAGAGCTTGCAAGGACACTCCTTGCAAATTCAATAACAATGACACCTGGTACAATATCGGTCGATATTATTGGTGATGACTTGTTCGTGCATTGGATTTATGTCAGATCAGAAGATCCTGAAACATATACAAGATATATCACCGGGAAATTTGAAAAATATATTAAAAATATTATAGAATGACCGACCTGCTGAACATATTGCTTTATATACAGATCGGGCTCAGCACAGCCTGTCTGTACAGGATAATACGCGGTCCGACAATCCCTGACAGAATGGTTGGGATCGATATTTTCGGGATACTGGTTGTAGGCATCTGTGCAATAATATCAGTACAGACTGAACGATCTTTCATACTTGATATCGGCATTGCATGGATCATTCTCAGTTTCATCGGAACATTGACCCTGGCAAAATACCTGACAGGAAAAAAACTTAACGAGTGATATGATTACAATTATTTTTATAAGCATTGGGGTGTTATTCAATATCTTCGGATGTATCGGTCTTATCCGTCTTCCGGATGTTTACAACAGGCTCCAGTCAGCGACCAAATGCGTTACACTTGGGTGTTGCAGTATACTTGCCGGCGTAATATTCCATTTCGGACTGGGAGATGCGGGTTTCAAGGCTCTCTTCGCCATACCAATAATATTCTTCAGCTCAACAGTGGCCGCTCATGCACTGATAAGAGGAGCCTATCATTTCGGTGCGAAGCTTGATAAAAGAACAGTGAAAGACGATTATAAGGAGGCTTTAAAATGAAGTATCCCAAACTCAGAGAGCTAAAGGAGGCCATTGTTTCGCTTTTAACTCCGGCGTATACGTCTAAATTTCCGGGGGAGGAACATGTCCCTTTTGAAAAGTTCAGGGGGAAACCTGTTGTTGATAATGATAATTGTGTCGGGTGTGAAACCTGTGCAAATGTTTGTCCGCCATATGCAATAACATTTACTGACGACAGGGAAAAAGGAATAAGGACAATTAAAAGAGATTACGGTAAATGCATTTTTTGCGGATTATGTGAAGAGCATTGTATAACGGGGAAAGGAGTGAAATTATCTGATAAGATATATGATATGGCTGAATTCGACAGACAGAAGAATGTTGAATATCAGTATAAGGAATTGCTTATCTGCAAAAGCTGCGGGGCTATAATAACAACAAAAGAGCATCTCTTTTACATGCACAGGAAACTGGGACCCTTAGCGTTCTCCTCTATCCTTAACCTGAATATGCTGAACCAGAAACTAAAACTCTCCGAAGGGCAGGATGTTGATGTAGAAATCAAGGATGTGCTTAAGCGAAAAGACATGTTCAATATTATCTGCCCCAACTGCCTCAGGCAGATAATGATAAAATATCTCTGACAAGGTGCCCGGCAATCTCGACAAAATTCTAAGAAAGAATGGGAAAAAGATCCTCTTTGCAGGGATCGGTAATCTTCTGCGATCAGATGACGGAGTTGGTGTATATATAACAAGGAGCATTAGGGAAAGAAACGGGATCTCGGCACTGACTGTTGAGATGGGAATAGAGAATCATATAGGCAAGATCAACAGTCTTAAACCCGACATCCTTGTCCTTTGTGATTGTGTTGAATTAAATTCACCGCCCGGAACTTATAAATTGCTGAGGTTGAATCAGATACACGACATGACATTCAACACTCACAACATTTCTCTGAAGAGACTCAGTGACTTTTTCAAAATGGATGTCTACATCCTGGGAATTCAGCCCGAGAAAATTGATTTTGGTGAAAATTTGTCGTATCTTGTAAAGAATATAGCTGACAAGATAATCGAACATATTAATAACAGGAGGTAACTATGGCAGTTGAATATTTATGTAAAGTCTGCAGGGGTCACCTGAACGTTAAGACGTCAATCATACTTGGCGCCACTAATCTGGCTGACAGAACTCAAAGAGGATTGGTCTATCTGAATCCTGAGCTTGGTAATTATACCAAAACGACTCACCCTTCATTTGACATAAGGGAAGGCGAAGAATACATTTTTACCTGCCCTATATGCGGAGCGCAACTGAACAGCATGAAGTATCTGCATCTTGTAAGGATCCTGATGATCGATGAATCAGGAAAGGAATTTAATATTTATTTCTCAGATATAGGAGGTGAAAAATGTACCTTTAAAATCAGGGGAAACACAATTGAAGAAAAAGCCGGACCGGATGTAAGGATCTATAGCAAATATTTCGAGGTACCGGATGAAGACAGAAAGTATCTCTGAAAATCTGATCTAATATAATTTTCAGTATCAGTGAGGGTGTCTCAAAAGACTACTTCTCTTTACTTACCCTTATTACGATAGCTATCGGAACCCCCAGGGGGGAGACTTATTGATATTCAGGATTCTAAAGAACCCCCTTTAGGGGGCAGGGGGTGGTTTTCAGGCTTTTGAGACACCCTTTTCTGATTTTACTTCCCCACATAACACAATTTTAACTTTTGATTATCTGATAATTAAACGACTCCAATAATAATCAGAATGAAGAATAAGAGCTTTGAAATTTCGACTTATTGTTTTAAAAATTAATAAGTCAGTACTATTTCTGTTTTTTCATTCAACAATAAATCATAATTTTACTGCCGTTTTTACTAATTAAAATTATCCTATGAGCATTGATGTAAACAAACTGGCAGCTGATAATATCCGTATACTGGCGATGTCGATGGTTGAGAAATCAAAATCGGGTCATCCCGGAGGTGCGATGGGCGGAGCTGATTTCATTCATATTCTCTTCTCCGAGTTCCTGAACTTTGATCCTGATGATCCGAAATGGATCAATCGTGACAGGTTTTTCCTTGATCCCGGACATATGTCCCCTATGCTTTACTCGATACTCTCCCTGACGGGACATTTTACTGTCGATGAACTAAAGCAGTTCCGCCAGTGGGGCAGTCCAACTCCCGGCCATCCCGAACTTGACCTGGCCCGTGGAATTGAAAACACTTCAGGTCCCCTTGGGCAGGGCCACACAATGGCTGTGGGCGCTGCAATAGCAGAAAGATTCCTGGCCACAAGGTTTGGTGATCTGTTTGCCCATAAAACATTTGCCTTCATATCTGACGGGGGTGTTCAGGAAGAGATATCACAGGGTGCAGGACGACTTGCAGGGTACCTGGGTCTTAATAACCTCATAATGTTCTACGATTCAAACGACATCCAGCTTTCTACAGAGACAAAAGCTGTTACAATTGAAGATACAGCAATGAAATACAGGTCGTGGGGCTGGGAGGTAATAACGATAGTGGGCAATGACCAGGAAGAGATAAGGAAAGCTCTGAACAGCGCCTTAACTTCAAAGGATAAGCCTGTTATTATTATCGGAAAAACAATAATGGGTAAAGGACTCCTTGATAATGAGGGGAACTCTTTTGAAAGAAAAACTTCTACACACGGTATGCCGGTAAGTGAAGCAGGAGGTTCATACGAGAAGTCGTTAAAAAATCTGGGCGGAGATATTGCTGATCCTTTTAAAATATTCGATGAGGTTAAGCAACTTTATAATAAAGTAATTGAAAACAAAAGAAAAAAGGCTGCTGAGTGGAATAAATCAAAGGCAGACTGGGCATCAAAGAATATTGAATTAAATAAAAAACTCGAACTGTTTTATTCCGGGAATATACCGGAAATCGATTTCAGCGCGATACAACAGAAGGAAAACTCAGCTACAAGAGCAGCCTCAGCTACAGTACTGAGCGCCCTTGCAAAAAAGATCGAAAACATGATAGTTGCATCTGCTGACCTATCAAACTCCGATAAGACTGATGGTTTCCTTAAGAATACAAAAGCTTTTACAAGAGGGGATTTTTCAGGAGCATTCCTGCAGGCGGGAGTTGCTGAACTGACAATGGCAGCTGTGATGAACGGAATGACCTTACATGGTGGTGTGATACCTGCATGCGGGACTTTCTTTGTGTTTTCTGATTATATGAAACCTGCTGTACGTCTTGCATGCCTTATGGGCATTCCTGTCAAATTCATCTGGACACATGATGCTTTCAGGGTTGGAGAAGACGGGCCGACTCATCAGCCGGTGGAACAGGAAGCGCAGATAAGACTTATGGAACATCTTAAGAATCACCATGGAGAGAACAGTATGCTTGTACTTCGTCCTGCTGATGCTGTTGAGACAAATGTTGCATGGAAGCTGGCCCTGGAGAACAAACGTACACCAACAGCTCTGATACTTTCGCGCCAGAATATTAAAGACCTTCCTTCAGATAACAACAACAGGTTCGCCGATGCAATGAAATCAAAGCATGGAGCTTATGTTGTACAGGATTCACAGGGAAGTCCCGACGTGATCCTTATCGCAAGCGGTTCTGAGGTATCAACCCTTATTGAAGGTGCAGCTCTGCTTAAAAAGGATGACCTGAAGGTCAGAATAGTATCAGCACCTTCTGAAGGATTGTTCAGGGGAGAGACTCAATCATACCATGAGTCAGTTATACCTGATGGTATACCGGTATTCGGGCTCACCGCAGGATTGCCGGTAACCCTTCAGGGACTCGTCGGCCCGAAAGGTAAAGTATGGGGCGTGAATTCTTTCGGGTATTCTGCACCATATAAAGTGCTGGATGAGAAATTTGGTTTTACTGCTGAGAATGTTTACCGTCAGGTAAAAGATTACCTGGCTCAATATAAAAAGTAAACATTGTGATCATTCGTTTAAGGCCGCCTCATCAGCGGCCTTATTTTTTTACTATCTTTGCGGCCATATTTTTTAACAGATGGAACACGATATCCAACCAGGGGTAAAAGGACTAATTTTTGATCTCGACGGAACACTGGCAGATACTATGCCATATCATTTCATGTGCTGGAGCCTGGCAAGCAAAAAATTCGGGATTGACATGGATAAAACTTTTCTGCGGAAACTAAACGGAAGTCCCGGAAAAATAATTGCCACCGAGCTTTTTAAAAAGTATGGAATTGAAGGTTCTATTTCAATAGACGAGATAATCAGGGAAAAAATAAGACAGTTCGATAAGTTCCAGCATAAAGTCAAGCCCGTCAAACCTGTTGTTGATATAGTAAGGAAATATCATGGCATACTTCCAATGGCTGTCGGAACCGGAGGCCACAGAACAACAGTTGTCCGCACACTTGAGATTATTGGGTTGAAAGACTACTTCGATATAATCATAACATCAAATGATGTTGATAATTTTAAACCTCATCCGGAAACATTCCTGAAATGCGCTGAACTGATGAATATAGAACCTGCTTTCGTTGAGGTCTTTGAAGATGGCAACCTGGGTCTTGAGGCTGCCCGCAGGGCAGGAATGATCGTGACGGACGTCAGTTCGTGGTATGATTCGAACTGGTAAGTCGGAAGTCGGAAGTCAGAAGTCCGAAGTCCGAAGTCCGAAGTCCGAAGTCCGAAGTCCGAAGTTGAGGAACAAAGTGACGAAACCACGTAAAAGCGGGGTCGGAAGAAAGAGGGGGAGATCTGCGCAAATCTGCGGGATCTGCGGGAAAGAAGATGTCTGAAGAATAATCAAATAGACTCAATACAGAAGAATGATTGATTTAAGAAATATAGTCTCAACTTCTGATGGTTCCCATACTATTTATGTTCCGGAACTAAAGGAACATTATCACTCCATCCATGGCGCTGTTCAGGAATCAAGACATATATTCATAAATAACGGATTTGATGTATGTAAAGCTGATCCTGTCAGAATCTTTGAAGCCGGATTCGGAACAGGTCTGAATGCGCTGCTGACAGCAATAAGGAGCATCAATTGTAACAGACAGGTCTATTATACATCTATTGAGAAATTTCCGCTGGTTAAGAGTGTCACGGATCTTATCAATCATGCTGCGTTCGCAGGTCCAGATGGTGCAATGCTTTCAATGCGAATCCATAATGCAGTACCCGGAATAATGACGCCAGTATGCAGCACTTTCAATATTGAAAAGATAATCGGAGATCTTGTAACGGATGAATTATCAGGATCATATGATCTGATTTATTTTGATGCTTTCGGTCCTGACAAGCAGCCTGAAATGTGGTCGCTTAAAATATTTGAGAAGATAGCCGCGATAACAAAGCCGGGAGGGATACTTGTAACATATTCCTGCAAAGGCGACGTAAAAAGAAATCTGAGAGCGTCAGGGTTCGAGGTAAAGCTTTATCCCGGACCAGCAGGGAAAAGGCATATAATACGCGCTTATAAAATCTGAAAAAAACAATCATTCTCTTTTTTGCAAAGGTCAAAGTGTTATCTTTGCGGAAACTTAATTTAAAAATTTAAAATGAAAATCAAGGGATTAATAGTTCTGACAATAGTATTGGCCTTTATAGCAGGATCTTGCGGTAAAAATGCAGTCAATAAGGCAACAATAAAAAGTGGAAGTGACTCTCTTTCCTATGCTTTTGGAATAGTAAATTATAATGCTCTGACAAATGACAGCCTTGAGCTTGATCCCATGCTTGTAGCCAAAGCTATGATAGATGGAAAAAAAGGTGAACCCGCAATGTCCGACGACGAAGCAAGGGCTTTCATAATGGTATATGTGAACAGGCGGGAAGAAGAAAGAGCAGCAAACCAGGCCGAACAAAACAAAATATTATATAAAGATTATGTTATGCAGAACGAAGAATTCCTCCGGAAAAATAAAGAAAAACAAGGTGTAACAGTTACACCCAGCGGTTTACAGTATGAAGTTATAAAGATGGGGACGGGAGCAAAGCCAACACTCGAAAGCACAGTTAAAGTTCATTACGTTGGCACCCTCATCGACGGTACTAAATTTGACTCATCAGTCGACAGAGGCCAACCTGCAGAATTCCCGGTATCGGGCGTTATTTCCGGATGGACAGAAGCTCTTCAGCTTATGCCTGTAGGTTCAAAATTCAAGATCTGCCTGCCGGAGAATATAGCCTACGGAGCAAACGGAGCAGGCGATGTAATAAAACCATTTTCCACCCTTATTTTTGAAGTGGAACTTCTCGAAATAACACAGTAGTTCATATCTGAGGGAAGCAGGTCAGGTCAGGAATATTTTCAGATTAATAATCAGAAAAGCTAATCCAGATGGCATTTGAAATCACCGGCAGAATTATTGATATTCTCCCTGTAAATCAGGTAAGTGACAAATTCAGAAAACGCGAATTTGTAATTGAAAAGAAAGAAAGTGGCGGAACCGCAGTCTTTACTGATTACATTAAATTCCAGCTTGTCCAGGATAAATGCGATCTTATTAATGAATCATTCTTAAACGAGGATGTGAAGATCTGGTTTAATGTGAAGGGCAATAAATGGGAACGCGACGGGAGGATCAATTATTTCACCAACCTTGATGCCTGGAAAATTGAAAGACTATCCGGCATGTCGAGAAATCAGGAGCCGGCACCTGGTCCCGGGCTCGAGGACGTTCCTCCCGAGATAGATGAACTGAGTGATCTCCCTTTCTGAGAAATGATAAACCCGCTGCTACAGGAATGGGATGCTCCTTTTGGCTCCCCTCCTTTTCCTGCCATTGAAATCCGGCATTTCAGACCGGCAATTGAAGAGCTCATTGTTTCTGCTTCTGCAGAAATAGAACTTATCTCTTCAAACCCGGATGCCCCTGATTTTGAAAACAGCGTCGCTGCTCTTGATCAGGCCGGCGAAAAAATTGGTGACATAACGGCAATTCTGTTCAATCTTAACAGTGCCGAGACAAATAAGGAACTTCAGGCAGTTACCCGGGATATATCCCCGCTTCTTACACGCTTTTCAAATGATATAACTTTAAATGAAAAGCTTTTTGCAAGGATAAAATATGTTCATGAAAGAAAAGATCAGTATGATCTGAACACTGAACAGATGATGCTCCTTGACAGGCATTACAGGAACTTCGTTCTCGGCGGAGCCGGTTTGCCACAAGACAAAAAAACAAGATTCAGGGAAATATCTGAAGAACTTTCACAACTTTCTGTAAGGTTCGAGGAAAATATACTCGATGAGACAAATGCTTTCGAGCTTCATCTCACCGATGAAGATGATCTTGCAGGATTACCGGAGGGTATAATTGAAATGGCCTCCATGGAGGCAGAAAACAGGGGGAAGAAAGGATGGGTCTTTACACTGCATGCTCCCAGCTATATCCCCTTCATGAAATATTCTGAAATAAGGGAACTGAGGGAAAAGATATTCAGAGCTTATTCTTCACGGGCATACAATTCAAATGCCTGTGATAACAAACAATTGGTTATCAGAATAACAAATCTGCGGCTTGAGCTTGCCAATATACTGGGATTCGCAAATTTCGCAGAACTTATGCTCGGCGACAGGATGCTTGACAGTGTTGAAAAAGTAAATTCATTTCTTGATGAACTCCATAAGGCATCTCTTCCTGCTGCACATCGTGACTTTAATAATGTTAAGGATCATGCCCTCAGGACCGGACATAAGGGCTCATTTGAAAAATGGGACTGGGCCTTTTATTCTGAGAAGCTCCGTAAAGAGAAATTCAGTGTTGATGATGAAATTCTAAGACCGTATTTTAAACTCGAAAACCTGGAAGAGGCTGTCCTCGATCTGGCTTCCTCCCTCTATGGTATAAAGTTTATCCCGCGGTATGATATACCTGTTTACAATCCTGAAATTTATACCTGAGTCAAAGAGATTCAATCAATTGTTTCAATTCATTTTTATATGACATGTAATTGAATTTTTCGATCGCAAAGTGCATGGAATTAGTTGATATCCTGT
>CAYNRI010000027.1:15573-29172 GCA_964399575.1 uncultured Rikenellaceae bacterium
CCTGTTTACAATACAGAAGTCAGGACCTGGGAGGTGCTTGATACAGATAACTCATTACTGGCAGTCCTGTATATTGATTACTTTCCCCGTAAAGGAAAAAACGGCGGTGCATGGATGACAAGCTACAGGGAACAAAGGATATCAGGAGTAAAAGATATAAGACCATTGATCTCTATTGTTGCAAACTTTACAAGACCTTCAGGTACGAGACCTTCATTGCTTACATTCGAAGAGGTGAATACATTTCTTCATGAATTCGGTCATGCTCTTCACGGTATTTTTTCTAGATGCAGATATGAATCACTTTCAGGGACAAATGTGGCACGTGATTTTGTTGAACTGCCTTCCCAGATAATGGAAAATTATGCCGGTGAAAAGGAATGGCTGAAGAAATGGGCACGACATTATCTTACTAATGAACCAGTTCCTGATGATCTTATCGGGAAGATAAAAGATTCACTTACATATAATGAAGGTTACGCCTGCAACAGGCAACTCAGTTTCGGTTTCCTCGATATGGCATGGCACACGGTAACAAGGAGAATTGAAGCAGAGATAAATGAGTTCGAAACGCGGGCAATAGCTTCTACTGAATTGTTCCCTCCGGTCGAAGGAACTAACATAAGCGTTTCATTCGCTCACATATTCGGAGGGGGTTATGCATCGGGCTATTATGGATATAAGTGGGCCGAAGTGCTCGATGCTGATGCTTTCAAATTCTTCAGGGAAACAGGTATCTTCAACAGGGAAACTGCAACTTCTTTCAGAAAGAACATACTTGAAAAAGGCTCCAGCGACAAACCGATGAAACTCTATATAAGATTCAGGGGAAAAGAGCCAACAATCAGCGCCTTCCTGGAAAGAAGCGGTTTGAAAGATTCCAGATAGTTGATACTCCATCTTACCTGTTAATTTCTTCGCTCCCCTTGGGGTCGGGGTAGACGAAGAAAATCAATGAAAGAATGTGCATGATACCTGATACTCAGTATTTCTTAAACAAGTATTATATTTACCTTTACTATCTGACAGTATTATTTTATTTTATAACACTGAATATCAATATATTGCAATGATACTATTCTTCCAGGACAAATCAAGGACAATAATTGCGGTTGGAACACATTTAAAGATCTCCGAAAAAGACCTGAGTAAATTAAGATGGCTTTTCGGAGATTCTGAACTTTTAGATAAGGAATTTCTGACCGGAAACTATATTGGCCCGCGTAAGGAAATGATAACCCCATGGAGCACAAATGCTGTTGAGATAACTCAGAATATGGGGATAAAAGGTATTGACAGGATAGAGCAATTCAGTAACGCAAAAAAGAGCTCTGTATATGATCCGATGCTGCAGGCAGTATATAAGGGTCTTGATCAGGATCTTTTTACAATCGACCGTCAGCCGGAACCCATACTGTATATTGATAATATCAGGGAATATAACAGGAAAGAAGGTCTTGCGCTTAATGAACAGGAGATAGAGTATCTTGAAGATCTGGGCAGAAAACTCGGAAGGAAGCTGACTGACAGCGAAGTTTTCGGGTTCTCTCAGGTAAATTCTGAACACTGCCGGCATAAAATTTTCAACGGCACTTTCATTATTGACGGCAAGGAGAAAGAAGCTTCTCTCTTCCAGATGATAAAACTAACAACTAAACTGAATCCAAACAGGGTCGTATCGGCATATAAGGATAATTGTGCTTTTATACAGGGCCCTGTTATTGAGCAGTTTGCACCGGGCACACAGGATAAGCCCGATTTCTTTAAAATTAAGAGCTTTGAATCGGTTTTATCATTAAAGGCTGAAACTCATAATTTTCCAACAACTGTCGAACCCTTTAACGGGGCTTCAACCGGGACCGGCGGTGAGATAAGGGACCGGATTGCCGGAGGCAAGGGAGCCTTCCCTGTTGCCGGGACAGCTGTTTACATGACATCTTATCCGAGGACAGAGGGAGCCAGACAATGGGAAAAGGCAACGGATGAAAGGCCATGGCTTTACCAGACACCCGGAGATATCCTCATCAAAGCTTCAAATGGTGCAAGTGATTTCGGAAATAAATTCGGCCAGCCTCTTATATGTGGATCGGTGTTTACATTCGAACATTTTGAGAATGGCAGGCAATACGGTTTTGACAAAGTGATAATGCTTGCAGGCGGTGTTGGCACAGGCAAGAAAAATGCAAGTGAAAAGAATACTCCGGAAAAAGGTGATGCCATAATACTTCTTGGAGGAGATAACTACAGGATAGGCATGGGAGGCGGAGCCGTTTCTTCTGTAGAAACGGGTAAATACGACAGCTCAATAGAATTAAATGCTGTTCAGCGTGCCAATCCTGAAATGCAAAAACGGGTTTATAATGCAATAAGAGCCTTAGGCGAGATGGATAAAAATCCGGTTATCTCAATTCACGACCATGGAGCAGGAGGACATCTAAACTGCCTTTCTGAACTTGTTGAAGAGACGGGCGGGATTGTTGATATAAGTAAGCTGCCGGTCGGAGATCCGACTCTTTCGGCAAAAGAGATCATTGGGAACGAATCGCAGGAACGCATGGGTCTTGTTATGAAGAAGAGCTCTGTCGACATAATTACAAAAATAGCCGAAAGGGAAAGAGCACCCCTGTATATAATTGGCGAAGTGACAGGAGATAATAGGTTCGTACTTACAAATCCGCAGACAGGAGACAAGCCTGTTGATCTTGATCTTGAATCGTTTTTTGGCAATCCTCCCCGGACAATAATGAATGATACTAGTATCCATCAGGTTTACAGCGAGATCAGCTATGACAAGGGAAAATTGCATAAATATGCCGAAATGATACTTCAGCTTGAAGAAGTAGCATGTAAGGACTGGCTTACAAATAAAGTCGACAGATCAGTAACAGGAAGGATAGCCAGGCAGCAAAGTGCGGGACAATTGCAGCTTCCTCTTAATAATACCGGGGTAATAGCCCTCGATTACAGGGGCAGATCAGGAATGGCAACCTCAATTGGTCATGCTCCTGCTGCAGGTCTTATTGATCCTGCTTCCGGCTCAGTGCTGTCAATCGCTGAAGCCCTTACAAACATAATATGGGCCCCGCTTGAAAACAAGATCAAAAGTATTTCATTATCAGCTAACTGGATCTGGCCTTGCAGGAATGAAGGAGAAGACTCAAGGCTGTATGAAGCAGTTAAGGCAGCCAGTGATTTTGCCATAGCTCTCGGGATAAATATCCCTACCGGGAAGGACAGTCTGTCGATGACACAGAAATACCCGGATCAGGTTGTATATTCTCCCGGAACTGTAATAATTACTGCAGCCGGAGAGGTAAAAGACATCAGGCGGATAGTTGAACCTGTTGTTGTAAATGATCCCTACACAAGCCTTCTGTATATCGATATGAGCCGCGATCTCTTCAGAACCGGAGGAAGTGCTCTCGGGCAGGTTACAAACAGGCTGGGAACCAAAGCACCTTTTGTAAAAGATCCTGCATATTTTGCTGAAGTGTTCAACACGATACAGGAACTCATTCTTAAAGACAAGATACTTGCAGGTCATGATATCTCAGCCGGAGGAATGCTCACAACACTTCTTGAAATGTGCTTTTCAAATGTCGCTGGCGGGCTGGCTGTAAACCTGTCAGCTTTAAACGATGATGATCTTATAAGGATATTATTCAGCCAGAATCCTGGCATTATAATCCAGGTCAGGGATGAGAATGAGGTAGCAGAGATACTTCTTGAAAATGGCATATCCTATTATTCAATAGGCCATCCTGTGCACGAGCGTAGGATCTTTCTGACCCACAATGACTTTCATACAAAATTTGATATTGATCAGCTCCGGAATAAATGGTTCAAAACATCCTATCTTCTCGATTGCAGGCAATCCGGAGAGAAAATGGCAAAAGAAAGATATGATAATTACCTGAATCACTCACTGAAAATAGAAACAGGCGGTTTTCAGGGAAGCTTCAGATCGCTGGGCATAAGTCCTGAAAGGAGAAAGATGAGCGGTGTTAAAGCTGCTATAATAAGGGAGAAAGGTGTCAATGGTGACAGGGAGATGGCGTACGCTCTTTATCTTGCGGGTTTCGATGTGAAAGATGTTCACATGACTGACCTCGTTAGCGGAAGAGAGAACCTTGAAGATATCAGCATGATTGTCTTCGTCGGAGGATTTTCCAATTCCGATGTACTTGGATCAGCAAAAGGCTGGGCCGGGGCTTTCAGGTACAATACAAGAGCAAAACAATCCCTTGAGAACTTCTACAAAAGAAATGATACCCTATCTCTTGGCGTATGTAACGGTTGCCAGCTAATGGCTGAGCTGGGACTTATTTATCCCGAGCACAAAGAAAGGCCGGAACTTCTGCATAACAGCTCCGGGAAATTTGAATCAGCTTTTCTTGGTGTTAAGATCAGTGAAAATAATTCGATAATGCTTGGCAATATGGCAGGGATGGAGCTTGGTATATGGGTAGCTCATGGTGAAGGCCGTTTCAGGCTTCCATACAGTGAGGATAAATACAGCATACCAATGAAATACTCATCTCACACCTACCCTGCCAATCCAAATGGTTCTGATTATGATACTGCTGCCCTGTGCTCAAATGATGGCCGGCATCTTGTTATGATGCCTCATCTTGAAAGAGCTTTTCTGCCATGGCAATGCGGTTATTATCCGGCTGAAAGAAAGAATGATGAAATTACGCCCTGGCTTCAGGCTTTCGTGAATGCAAGGCAATGGATCGAAAAGAAACGATGATTGTTTAGTTTCTTCTTTCTGGTGTGAAAGACACTGACAGAAGTCTTGAAATTGAAGCTCCGGTCATTTCAGTATCACTAAAATCTTTAGGAAGTATTTTCTCGCTTATTACCTGTACGTTAAAGACGCCTGTATCCTGTATATACATTGATCCGATAAATGAATCGCATCTGAAATAGGGATAAGAAACATCCTTTGAGTCAAGAACGATCTTATCGCAATTCGGGTGTCCTTCAATCCTTAAATCCTGAACGCTGACAAGTACATTGTTCTTGTATTTCAGATCTGTTGTATCTTTTGTGGCACTTGAAAGCCAGACATTGTACCTGCCGGCTTTTGATACAACAACGCTCCACTCAGCAGTATTTCCCGACGGGTTGACCATATCACTATAACAATCAGCCTTTTCCAGATTAAGAGATATGGTTCCATCCTCTCTCTGCAATATTTCATTGCTGTTGTTGTTTCTGTTTCCTGATTCTTTGTTTTCGGTTGAACTATTACATGAAAATAATAAGCCCATGCTTAGTATTGTTGCCCACACAAAAGTTGTTTTTCTCATTTTAGTCTGATGCTGTATTTAATTTAATGTATAACGGAACAAATATCGTTCCATTGTGTTCAAAGGGGACTTAAATAAAACATGTCAAATATCCGGAAATTATTATGAAGAAATAATGAACAGGCAGGTGATTTTGACCAACAGGATAAAAGCTTAGACAAGTGGTGATATGATATACACCATTTTCAGGATATGTCTGCTGGTTCCCGGATTAATTCCCTGGAAAGGTATTTCCCTGATGCTGAAGGATACGGAGTTATAGCCTCTGCAACTATTTCGGCAATGTCAGCGACTCTTGTTCCCGTCACGGGTGAAAAAGTCTTCTTGCACAGAGGGCACGCCGTTGCCAGGATGTCGGGTTTCCCTTTTGTGAGAGCCATTGCAGCATCGCTTGCTATCTTATTTTTCTGTTTGTAACTTATTTTAGTGTTACCAAGGCTGCCTCCGCAACATAATGAATCATCATCATCGAAATCTGTTGACTGAAGCCTGGCTACATGCCTGAGAACCTCTCTGGGTTCATCATAGATACCTGATCCGCGTCCAAGATCACATGGTGTATGATATGCAACCTTTTTCCTCAGGAATCTTAACCTCAGCATATCCTCATCTATAAGCATTTTTATAAACTGGGTATGATGCATTAGTTCCACATCGAGATAGTAGCTTTCCCTGAATACTTTATAACATATAGGACATGAAGTAACAAGGATCCTTGCCCCGGACTTCCTTATCATCTCTGAGTTGTAATTTATAAGCTCTCTGGCTTCCTTATCCTTACCTGCAAGCATCAGCGGCCGACCGCAACAAACACCTCCATCCTCATCAAGGAACCTGTAATTCATACCTGAGGCATCAAGTATTTTCATCATCGCTTTCTTTATAGCCGGGGTAAGATGAGTCATGCAACCGGCATAGTATAAGACCTCGGCTTTTTTAGTTTTGGCTTCCGGAAGCCAGCTGAAAGATGGCTGACAATTTGATCTTGCATTGGTGATTTTGACCTGATCAGGAAAATACCTTGACCACAGACTTTGTTTCTTGGGCTTAACCGGCTCTGCCCTTCTTCTTATCATCCTTATGGGGGTCAGTTCTATACCGACAGGACAATAACGATCACATCTTCCGCACATCAGACAATTAAATGCAATATCACTAACATCCTCATTGTTGCGAATGCCCTTCATCAGATATGCCGATTGTATGTTTGTAATACCCGTGGAGAAATTCAACTGGCAGGCATCAATACAGATACCGCATGAGGAGCATGAATAATTCTGGATCTCAGTGAATGCCCCGGCCTGATCACCAGTTCTAATACCTGAGTTTCTTGCAAATATCAGGAACAGTTCTGTGGGGATATGCATGTACCTTGTTACCGGGAGCAACATGAAAAATGTACCAAGAGATAGCGAATATAACCACCAGAAAGGGTATGCAAGTTCATTCGCAGGGAGGAATGACGCAAGCACTGATCCCAGTGATCCTGTCAGGAAGCTTCCTGTTCCGTAAGCTCCGCTTGTAAAGCTCTCAGCAATAAGACGACTCGGAAAAATAAGCCAGAGAGATGTCAGAGCAACTTTATCAAGAGTTTTAAGTTTTGTTGTCTTCTTCATTCCGACAACTTTTGATGAAAACCTTTTCATCACTGCAAGTATCAATCCTGAGAGAATAAAAGCCAAAATAAAATCCATCAGAAATGAATATACTGCTTCAAAGCCTGTCCGGCCATGGTCGGGATTAAAGAACTTAAAGAATATAGACTTATAGGGAGGGTTAAGATGACGCGTACCGAAAAAATCAGCCTCGATAGTTCCAAATAAGATCAGAAGGAACCATCCGAAGGCAAGGCTCATATGCATATATCCCAGCCGGAAGTTAGATTTCAGGATCTTTCTGTGTATAAGGCTCTCCATGAAGATCTCTTTCAGGCTTTTTCCAAATGCCCTGCCAAAAAATCCCCGCTGAAGTCTCAGCTTATCAGGCCTTGAAAGATTGGTGAACCAGCGTACACTTCTTGCTACTGCATAGATGAGTATGAAGTAGAGTCCGATATTGAACGGTATTACAAAAGGATCAAACTGCATTTTCTGTCTTTTTCCTGAAAGCTTCCTGAATCAGCAATATTACATTTCTTGTATTAACACCCCGGGGACAAACGAGTGTGCATTTACCACACAACATACATTTACTTATCTTATCGCGAACTTCATCATTTTCACCACGTTTAATAAGTATCTGAATTTCTCTCAGACTGAATTTCGTGAAATTACCTGTAGTGCAAGCAGCTGTACAACATCCGCATTCTATACATACTCTGAAACTGGGTTCCCTGGCTGCAACATATTCAGCAATGCTCTTATCATTTGAATCATAGTCGATCCTCCTGCCTTTTACAAGTGCGAACCCGAATTTCTCCATTTCAGTCTGCTCTCCTGTCAAGATAATCCATCACGTCAGCTGCTGCTGCACGTGCATGAGAAATAGCTTCAGTAATATTCATTGGCATTGTGCATGTACCGGCATAAAAAACGCCTTTTACATTGCTTTCATTACTTGCAAAATGAAGATCAGCGGGCTTAAAGAATCGATTGTCACCGGTGTCCAGGCCGGCTGACAGAGCGATCTTCTTTCCTCCTTCCGACATTTCCATTCCCGCCATCAGCACAAGCAGATCAATCTCCATTTTGAGAGGTCTGCCGGTAAGTGTATCCTCTACTTTGACTATCAGCTTATTGTCAATATTCTGAGCTACTTCAGAAACCTTTCCCCTTATAAAACCAATGCCATATTGCTCCTGGGCTTCCCTGTACAGTTCCTCATACATTGCACCGCCCATCCTCATGTCCATGTAAAAACAGAATACTTTGGCATTTTCAATATTTTCAGCTATCTCTATCGCCTGTTTTACTGCTGTCACACAGCAGAGTTTAGAGCAATAAAGGTTGCCTGCTTTTTCATCACGTGAACCTACACAGTGGACCAACCCTATTTTATGAGGCTTGCTTCCATCATGTTTTCTGACCGCACCGTCGCGGAACATTTTTTCAAGATCGGCTGAGGTGATCACATCCTCATAGATACCATAGCCGTATTCCTCCTTCCTTTCGCTCCTGAACAGATCAAAACCTGTAGCAACAACAACAGCATCAGCCGTAATTTCATTACCATCACCGGTGAGTACTGAAAATGAACCGTTTGATGGCTGTATCCCTTCAACAGAAGTACCTGTAAAAAGAGTTATGTTAGTATGATTTATTTTGTTACCAAGATATCTCAGCACATCCCTGCTGTCTTTTCTGTCGGGAAAAAGATGGAACCAGTTTTTAACATGGCCCCCTGTCTCGGTATCCTTCTCGAATACAGTTACATTGCATCCTCTTCCTGCAAGCTGACCTGCTGCTTCCATTCCGGCAACTCCGCCACCGATAACAACTACCCTTGAACTCATGTTACGCATTTATCATGTTCTCCGGGATCGGCATCTGTCTGCCATCTTTGGTTTTGTACTTGTCGCCAGGATCATATTCAATACCCATCTTCCTTAGAAGCGGCTCAGACTGTACCATGTGATACTGCAGTCCAAGATCCCATGGGTTATAACCCAGCACAAGACCTGCAAGCTCTTCATATGTAAGTACCGGGATTGATTCTCCATTCTCTCCGTAGACTGTTCCTTCCATCTCCTTCATTGTATACTGCCATTTATCCATGAACATCGTGCAACCCGGACAATTAGTAAGCACCAGATCGGGTTTATATGGCTGCATCGAAGAGAATTTCTTTATTGTATTTGAAAGTGAATAACCCCTGTTGGCCTGCACAAGGTACTGTCTGAAACCAAAGCCGCAGCAGTGCCGCCTCTCCGGATAATCAACAACCTTACCTCCCCAGGCTTCTATCATTCCACTTAAGACCCTTGGAAACTCAGCGCCCCCAACCCCGTATTTCGGGAACATCTTGGCATAATGACAACCTATATGTTCAACAACTTTCAAGGGTTCGCCGGTCTTTTTATTTATCAGCAGGTTCTTTGCTTTTGCTGATATCTCATTTCTGAACTTATATATTATATCACTTGTATGTGCCATCGTCTCAGGCACATCAAACTCCCTCCCTGTTGCTTTATAAAGATATTCGCGTATCTTTTCAAGTTCCTCCGGGAAATGCTTCCAGGTTTCAATTATTTCAGTATATATGCCAAAAGAAGTCACGCATGATATTGCTATGTTCTTATAACCTGATTCTTTCATCAGAGCAAAATGACGGGCTATCACAGTCTGAATTGTCTGAAATGGGACAACGTCAGCATGATAGCCGATACCGGTACAGGTGGTGTGGGATGGATTCTCAAAGAAATCCTTTCCGAGAACATCTTTCATGAACATAAGGAAAAATTGTTCAGAACCCGGGAAAAAACTCTGCCTTATACATGAGCGTACATAGAAATAATGATCATCAGGGATATCTTTCTGATACTCTGACCAGACTCTCTTTTTACCTTCTTCAATCATAGCTTTGTTTTAAAATTCAGATTGTGTGTTTCTTCCTGTTAGCAGTAAAAACCTCAATAAAATACTCATTATCAATACCTTCCTTACTAAACTGCAAGCCAAGATCTGCAGCTTTCTTTTTGGAATGCTGTTCTATTGTATCAAACAACGCAGTGCCTCCCGTTACATCAAAAATGTTCTTCAACTCCTGCCTTACATCCTCAGGGATCTCTCTCAAAGGACCTTCACCCGGGACTTTTACATGTCCGCCAAAACGCTCAAAGACATCGTCGGTATTTTCGAGAATATATTCCCAGATGGGGCCTTGCTCCCTGTGCATTTCAGGGCTAACAGCATATGATGCAACACAGTAACCGTATTTGAAGATATTCTCACCAACAGTTCTCTTGATTGCAAACTGCTGACGACCTTTCTCTGACTCGGTAAAATATCCCAGTTTCATTGAGAGGGTCCTCAGTGCCATAACAACAAGGGCAGGAGTGTTTCCCCTGGGGCATCTCGTCTTGCATGACATGCATTCACCACAATACCAGATTGTCTCTGATTTTAATAGCTTCCCGATCTCCTCGTTGTTTTCTGATTGAACAAGATCTACTATCTTTCTGGGATCATAGTCATAGAATTCTGCTGCAGGACATATAGCTGTGCAAACGCCGCAGTTCATGCAGGCATGCAATCCTTCTTCGAATCTGATGTCCTCCTTCAGCATTTTATAATAATCAGGCATAGAATTTATTCTTAGGTGCTATTACTAAAAAACAAAAGTATTGTTTAGAGCTCAATCTCATAAGAGGGTTAAAACCTATTTTTCACAGGGTATTTATACGTATCAACGGTGCAACGGCGAAGAGTCATCCTTCGCTGAAGCTTCGGATGGTAAAACAGGGAGCAGTGAGTCTGGAGCAAGCACAATCCGATTCCCCCTTTGAAGGTCGGAGTGAAACGGAGATCCCGTCTCAGCGGGAGGGGCAGGGGGATGTCTTTGCTTAGGAGCAGGGAGCGGTGAGCAGTGAGCGGTGAGTCTGTGAAGGATTAACCCTGATTATTTCAACCATATATAATAAAATTAATACTTTTATCGCAGAAATCAAAGGAAAAATGAAGAAAGAGAGCGAAATACACCTATTGTGTCTCAGGTACCGGGTCCTTGAGGGATTGAGCTCAGCAATAGACAAAGTTGCAAGGGTGATAATTGATTGTTATAGGCATAATGGCGAACTTCTGATATGCGGCAACGGAGGAAGCAGTTCTGACGCATAAGATACAGTTGCCGAGCTGATGAAGGGTTTCGAGATCAGAAGATCTCTTGACAGTAGCTTTAAAGAAAGACTTGCCATGATTGCCGGGAAACGCGGCGGATACTGCAGATGTACAGGAGCTTCAAAGACCGGTACTTCATACAATATGCCGTATTGTTTAAAATCATCTTTACAGCAAGTAAAAACAAGCAGCTCAACGCAAAGCATTAGAAAAAGACCCGGTAAAAAGGATCTCTTCCAGGCAACACCATCGATCGGTTCTTAATTTTTCAACTCTTCAGCAACTGTCTTTTCAAGGCTTACTGGGATCGGTCCATCCGGAGTAGATGCAGCGCCAGTCATCCTGGATCCGTTTTCAAGCTTAAGGGCCACGTCAATTATAGCACCTTCGACAAAAATGAAGAACATCAGTGAATCATTCCGGAAAACTACATCCTCTCCTGATAAAGTAAAATCACCATAATTAAATTTCATTGATACGTCATATGCCTTTTCGGCCTTATTCACAGTGACGGTTCCGGTGTTAAAACCTTCAGGAGCATAGGGAGCTGACAATTTCCACTGACCGGCCGGATCTTTTGGAGCTTTCTGATTCTGGCTATAAACAGACAATATACTGCAAAGCATAAAAACAAGAACTGGAAGACATTTTTTCATAGTATTTATTTTTTCCGGAGATGATTCAAATCGAGCATAGTATTTATGTTTGTAAACGCTTGTCTGTTCCTAAAAGTATCACTCAATCGAAAATAACCTGTATTGACTTCATCAAGGAAATCCCTGACAGCCCTTCCTTTTTTATCCAACAGAAATGTTTTAATGTCATTTGTTAAAGTCCTGCGATATACTGCATGCAATGGTTCAATAAAACTACCCAATCTGGGGACCAAAACATCATGGTTATTAATATTAAATTCATTTATCATCGATGCAATGATCTTTTTATCGGGAAAAGGGTTATCGCATGCAAAAACAAAAACTGCATCAGAAGTTGTTGATGTTAGTGCAGCATGGATGCCTGCAAGAGGACCTGAATTCTTAATCAGGTCAGGTACTAATGAGAACTCATTAAACTCAGAGAATTCTTCCGGCTTGTTTGTAACAATTATTATCTCAGGAAATAAATCTTTAATTACGGTAATTATTCTGCCAATTATAGGTTCTCCACGGATCAGGAGCTTTGCCTTTGTTAATCCTCCGAAGCGTTTATTTTCTCCACCGGCTAAAATAACACCTGCAATAACATTTATCATCAGAATGTAATAAAGTGTTCAGCCGGATTCAGCGGCACTTTCGTATCAGCATCCTCCTGCTGCTTTTTTCTTCTTCGGTGCAGCTTTAATAACAGGTTTCGCTGAAGGAGCCTGTTTTTCCTGCGCGGGCATAACAACGTTTCCTCCACCGAGAGCCATTCCTGCGCTTTTCCTGAAATCATATTTAGCAAACTCTTCGTCGGAACTTGAATCTGCAGGTTTCTGTGGATTAATAATCGCATCAAACCAGTAGTTCAGTCCGCCTTCCAGGACGTAATTATTTTCATAGCCCAGCTGGCGTGTCAGCATCCAGGCTTCATTTGCCGTAAGTGTGCCGTTGGAATAAAAAACGTTCATGAAAACATCCTGGTTAAGGATATCTGTATGTTCATCAGAAAGGATATCACCATAGGGTATGTTGATAGCACCAGGCAGGCTGAATTTCTCAAATTCAGCCTGGCTTCTTACATCTATCAGTCTGAGTGAGGGGTCTTTCTTAATAATCATATCCGCGACCACTTCAGGGGTAACGAACTGGGTGCGTGTATTAGCCTCGGCAAGAAGTTCCTCCGCAGTCAGTTTATAAGGCCTTGTTGTATTTTGCGGAACAGCTGCAATAATCAATCCCATCGGAATTAAAAATAATGCAAGTAATGAACGTGGTCTCATAGTAATTATAATTTTATGTTAAATATTTCAATATATGCAACTAATATCTTCTCTCCCCTTTGCCCTCTCTCCCTCTCTTCTTTACTTAGTATTCTGCTCTCGGGAATTGTTTCTCTGCCCATTCAGCTACCCAGAACATCCCAAGTGCGACTATTATCAGAATTAACGCAAATATCCCATCAGATAATCCGAGTGCTGTACTGATTTTAGGGAATCCCAGGAATTTGGCCAGGTACATTTTCTCCCAGATGCCATAGCCGGCTCCAAATATTATAACCCCGATAAACAGTCCCCCAACGAAAACCATAGCATCAATTTTGCCAATTGATGCTCCGCAGAAACTTGTCCCGGGACAATATCCTCCCATTATGAAACCGACTCCCATAATAACACCACCTACTATAGCGGATGTAAGGTAGGTCGGGTTGACATAGACAAGATCAAGCTCTATCCATCCGAAAAGGCTGAAAAATAACAGTCCAAGCATTGCAGTAATAGCTGCAGTGAAAAAAACTTTAAGAACAACAGCATCATAGCCATAAAAAACGCCTGCCAGTTTCCTGCTTGATGAAAAACCGCTTTGCTCAAG